>NZ_CP146077.1:3961250-4283333 GCF_037023725.1 Pseudomonas bubulae
AGGGTTTCAGCGGAGGGTTTCTTGCCTGGTTCCAGGCTGTTGCCTGCCAGGTCAGTGGCAAGCACATCATCAGGTCCCAGCTGGCCCTTGTGCTTGCCCGACACCGTCAGCAGCGCCTGGCTGGCCGACAGCCGGGTGGAATAGTTGCTGCTGGTAGCCGGTGACCAGCCACGCGCATATAAAAAGCGCCCGGCTTCAATGATTTCCAGGCTCAGGTGTTCACGGGTAAGGCTCATGGCCTGTCCTCTTGCAGTCGGGTGGCAATGATAACGGCTGCAGCCAGCGCTGCGACGCTCGCCATACTAAAGGTGAAAGCGGGGCCCAGGGTGTTCCAGCTGTAACCGGAGTACAGCGCCCCCACGGCGCCACCGATACCGGCCAGCGTGGCGTACAGGGCCTGGCCCTGGCCTTGCTGGCCGGGACCGAAACTGCGTTGCACAAAGGTCATGGCCGAGGCATGAAAACTGCCAAAGGTGGCGGCGTGCAGCAGCTGCGCCAACAGCAACACCCACAGGTGCTCGGCAAAAGACCCCAGCAACAGCCAGCGCAAGGCAGCGAGGATAAAACTGAACATCAGCACCCGGCGCACAGAAAATTTCAGCAGGATACGGCGCATGGCCAAAAACATCAGCACTTCGGCCACCACTCCCAGGGCCCAGAGCAAGCCGATCACACCACGGCTATAGCCGAGGTGTTCCAGATGCAGAGTCAGAAATGTGTAGTACGGGCCGTGGCTCATTTGCATCAGCGCCACACAGGCATAGAACGCCAGCACGCCCGGGCTGAACAGTTGCTTCAAGAACCCGCCTTCCACCTGCTTGCGGCCCAGGCTGGAGGGCTGCGCATTGGGCACCCACAGGCTGCACAGCACAATGCCAGCCATGATCACGAGCAGCGCCACCGGGTAGATATCCAGGCTCAGCCATTCGAGCAGGCGGCCCAGGATCACCACGGTAAGGATAAAACCGATCGAGCCCCACAAACGAATCTGACTGTAACGCTCAGGCTGCTCACGCAAGTGGGCAAAGGTAATGACTTCAAACTGCGGCAACACCGCATGCCAGAAGAACGCATGCAGCGCCATCACCAGCGCCAGCCAGGCATAGCTCTGGCTGACAAAGATCAGGGCAAAACTGCACAAGGTGCAGAGCGCACCCAGACGCACGATCAGCAGACGCTGACCGCTGTAGTCCCCCAGCCAGCCCCACAGGTTGGGCGCAACGCAGCGCATCAGCATCGGGATGGCCACCAGTTCGCCAATACGCGCACTGGAAAACCCCAGGTGATTGAAGTACAACGCCAGAAACGGCGCTGTGGCACCCAGCAAGGCGAAATAGAAAAGATAGAAGCCTGACAGACGCCAGTAAGGAAGTGTCGCCACGGCCGTCAGACCGTGACGCTCAACAATCCTTGCATTACAACTGGCCCAGTACGGGCGTGCTGACGCGTACGTCGGCGTTCTGGCCGCGATGACGCAACAGGTGATCCATCAGCACAATGGCCATCATGGCTTCGGCAATCGGCGTGGCACGGATACCCACGCACGGGTCATGACGACCCTTGGTAATCACGTCCACCGGATTGCCATGCACGTCGATCGAGCGGCCCGGGGTGGTGATGCTCGAGGTTGGCTTGAGCGCCAGGTGGGCAACGATCGGCTGGCCAGACGAAATACCACCCAGGATGCCGCCGGCGTTGTTGCTCAGGAAACCTTCAGGGGTCATCTCGTCGCGATGCTCGGTGCCGCGCTGGGCAACACTGGCAAAACCGGCGCCGATTTCAATACCTTTTACGGCATTAATGCTCATCAGCGCATGGGCCAACTCGGCATCCAGACGGTCGAAAATCGGCTCGCCCAACCCCGGGATCACGCCTTCGGCGACCACGGTGATTTTGGCGCCAACCGAGTCCTGGTCACGGCGCAGTTGATCCATGTAGGCCTCAAGCTCCGGCACTTTGTCCGGGTCAGGGCTGAAAAAGGCGTTTTGTTCAACCGAGTCCCAGGTCTTGAACGGGATTTCAATCGGGCCCAGCTGGCTCATATAACCGCGAATCACGATGCCTTGGGTGGCCAGGTACTTTTTCGCGATGGCACCGGCGGCCACACGCATGGCCGTTTCACGCGCCGAACTGCGCCCGCCGCCGCGGTAATCGCGCTCGCCGTACTTGTGGTGATAGGTGTAATCAGCGTGGGCCGGGCGGAACAGATCCTTGATCGCCGAGTAATCCTTGGACTTCTGGTCAGTGTTACGGATCAGCAGGCCAATGGCGCAGCCGGTGGTGCGGCCTTCAAACACCCCGGAGAGGATTTCAACTTCGTCGGCCTCCTGACGCTGGGTGGTGTGGCGGCTGGTGCCGGGCTTGCGTCGATCCAGGTCACGTTGCAAATCTTCAAGGGACAGCTCCAGCCCTGGCGGGCAGCCATCAACAATGGCGACCAACGCCGGACCATGGCTTTCGCCAGCGGTGGTGACAGTGAACAGCTTGCCGTAGGTATTGCCGGACATGCAGGGCGCTCCGCGAAAATCAGCCGATAAAGTTCAGCCCGGGATCAGTTCAAGTCTTGTTGCAACACAACAGATGTTGAACAGATCCCAGATAACCAAAAGCGCCAGTATACGCAGGCTACCTCTGTAGTTCATCCTCGAACCTTACTCATCCGGGTTTGTCCAACCGGCACACTAGACAATGATGGCGCTATGATGCTGCGAATACTTATATTAGCACTGACCCTGTTTGGCTTTGGCACCCAGGCCCTGGCGGCCCCGCCCTCCAATGTCTTGCTGCGGCCCATTGAGCTCGATACCGGCTCCGGCACGTTGTATGGCTCGCTGGTTTTGCCCAAGAGCGACAAGCCCGTACCCGTGGTGCTGATTATTGCCGGTTCCGGCCCGACTGACCGCGACGGCAACAACCCTATCGGCGGGCGCAATGACGCCCTGAAAAAACTGGCCTGGCGCCTGGCCCAGAGCAATATTGCCAGCGTCCGCTTCGACAAGCGCGGCATCGCCCAGAGCCAGCCTGCCGGGCCTGACGAGCAAAAGCTCAACTTCGATCAGTATGTGTCCGACGCCGTGGCCTGGGGCGAGAAACTCAAAAGCGACCCGCGCTTTGGCAAGGTGTTTGTGCTCGGGCACAGTGAAGGCGCAATGATCGCTAGCCTGGCAGCCCCACAAATCGGTGCTGCCGGCGTGGTTTCGATTGCCGGTACAGGGCGCCCGGTGGGCGTGCTGTTGCGCGAGCAACTGCAACGCAATCACCTTCCGCCTGCCCTGCTCAAACGCAGTTTTGAGCTGATCAGCAGCCTGGAAGCCGGCAAGACCGACGACAAGGTGCCCAAGGATCTGCAAGTGATCTTCCGCCCCAGCGTGCAGCCGTACATGATCAGCCTGCTGCGCCATGACCCGGCTGCCGCTTTCGCCGCACTGAAAATGCCGGCCATGATCATTCAGGGCACCCACGACATTCAGGTAGAGGTCAAGGATGCCCGCCTGCTCAAGGCCGCCAAGCCCGATGCCGTACTGACACTGATCAATGGCATGAACCACGTGATGCGCATCGTGCCAATGGACATGAAGCGCCAGGTGCAGTCCTATAACGACCCCAATCAGCGTCTGGCAGGCGAACTGGGCGACCGAACTGTGCGCTTTATCACGAAAGTCAATGCGGGCCAGCCCTACAGTACTGCGCACAACGGCCGATAAACCGGTGTCGGCCGTCTTTGCTTGGCTGACATCCAGCACAGGATCGAGCCGTTATGAGCGACACCCCAACACAACCCGCCGGGCCCGAGGCACCGGAAGTGCCCGAGGCCCCGCCGCTGCCTTGGGCCGATGTGCAGCCCGAGCATTTGCGCATGCTGCGCCTCGCCCCCCTGCCCACTGACCGCAACACCGGGGCACGGCCGTTACGCTTTGTGCAGTTTGGCCACGCCACACGCCACAGCAAAGACCTCAGCCTGCTGCGCATGACCATCACCCTGCCGGGCCAGCGCGTGCGCAGCGAACAGAACCAGCTTGACCTGTGGGTCGACCATAGCACCCACCGCGTGCGTTTCAGCCCTGAGCGCGGTTTGCAAGTTGAACCGGCGAACCGCGGGATCGGCCGTTTTCTGCTGGCTCAGGCCGCGTTGTGGGCGCAGAAAAAATGGTCGCACTACCGCGTTGACGGCACCGACCTGGCCAGCCGGGACGCCCTGAATGAAGACAGCCGCCTGCGCCGCGATCATGTTTTGCGGGTGCAGGGCTTTGATGTGGTGTATGCCGACGCCCAGTTTCTCAAGGCACGGATCGAAGACGTGCAAGTGGGCGAGTTGCTGGACAGCTGGAATGGCGAAAAGCTTCAGTTCCTCGACATTCTTGAGACTGCGCAAATGCTCCAGCAAGCCGAACAGAACTTGCAGGAACAAGAGGTAAAACTGCGGGAAAAAGAAGAAAAACTCGGCAGGTACCAGCGCGAAGAAATGGGCCTGCGCTTTACCATCACCTGCCTGGTAGCCTTTTCGGTGTTCCAGGCAGGGTTGTTGATCTGGATTGCGACGCACCGCTGATGGTACCCACCCGCTGCACAGGGTCACTATGGGTTACGGATAGCCAAGACCTGTTCCCCTGGGGTAGCGCAACGCCCCCGGCTGGCTGCCATCGGCCAGGGCAAAAATATCAACCGGCAAACGCCCCACGGGGACGCTCCGCCCCAGCATGACATCCACAGCAGCCGGCAAGGCTGGCCCCAGCAGACCTCGGTCATACCCCCTGGACGAGTAGGTCGCCAATGTGGCGCCGGCGATATCGTCAAATTCCACCACATCGTAGGGCGAGTTCATCGTCAGATGAATAGCCAGCTTGCCGCGGGACGTGGCGTATTCCATGGCACAGCGCAGCCATTGCAAACTGCTCTGCACGGTTGCTCCTGACAACAACTGATCGGCATGCGCATTTCGCACGACAGCACTGACACCGATTGAAGAGGTACCGAGAATCACCGTTTCTGCGGCGTTGATCGCCCGCTTTATCTCAACCCAGCCAACGCCTCTCAGCGCCTTGCCTGTCAACAGGAGCGCAGGATAGCCGGCCTCCTCGAACCTGCGGCGCAAGGCTTCGGCCTGCTCATTCCTCGGGGTCAGGATCAAGATCCGCGCGCACTGGTTCTTCAGAGGCAACGCGGCGCACTGATTACGAATCAATGTAATGGATTGCGCGGTAATACGTTGCTCGAGCGCACGATGTGCCGGGCTGCCAATTATATTCAACTCAGGTCGAGGCCTGGCGCCCTGCTCGGCGGTAATCCCGTTGCGCAACTTCATTCGCACAATCCGCAATACCGACTGATCCAGTTCCTGTCGATCAATATCGCCCGCCTCGACAGCCGCTACCACCTGATCAACCAACCCGGACAGGAGCCCGGCCTGGCGAGCGGTACGAAATTCAATGGGCATCAGGGCGATATCCACATCCGCCTGAAAAGCCTTTATCACGGCGTCGGCCTGACCGAAAAAACCGGCAATGGCCTTCATATCCATCGCATCCGTGATGCTCACGCCCTGAAAGCCAAGCTCACCCCGTAGAATATTGTGCTGAATTTTCCGCGACATGGTCGCAGGTGCAATAATCGGTTCACCGGTGCGCGTCTGAACCAGGGTGCTATCGAGCGCAGGATATTGAATATGGGCGGTCATGACCATTTCTGGCGCTTCACCCGCTTCAATGGCCAAACGATAGGGCGCCAGATCAATTGCCCAGGCATCTTCACGGGACTTGTTCACCACCGGCAGCCCGATATGCGAGTCCGTTTCCGTATCCCCATGCCCCGGGAAATGCTTGTACGCCGCGATCACGCCCTGTGCAGCCATACCTTGCATCATGCGTCGGGCCAACAGGCTGACCGTGCGTACATCATCACCAAAAGCGCGCACATTGATGACGGGGTTGAACGGGTTGCTGTTGACGTCCACCACCGGGGCAAAATTCAAGTTAAACCCCAGAGCCGCAATCTCGGCGGCCAACACCACACCCTGGTCATAAGCCATCCGCTCGTCACCACCGCCGTGCCAGGCCGCAGCCAATGCCATGTTGCCCGGGAAAACCGTGGCCGCCCTGCGCGGCAGGCGAAACACTGCCCCCCCCTCCTCGTCCACCCCCAGCAACAGGCCGAGTTCACCCGCGACCGGGGGCACAGCGCGCAGATCATCCAGAAGGGTTCTGCCCTGCTCAAGCGAACTCAAATTGTTACCAAACAAAATCACCCCGCCAATGGCGTTGTTACGCAGGGCATCGCCCATGGCGGAATTGAACCGGGTGGTACTCAGGGTGCACGCTGGCTGGTCGTCAGGACACCAATAACGAAAGGCCACGAGCAACTTCTGCCCGATTTTTTCGCGCAGGGTCAAGCCCTCAAGGAGGCATCGGGCGCGCGTGTCGAGATCAGTGTCGCTGGGAGCCAAAGGAAACCGGGACGCTTGTGTCATGCTTTGATCCTCGTATACAAACCAATACGGGCATCAAGCAGGCAGCCACTTCAGGGAGATGCGTGCCAAAACCGCTTCGCTTGATGCCCAGCCGTTGTCGAATGTATCGAGTTGCGGACGAACAAAAAGCGAAGAGGTATTGCAGCGTTTGTAATGCTCTTGCCTGATCAGATTCGAGAAGCAAACAGCCCCTGATGGGCACGGCACTGTTCGGCGGTCAACATGAATACACCGTGCCCCCCGCGCTCAAAATCAAGCCAGGCGAAGTCGACTTCCGGGTACAGCGACTCAACGTGTATCTGGCTGTTGCCTACCTCAACGATCAGCAAGCCTTTTTCGGTCAGATGATCAGCCGCTTCGGCCAGCATCCGGCGTACCAGGTTCAGGCCGTCGTCACCGCAGGCCAGCCCCAATTCCGGCTCGTGCTGATACTCGGCCGGCATGTCGGCGAAATCTTCGGCATCCACATACGGCGGGTTGGACACAATCAGGTCGAAACGCTGCCCCGGCAAGCCATCAAAGCCGTCGCCCTGCACGGTGTAAACCCGTGCGTCGACACCGTGGCGCTCGATGTTCTGGTTGGCCACTTCAAGGGCCTCAAAGGACAGGTCAGCCAGTACCACTTCGGCGTTCTGGAACTCGTAGGCACAGGCGATGCCGATACAGCCCGAACCGGTACACAGGTCAAGAATGCGTGCAGGTTCAGCACCCAGCCACGGTTCAAAACGCTTTTCAATCAGCTCACCGATCGGCGAGCGCGGGATCAGCACGCGCTCATCGACGATAAACGACATGCCGCAGAACCAGGCCTCACCCAACAGATAGGCCGTGGGCACGCGCTCTTCGATACGGCGCTTGAGCAGATGTTGCAGGTTCACCAGCTCATCGTCTTCAAGGCGGCAGTCGAGATAACTATCGGCAATTTCCCACGGCAGGTTCAGCGCACCCAACACCAATTGACGGGCTTCGTCCCAGGCATTGTCGGTACCATGACCAAAGAACAACTCTTCCCCATGAAAGTGGCTAACGGCCCAGCGAATATGGTCGCGCAGAGTGCGCAGGCGGGAAGTGATCAATGGTCTTACTCCTCAAAATCGATTGGCGATTCTAACAGCCAAACTCCGACGCGCCAAAGGTGGCCGGACGACTACACGTGACGGCGTTTCAAAAAGTAAGACCGTGTACAATAAAAAACTGAAATCGCTCCATTTTGTACATTTTATGGCTACAACATATTTGCTTGACATCGCTACAGGCCAGCAACCACAAGGCCTGCACGACTAGTCATTCACATAAACGCTCCGCCAGTGGAGAATGTCGCAAAAGCCCCATTCAAAGGAGCCCCCGAATGCCCGCTTTAAAGACGATGTTTCAACTCACAGGACGTGGCTATGCCGCAGCCAATCTGAGCAACGCCAGCCTGCTGATCATCGATGCGCAAAATGAGTACTTGAGCGGGCCATTGGCCCTTTCCGGCATGGACGCGGCCACCGCCAACATTGCCCGTCTGCTTGAAGCTGCCCGCAAGGCAAAGCGCCCGGTCATCCATATCCGTCACCTGGGCACCGTTGGCGGTATGTTCGACCCTCAGGGCGAGCGTGGCGCCTTCATCAAGGGCCTGGAACCACAGGGTGATGAGCAGATTATCGAGAAGCGCATGCCCAACGCATTCAACGACACCGGGCTGCAAAAGGCCCTGGATAACCTCGGCTCGCTGGATGTGATCGTCTGCGGCTTCATGAGCCACTCCAGCGTCAGCACTACCGTGCGTGCGGCCAAGGACTACGGCTTGCGCTGCACCCTGGTGGAAGACGCCTGCGCCACCCGCGACCTACCGACCGCGGACGGCATTATCAGCGCCGAGCAAGTGCAAAAAGCCGAAATGGCCATCATGAACGACAACTTTGCCACCCTGACGTTGACCCAAAACCTGATTTGATCTGAACCGGACGTTGACGGGCGGCCCCTGCAACCGCCCATCCCGGACCAGCTCCAGCCTGCGGGCGCTTTCCTATTTCACTACACTCAGGAACAACCTGACGAAGTCCCTGTCGAAGGGCCGATACCCTTTAAGGAAAGATCGGAATGAAGATCTCCGATGGTTTTGATGCTCGGCGTTTGCGCCCCAAGGCTCATCGCGACTGGCGCTCGCGCCTGGTACTGATGTTTGCAGCGCTGCTGGCACTGCTTGGCATGCTGTTGCTGTTGGCGGGTGCCGCCAGCCTGATTGGCCATCCAACGGCACTGGGCGAGCTCAATGCCAGCCCCGCAGGTGCAACACTGGTGTTGGTGTCCGGCCTGTTGGTGTGCTGGCTGGGGGTATGGATGTGGCGTCGACGCCGGCGCCTGATGCGCAAGCCATTTGGCCTGAACATGGCCCCGCACCTGATGAAAAAACACGACTGACGCATATCCGCCGCCCGATTGTCGTCGACTTGGGTAAACTGGCAGCCCTTCGCGGAGGCTGACATGCAAGACGACGATTTTTCCCTGTTCAAAAACGAGATTCGCGGTGTCAAACCGATCAAGCATGATCGTGCCGACACCGGCAAACCCAAGGCTGACCGTGCGCAGCTGGCCAAGTTGCGCCAGAACGCCATTGTGCGCACCAACGCGACCATCATCGACGGCCTGTCAGACCAGTTTGTGATTGATGTTGGCCCCGAGGACCAGCTGAGCTGGGCCCGTGACGGCGTGCAGGAAAGCCAGATGCGCAAGCTCAAGCTGGGGCAGATCGCCTTTGAAGGCAGCCTTGACCTGCACGGCATGACCGTTGAAAAGGCCCGCGAAACCCTTTGGGAATTCCTCGGTGAAGCCGTGCGCCTTGAAGTACGTTGCGTGCGCGTTACCCACGGCAAGGCCGTGCGTCTGGACGGCAAGCGCCCGATGATCAAAAGCCACGTCAATACCTGGCTGCGCCAGCACTCACAGGTACTGGGCTTCTGCTCCTGCCAGGCCAGGCATGGCGGAGCCGGCGCGGTCTATGTGATGCTCAAGCGCACCATGATGGAGGGGCGTGACGAGTAACAGCGTGTCATCACGCTTGCAGCGTCGTGTCAGCCCCCGTACCCTTACTCTTTGCGAAAAAACCCACAGGTAGATTAATGTCCCTGGAACAAAACTACACCGCGATCCTCGGTCAACTCGGCGAAGACGTTTCCCGTGAAGGCCTGCTGGATACGCCAAAGCGTGCCGCCAAGGCCATGCAGTACCTTTGCCGCGGCTATGAACAAACCCTGGAAGAAGTCACCAACGGTGCCTTGTTCAGCTCAGACAACAGCGAAATGGTGCTGGTCAAGGACATCGAGTTGTACTCGCTGTGCGAACACCACCTGCTGCCGTTTATCGGCAAGGCCCATGTTGCCTACATTCCGAGCGGCAAAGTGCTGGGCCTGTCGAAAGTGGCGCGTATTGTCGATATGTATGCCCGTCGCCTGCAGATCCAGGAAAATCTCAGTCGCCAGATCGCCGACGCCGTGATGCAAGTCACCGGCGCCCTGGGCGTGGCCGTTGTGATCGAGGCCAAGCACATGTGCATGATGATGCGCGGTGTCGAGAAGCAGAACTCGTCGATGATCACTTCGGTGATGCTGGGTGAGTTCCGCGAAAACGCCGCCACGCGCAGCGAGTTTCTCAGCCTGATCAAGTAACTGCGGCACAGAAAAAACCGGCGTTTATCGCCGGTTTTTTTTCGCCTGCACAATTTCAGGTAAGCTGCGTCCCTTCTTAATTTGCCCATGAGGCTTTTACTGTGTTTATCAAAGCGCTTCGCGTAGGCCTGGGTCAGCTCATCATCGCTGGCGATTTCGTGACACGTCCAAGCAAAAAGCAGCGCCCTGCCGCCGCTCAGGCGCAGGTCGACCAGGCTGCCAAGGGCCTGACCCTGTTTCAGTTCCACGCCTGCCCTTTCTGTGTAAAAACGCGCCGCACCCTGCGCCGCCTGAATGTGCCAGTGGCCCTGCGTGACGCGAAGAACAACGAGCAGGATCGCCAGACCCTGCTGGAGCAAGGGGGCAAGATCAAAGTGCCTTGCCTGCGCATCGAAGAAGGCGGCAAAACCACCTGGATGTATGAGTCCAAGGTGATCATTGACTACCTGAACCAGCGCTTTGCCAACGTTTAAGGCCATCCCCCGGTCTACCCTCTCTGTGGGAGCGAGCCTGCTCGCGAACGACCTTCGCGAGCAGGCTCGCTCCCACAGTTGAAGTTTCCTTCAGACCTCGTCAGCGGCTACAGAATGTGCGCACAAAAAAAACCGGCACTTGGCCGGTTTTTTTAAAGGGGCGATTTGCTCAATCGAGCATTCCCACATGCCGCGGATGGCTGGCCACCCGCGCCAGCCAGGCCTGAATACCCGGGTAGCCGCTCAGGTCAAACCCGCCCTGATGGGCCACATGGGTATAGGCATACAGCGTCACGTCGGCGATCGAGTATTGCTCACCCACCAGATACGGCGTGCGCGTGAGCTGTTGCTCCATCACGTCCAGCGCCTTGTAGCCACGCTTTTGCAGCTTGCGGTATTCCTCAAGGCGCTCTTCGGGTAGCCCCAGGTAAAACTGGATAAAGCGCGCCACCGCAATATAAGGCTCATGACTGTACTGCTCGAAAAACTGCCATTGCAGCACTTGCGTGCGCAAACGCGGTTCGGTCGGCAAAAACTCGCTGCCGTCGGCCAGGTAGTTGAGAATCGCGTTGGACTCCCACAGGCACGTACCGTCTTCCAGCTCCAGCACCGGCACTTTGCCGTTGGGGTTTTTCGCCAGAAACTCCGGGGTCTCGGTTTCACCCTTGAGAATGTCCACGGCAAACCACTGATACTCAAGCCCCAGCAAATGCAGCATCAGCTTGATCTTGTAGCAGTTGCCCGAGTTGTAATCGCCATAAACCTTGAGCATTGCGCCTCCTTCAGGCCGCCTGGGCAGCCTGGGCCTGACGAATCACGTTGGCCAGACGCTTGAGGCCCTCATGCAGACGTGCCGGATCGATGTGGCTGAAGTTCAGGCGCAGGCTGCCCACGTTCTGGTCCGGGTTGGCGAAGAACGGCTCGCCAGGCATAAAGGCCACGTTCTGTTCCAGCGCAGGCTTGAGCAAAGTGCGGGTATCGAACGGTTGCTTGAGGGTCAGCCAGAAGAACAAACCGCCCTGTGGCACATGCCAGTCAGCCAGATCCGAGAAATGCTCTTCCAGCGCCAGCTGAAAACCGTCACGGCGCACGCGGTAGAAATCACGCAGCTCGGCCAGGTGATTACTCATTTTCTCGGTGCCGATCCACTGCAAGGCTTGCCACTGGCCAACGCGGTTGGTGTGCAGGTCAGCCGATTGCTTGAGGCGCAGCAAGTGCGGGTACAGGTCGGGGCTGGCAATCAGGAAGCCAACACGCAGGCCCGGCAACAGGGTCTTGGACACCGTGCCGGTATAGATCCAGCTGGCTTTTTTCAGGCGGCTGACGATCGGTGTGGCGCTGCCACCGTCGAAGTTCAGCTCGCGGTAAGGCTCGTCTTCGATCAGGGTCACGCCGAACTCGTCGAGCAAGGCAGCAACCGCGTCGCGCTTGGTTTCGCTGTAACGCACAGCAGACGGATTCTGGAACGTCGGGATCAGGTAGATGAACGCCGGGCTGTGTTTTTCCAGCTGCACGCGCAACGCAGCCAGATCAGGGCCATCAGCTTGCAGCGGGAACGTCAGGCATTCGGCGCCGAACAATTGGAAGATTTGCAGCGCCGCCAGGTAGGTCGGTGCTTCGAGCATGATTTCGGTGCCCTTGTCGATATACAGCTTGGCTGCCAGATCCAGCGCCTGCTGCGAACCGCTCAACACCATCACCTGGCTGGCATCGCAATCAACCCCCAGTGCGCGAGCCTCTGCAGCCAGTACTTCACGCAGTGCCGGCTCACCTTCGCTCATGCCGTACTGACCCATCGAGGCAGGCATATCGGTCCAGTCGACCTTGGGCAGCATGGCCTCGGCCGGTAGCCCGCCAGCGAAAGACATGACTTCCGGACGTTGGGCCGCAGCCAGAATTTCACGAATCAAGGAGCTTTTCAGGCGGGAAACACGTTCGGAGAAGGCCATACAGATCACCGGTAGCGGAAGTAATTGGAAATAAGTCAAACTGTTTGACCGAAACTACGCCGCGAACCCTAGATACGTCAATATGCTTGACCTTAAAAATCCGACCACTCAGCGCGCCGCCATGGAAGCCTTCTTCTTTGGCTATCAAGCATTTACCGCCAAAGCGGATGAAATGCTGGCACGTCGTGGGCTGAGTCGGGTGCATCAGCGTATTGTTTTTTTTATCGCCCACCACCCCGGTGTCAGCGTCAAGGAACTGCTGACCTTACTGGGCGTGAGCAAGCAGGCCCTGAATACGCCATTACGCCAGTTGATCGAGATGGCCCTGGTGCGCAGCGTCGCGCCCGAGACCGACAAGCGCAAACGCCTGCTGGAACTGACTGCCGACGGTGTGGCCTTCGAAAAGAGCCTGCGCCGCGAACAGGTCAAGCTGCTGCAAAGGGTATTTGCTCAGGCAGGTGAAGACGCGGTGAATGGCTGGCTGGCGGTCAATCATGCCCTGGGACAAAGCCGCCAGCTCTAGAGCAGGGTTCCTGTGGAAGGTGGCTTGTTCTGTGAGCGGGCTTGCCCGCGATGCAGGCGCCGCAGTACTCCAGTTGTACCGCAGCGATCCAATCGCGAGCAAACTCGCTCCCACAGAAAACAGACACCCACCCATCACTTTCTGATCACAATCTGAAAAACATTATTTGCTTTTTTTGTATACAAAAGCATAATTCACTTCGCCTGCGTTTCTGACCCGAAAGTCAGAAAAACATCTCCCGCCACACCCAGTGCCCTTAAAAATAATAAAAGCCTGAGGAAATCACCGTGGACAGCCAAAAGTCAGAAATACCCGTTGTCGAACTTGCCACGCCCGCCGCCCGCAGCTGGCTGGAACGCCTGTTCAAACTGTCACTGCATGGCACCACGGTCAAAACCGAGCTGATTGCCGGGCTGACCACCTTCATCACCATGGCCTACATCATCTTCGTCAACCCCAACATCATGGCCGATGCTGGGATCGATCATGGTGCAGCCTTCGTCGCCACCTGCATTGCCGCCGCTCTCGGCAGCCTGTTGATGGGGCTTTACGCCAACTGGCCAGTAGGCCTGGCGCCAGGTATGGGACTGAATGCGTTTTTTACTTACACCGTGGTCGGAACCATGGGTTACAGCTGGGAAACAGCATTGGGTGCCGTGTTTGTCTCCGGTGTGCTGTTCCTGATTCTGACCCTGTCGCGGGTGCGTGAATGGCTGCTCAACAGCATTCCCGTCAGCTTGCGGTACGCGATGGGTGCCGGGGTGGGGTTGTTCCTGGGGATTATCGGCCTGAAAACCTCGGGCATTATCGTCGACAGCCCGGCCACCCTGATCAAGCTCGGTTCATTGCGCGATCCTGCCCCGCTGCTGGCAGCGGTGTGCTTTTTGATGATTGCGATTCTGAGCTATCACCGCGTCTTCGGCGCCATCCTGATCAGCATTATCGCCGTGACCCTCGCCGGCTGGGGCCTGGACCTGGTGCATTACAACGGCATCATGTCGGCACCGCCAAGCCTTGCACCGACCTGGATGGCCATGGACCTCAAGGGCGTTTTCAACATCAGCATGATCAGCGTGGTGCTGGCCTTTCTGTTTGTACACATGTTCGATACGGCCGGCACCCTGATGGGCGTGGCCCAGCGTGCCGGGCTGGTGAAGGCCGATGGCAGGATCGAAAACCTGTCCCGGGCCCTCAAGGCCGACAGCGCCTCCAGCGTGTTCGGTGCCGTGGTCGGCGTGCCACCCGTGACCAGCTACGTGGAAAGCGCCGCAGGCGTTGCGGCAGGCGGGCGTACCGGGCTTACTGCCGTCACCGTGGGCGTGTTGTTTGTGGCCGCCATGTTCTTTGCCCCTCTGGCTGGCATGATCCCCGCTTACGCCACGGCAGGCGCTCTGATTTATGTGGCCATGCTGATGATGGGCGGCATGCAGCACATCAACTGGGACGAACCCACTGACTGCATCCCGGCCATAGTGACCGTGATCATGATGCCTTTGACCTTCTCGGTCGCCGACGGGATAGCCCTGGGCTTTATCAGCTTTGTCGCACTCAAGGCAGGCACCGGCAAATACCGGGAAATTTCCGTCAGCCTGTGGGTGCTCTGCGCTATTTTCATCGCCAAGTTTATTTTCCTGTAAACCGGGCGGTATCAATCGGCCCCGCAATGACGCGGGGCCTTTGTTGTTTGGGAGGAAGTGATGAGTCTGGAAACCTGGCTGCTGTTCAGCAGCGCGGCATTGGTGGTAATCCTGATTCCAGGGCCGCTGTCGTTATTGATGATCAGCAACAGTTTGAACTACGGCTTGCGCCGTTCGTACCCGGCTTTTCTGGGAGGTGTATTTGCCTCGATCTGCCTGCTCAGCGCTTCGGCACTGGGTTTGGGCGCCTTGCTGCTGGCCTCGGAAAAACTCTTCAGCGCCCTGAAGATCGTGGGCGCGCTGTACCTGTTTTACCTGGCCTGGCAAAGCTGGAAACAATCGCGTCAGCCGGCCACCGTCACCAATGTGCCCGAAGCCGCACCAATACCGCGCTTTAGCGCCCTGTTTGGGCGCGCGTTCGTGCTGGGGGCCAGCAATCCTAAGGACATTCTGTTCTTTGCTGCCTTTTTGCCGCAGTTTCTCAACCCCGATCTACCGTTCCTCAACCAGTTACTGGTGATGATCGCCACCTGGACCGTGCTCGACCTGCTGTGCAAGCTGGCCTACGGCCTGGGTGCCCACGGTGCCGCGGGGTACCTGCGCAGCGGCAAGGGCCAGAGCTGGTTCAACCGGGTCAGTGCCGGGCTGTTCAGCGTGGCAGGCACGGCGTCGTTGTTGAGCCGCTGATTGCACACAAGCCCGTAGCAGCTGCCGAAGGAACGAGGCTGCGTTCGATTGCGAAGCAATCGTAAGACCTGAGTTCGCGATTTATCTGATGGACAGCGGATTCAGGTTCTACGACGGCTACGCCGCCGAACGCAGCCTCGTTGCTTCGGCAGCTGCTACGGACATGGCATTTAGACAGGCAAAAAAAAGCCCGCAGTGTGAGCGGGCAAATAACCACATGCGCAGATCGAAAACGATTAGCTACCGCGATAGGTCGAGTAGCTGTACGGCGAAATCAGTAGCGGTACATGGTAGTGATCCTGCTCGGCGCTGATCCCGAAACGCAGTACCACCACATCCAGAAACGCCGGCTCCGGCAATTTCACACCCCGTGCGCGGTAGTAATCACCGGCACTGAACTGCACCTGGTAAACCCCGGAACGGTAAGCCTCCCCCTCCAGCAACGGCGCGTCGCAACGGCCATCGCTGTTGGTCAGGGCTGTAGCGACCAACTCCAGCCCCGAACCTTCAACCCGATACAGCTCGACCTTGATCGAGCTGCCCGGGCAGCCGTGTGCGGCATCCAAAACGTGCGTAGTCAAACGTCCCATTGATTGTGCGACCTCCCGAGTCGTGAAAAAAACGGCTGCCGCCCTCTTTTGGCGCACCAAAAGGCTCGGCGAAGAAACGATTAAGACATTTATCAAAAAAATTGTACACAATTAAAAATGACAATCTGCGCATCCCCCGAAGCTACGGGGCCTGCACGGCATTAATCGTCAAAGCCGCAGTCCTTAGAGACCTTTCGCCCATAAACTGACCAATCAGGCAGGTTTCTTGCAAGTACTCTTTCTGTACAAATCGTGGTAGAAATAGCAAAAATCAGGGTTACAAATAAAATGTAAAGTTGTATACAATCAGCTCATCGCAGTGACGCCAGGTCTGGCCAATCGACTGTTACCACGAACAATAAGGAAGACTGCAGTGAGCGCTGACTACCCACGCGACCTGATTGGTTACGGTCCAAACCCTCCACATCCGCATTGGCCGGGCAACGCCCGCATCGCCCTGTCTTTTGTTCTCAATTACGAAGAAGGCGGCGAGCGCAACATCCTGCACGGTGACAAGGAGTCTGAAGCCTTTCTGTCGGAAATGGTCTCAGCCCAACCATTGCAGGGCGAGCGCAACATGAGCATGGAGTCGCTGTATGAGTACGGCAGCCGTGCAGGCGTGTGGCGCATCCTCAAGCTGTTTCGCGAGTTCGATATTCCGCTCACGGTGTTTGCCGTGGCAATGGCCGCCCAGCGCCATCCGGATGTGATCCGCGCCATGGTCGAGGCCGGGCACGAGATCTGCAGCCACGGTTATCGCTGGATCGACTACCAGTACATGGATGAAGCGCAAGAGCGTGAACACATGCTCGAAGCCATCCGCATCCTCACCGAAATCAGCGGCGAACGCCCGCTGGGCTGGTACACCGGCCGCACCGGTCCCAACACCCGGCGCCTGGTGATGGAAGAAGGCGGCTTTTTGTACGACTGCGATACCTATGACGACGACCTGCCCTACTGGGAACCCAACAATCCCACCGGCAAACCGCATCTGGTGATCCCCTATACCCTGGATACCAATGACATGCGCTTTACCCAGGTGCAGGGCTTCAACACCGGCGAGCAATTTTTCCAGTACCTCAAGGATGCTTTCGATGTGCTGTACGCCGAAGGCGCAGAGTCGCCGAAGATGCTTTCCATCGGCCTGCATTGCCGCCTCATTGGCCGCCCTGCGCGCCTGGCCGCCCTCAAGCGTTTCATTGAGTACGCCAAGGGCCACGAACAGGTCTGGTTCACCCGCCGCGTGGACATTGCCCGCCACTGGCACGCCACCCACCCTTTTGTTGCCGAGACCGCCAAATGAGCGCCTTCAAGACCCTCAAGCCTTCACAACTGAGCCGTGAAGCCTTCGTGGCGGCTTTTGCCGATATCTACGAACACTCGCCCTGGGTTGCCGAAAAGGCCTACGACCTGGGCCTGGACAGCAGCGTCGACCAGATCGAAACCCTGCACCAGCGCATGAGTGACATTTTGTTGAGCGCCGATCACGCCAGCCAGCTGGCATTGATCAACGCTCACCCTGACCTGGCCGGCAAAGCAGCCGTCCAGGGCCAACTGACCGAAGCCAGCACCAATGAACAGGCTGGCGCCGGTATTCACCAATGCACGGCCGAAGAGTTTCAACGCTTCACCGAGCTGAACGAGGCCTACAAAGCCAAGTTCAAGTTTCCCTTCATCATGGCGGTAAAAGGCAGCGACCGGCACCAGATCCTCGCCGCGTTCGAAACCCGCATCCATAACCCGGCAGACGTCGAGTTCAAGTGCGCGTTGGCAGAAATCAACAAGATCGCCCTGTTCCGATTACTCCAGCTCTAAGCCGAACCGGCACCCGCCGATGACGCATCTCCAGCCACTCATTTAAAGGCAGACAAGAAGAATGAAAGCTTACGCCGTACCTTTCGAGAAGTTCGTCAACCTGGCCGATGCCCGCCTGGGCACCAAAATCGTTTCGGTAACCGATGACTGGTTTGCCGACGCCAACCGCATGTTCCAGCCGACCCCGGCCGTATGGAAGGAGGGCGTTTTCGATGACAACGGCAAGTGGATGGACGGCTGGGAGTCCCGCCGCAAGCGCTTCGAAGGCTATGACAGTGCCGTCATCCGTCTTGGCGTTCCGGGCTCGATCAAGGGTGTGGACATCGACACTTCATTCTTCACCGGCAACTTTCCACCATCGGCCTCGCTGGAAGCCTGCTTCCTGGCCTCGGGCGAACCGAATGAAAACACCCAGTGGGTGGAAGTACTGTCGGCCGTCGAGCTGCAGGGCAACAGCCATCACTACCACGAAATCAACAATGACCAGGCCTTCAGCCACCTGCGCTTCAACATTTTCCCGGATGGCGGCGTAGCGCGTCTGCGCGTGTACGGCGTGCCGTTCCGTGACTGGTCGGCAGTAGGCGACAACGAGCAGGTCGATCTGGCCGCAGCTCTCAACGGTGGCCGCGCCCTCGCCTGCTCCGACGAACACTTCGGACGCATGAGCAACATCCTCAACCCTGGCCGCGGCATCAATATGGGCGATGGCTGGGAAACCGCACGTCGTCGTACCCCGGGCAATGACTGGGTCATCGTCGCGCTGGGCCACCCGGGCGAGATCGAAAAAATCATCGTCGACACCCTGCACTTCAAGGGCAACTACCCGGACAGCTGCTCGATCCAGGGCGCGTACGTCAAGGGCGGTACCGACAGCCAGATCGAAACCCAGTCGCTGTTCTGGCGTGAACTGCTGCCGAGCCAAAAAATGGAAATGCACGCTGAACACACCTACAGCGAGCAACTGAAAAACCTCGGCCCGATCACCCACATTCGCCTCAACCTGTTCCCGGATGGTGGTGTAAGCCGCATCCGCGTATTGGGCAAAGTCGCCAAATAAGCGCTGCACCCAGCGCGGGCAAGTTCGCTCCCACATTTGAAATGTATTCATTCTGTGGGAGCGGGGTTACCCGCGATAGCGACAAAACTGACACCACAGAAACCCGAATAAGAAGACCACCATGCGCACATTGATGATTGAACCTCTGACCAAAGAAGCCTTCGCCCCTTTCGGTGACGTGATTGAAACCGATGGCAGCGACCACTTCATGATCAATAACGGTTCGACCATGCGCTTTCACCGTCTGGCCGAGGTCGAAACGGCTACGCCAGAGGACAAGGCGATCATCAGCATTTTCCGCGCCGAGGCGCAGGACATGCCATTTACCGTACGCATGCTGGAGCGCCATCCGCTGGGCAGCCAGGCTTTTATACCGCTGCTCGGCAACCCCTTTCTGATCGTGGTCGCGCCCGTTGGCGATGAACCTGTATCGGACCTGGTCCGCGCCTTTGTCAGTAATGGCAGGCAGGGCATCAATTACCATCGCGGCGTCTGGCACCACCCGGTGCTGACGATCGAAAAGCGGGATGACTTCCTGGTGGTTGATCGCAGTGGCAGCGGTAATAACTGCGATGAGCATTTCTTTAAAGAGGATCAGTTGCTGTTCCTCGCCCCCCACCAATAAGAGAAGGTCCAACACTCACAAAAGAGTGACGGGCAAGAGGTAAAGACTGTGGAAGCACATCTAATGGAATGGCTGAATCTGAGCGTGCGCTGGATTCATATGATTACCGGTGTGGCCTGGATTGGCGCGTCGTTTTATTTCGTCTGGCTGGAGAACAACCTTAACCGGGCCAACCCCAAGGATGGCCTTGCTGGCGATCTATGGGCGATTCACGGCGGCGGTATTTACCACCTCGAAAAATACAAACTGGCCCCACCCACCATGCCGGAAAACCTGCACTGGTTTAAATGGGAAGCCTATTTCACCTGGATGTCGGGCATCGCCCTGCTCTGTCTGGTGTTCTACTTCAACCCCGCGCTGTACCTGATTGCTCCAGGCAGCAGCATGAGCGGCCCTGAAGCGGTTGCCATCGGTATCGGCTCGCTGATTGCCGGCTGGTTCGTTTACGACTTTCTGTGCGACTCCGCCCTGGGCAAACGCCCGGCGTTGCTCGGTTTCGTCCTGTTTGTGCTGCTGGTTGCAGCAGCGTTCGGCCTGAGCAAAGTGTTCAGCGGGCGCGGTGCCTACCTGCACGTGGGCGCCATTATCGGCACCATCATGGTCGGGAACGTATTCCGCACCATCATGCCGGCACAACGTGCCCTGGTAGCCGCGATCAAGGAAGGCCGCAGCCCTGACCCGGCACTGCCGGCCAAAGGCCTGCTGCGTTCGCGACACAACAACTACTTCACCTTGCCGGTGCTGTTCATCATGATCAGCAACCACTTCCCGAGCACCTATGGCAGCCAGTACAACTGGTTGATCCTGGCCGGGATTGCGGTGCTGGCAGTGCTGGTACGTCACTACTTCAACACCCGCCACGACAGCCACAAATATGCCTGGACCCTGCCGGTCGCAGCCCTGGGCATGATTTGCCTGGCTTACGTTACCGGTCCAAAGCCTGTGTCGACAGCGCCAGAAACCGCCAAGGTGATCAAGTACCAACCGCTGCCGGAAACCGCCCTGGGCGGCGTCAAGGCTGCAGATGCTCCGCCAGCGGCACCGGCACAGGCACCCGCGGCAGCGCCAGTGGCCACCGTCGATTTTGAACAAGTCCACAAGGTGATCCAGGAGCGCTGCACGGTCTGTCATTCCGCCACCCCCAGCAGCCCGTTGTTCAGTGCGGCTCCGGCAGGCGTGATGTTCGACACCGCGCAACAGATCCAGCTGATGGCCCCGCGCATTCAGGCTCAGGCCGTTGTCACGCCGATCATGCCGCTGGGCAACATCACGCAAATGACGCAACAGGAGCGCGACCTGGTCGGCGCCTGGATCAATGCAGGGGCACGGACCAACTGACGCACCGCCTTTGCGGTCGCAGCCCCGCTGCGGCCGCAAGAACACACCACTAGCTCACAACAATAAAAATGACCGAGGTGTTGCATGTCCGATTTAACCGAACCGCGCATACCCGCCGTGACCGCCCCGCCCCCGCTGGCGCGGCTACCCATGCTGCAACTGATCCTGGTCGGTTTGCAGCATGTGCTGCTGATGTATGGCGGCGCCGTGGCCGTGCCGCTGATCATCGGACAGGCTGCAGGCCTGAGTCGTGAAGAGATCGCGTTTCTGATCAACGCCGACCTGCTGGTGGCGGGTGTCGCTACCATCGTGCAGTCGATGGGTATCGGCCCCATGGGTATTCGCATGCCGGTCATGATGGGCGCCAGCTTTGCCGCCGTTGGCAGCATGGTGGCAATGGCCGGGATGCCGGGTATCGGCTTGACCGGGATCTTCGGTGCGACCATCGCCGCGGGCTTTTTCGGAATGATCATTGCGCCATTTATGTCCAAGGTGGTGCGCTTCTTTCCTCCCCTGGTCACCGGTACTGTCATCACTTCGATCGGCCTGTCGCTGTTCCCCGTTGCGGTCAACTGGGCCGGTGGCGGCAGTGCTGCGGCGCAATTCGGCTCGCCGGTGTACCTGGCCATCGCGGCTCTGGTGCTGGGCACCATCCTGCTGATCAACCGCTTTATGCGCGGCTTCTGGGTCAATGTGTCGGTCTTGATCGGCATGGCCCTGGGCTATGTGCTGTCAGGCGCCATCGGCATGGTCGACCTCTCCGGGCTGGACAATACGCCGTGGTTCCAGGTTGTCACCCCCTTGCACTTCGGCATGCCGGAGTTTCATTTGGCACCGATTCTTTCAATGTGCCTGGTGGTGGTGATTATTTTTGTCGAGTCCACCGGGATGTTCCTGGCGCTGGGCAAAATCACCGATCAGGAAGTCACCCCGCGCATGCTGCGTCGCGGTTTGCTGTGTGACGCAGGCGCTTCTTTTATCGCCGGTTTTTTCAACACCTTCACCCACTCCTCCTTCGCCCAGAACATTGGCCTGGTGCAAATGACCGGCGTGCGTTGCCGCTCGGTAACCATCATGGCCGGTATCTTCCTGATCACCCTCAGCCTGCTGCCGAAAGCGGCGTACCTGGTGGCCTCGATTCCGCCTGCAGTGTTGGGTGGCGCCGCCATTGCCATGTTCGGCATGGTCGCGGCAACCGGGATCAAGATCCTCCAGGAAGCCGACATCGCCGACCGCCGCAATCAGTTGCTGGTGGCCGTGAGCATCGGCATGGGCCTGATCCCGGTGGTGCGTCCTGAGTTTTTCGCCCACCTGCCACTGTGGATGGACCCCATCACCCACAGCGGTATCGCCATGGCCGCTGTCAGCGCGGTGTGCCTGAACCTGATGTTCAATGTGCTGGGCGGTTCCGAACGCGCAGCCATGAGCGGGCATGTGCACCAGCACTGAGCCCTGACCCTCACCCCAACCCTCTCCCCAAGGGAGAGGGCTAGGGAGAGGGGCTCTCGCTTTACAAAAACAATAAAAAAGGGAGTTACCCATGAAGTGCAAACACTGGGGCGTCACGCTCGCAGGTGGACTTTTGGCTGCCAGCCAGACAATGGCCGGGGACCTGTTTTTATGGCAAACCAACAGCCTGACCTACCTGTACGGCAAGAACTTCGCGATCAACCCGTCGATCCAGCAAACCGTCACTTTCGAACATGCGGACAAATGGAAGTACGGCGACAACTTCCTGTTTGTCGACCGGATTTTCTACAACGGCAAAGAAGACCCCAACAAAGGCCCGCACACCTATTACGGCGAGTTCAGCCCGCGCCTGTCGTTCGGCAAGATCTTCGACCGCAAATTCGAATATGGCCCGATCAAGGACGTGCTGCTGGCCATGACCTATGAATATGGCGAAGGCGACAGCGAGGCCTACCTGATCGGCCCGGGCTTTGATCTGGCGGTACCGGGCTTCAACTACTTCACCCTCAACTTCTATCGCCGCCATACCGAGGGCCCACGCCCTGGCACCGGGGTCTGGCAGATCACTCCGTCGTTTTCCTACACCATCCCCCTGGGCCGCTCCAACGTGTTGATCGACGGATATATGGACTGGGTGGTGGACAACGACCAGAACTCACGCGGCACCTACCACTCCAATCTGCACTTCAACCCACAGATCAAATATGACCTGGGCAAGGCCCTGAACCTGGGTGAAAAACAGCTCTATGTCGGGATTGAATACAGCTACTGGAAGGACAAGTACGGCATCGAAAGCAGCAGCCGTCTTGATACCAACCAGAACACCGCCAGTGCCCTGATCAAAGTCCACTTCTAAGCTCTAGACTGTGCATGCTCTGTTATTGCCCGCCCTGGGCTTTAACAGAGCGCTTGAGTGCACGCGCCAGAGCCCGTATCCTGCGCGCCCGCTTAAACGCGACGTTTTTCAAAGCTGACTTTAAAGCCAACTTTTGCCTTTATATCAAAGGTTTACGGCCTGCCTGCCGCCCCCTGCACTCAACTGCCAACGCGCAGTCGAGGGTTTATTCATGGCTATAAAACAGGTATGGCCCCGAACTTGCTAAAAGCACTGAAGCTGACCGTAAAGGCAACTTTTAAAACCATGAACCAAGGCGCCACAACAGAGCGCCACGTTCGCACTACTTGCACAACTTTCTATATTTTGGAGCTAACCGAATGAAGCGCACACTTACCGGCCTGATGCTTGCGGGGAGCATGCTGGGCGGGGCTCCGGCAGTCGCCGGCGACCTGCTGCAATGGCAAACCAACAGCCTGACTTACTTGTACGGCAAGGACTTCCAGGTCAATCCAAAAATTCAGCAGACCATGACCTTCGAGCATGCTGACAGCTGGAAGTACGGTGACAACTTCTTCTTCCTTGACCGTATCTTTTACAACGGCAAGAAAGACGGCAACGTCGGCCCGAACACCTACTACGGTGAATTCACCCCGCGTTTGTCGTTCGGCAAGATCTTCGACCAGAAGTTTGAATTCGGCCCGATCAAAGACGTGCTGCTGGCCATGACTTACGAGTTTGGCGAAGGCGATACCGATGCCTACCTGATCGGTCCGGGTTTCGACCTGAACGTGCCGGGCTTTGACTACTTCCAGCTGAACTTCTACCAGCGCTTCCCGGAAGGTAGCCGCGCCGGCAAAGGTGTGTGGCAGATCACCCCGGTGTGGTCCTACACCCTGCCCCTGGGCAACTCCGATGTGCTGATCGACGGCTACATGGACTGGGTGGTCGACAACGACCAGAACTCACGCGGCACCTACCACGCCAACCTGCACTTCAACCCGCAGGTTAAATATGACCTGGGCAAGGCCCTGAGCTGGAGCGCCAAGCAACTGTATGTCGGTGTGGAATACGACTACTGGAAAAACAAGTACGGCATCGAAGACAGCGGCGCGTTCAAGACCAATCAGAACACCACCAGCCTGCTGATCAAGTACCACTTCTGATGCACGGGCCCGGGCCGCGTCAGCGCGGCTCAGGCACCCGCAGCAAACCGCGCAGCATCAGGTCCAGGCTGTCCAGCGCAGCGGCCAGACGCTGCGGCGGGTTGTCGGCCTCGGCAATCCAGAACGACGCATCCATCAGCCCGCCCTGAATCAGACGCGCCAGCGCCTCGGGATCGGTGCGTTGAATCACCTCGGTGTCCATCAGCCCCTGCAGCATCGACGCCATCGACAGGCAGCACACCGACTGGGTGTTCTGCACATATTGCGAGCCCAGCACCGAAGGCGCATCGCGCAACAGAATGCGCTGTACCTCAACTTGCAGGGCCATCTCCAGATACAGCCGGCACTGATCCTTAAACCCTTGCCAATGGCTGTCCGCCTGCTCAAACACCTGCGCCAGCTGCGCATCCAGCTCGGCATCGATCTGCTGGGCCACGGCCTTGAACAAGCCTTTCTTGTCGCCAAAATGGTGGTACAACGCGCCACGCGTCAGCCCGACCGAAGCCGTCAATTCGTCCATCGATGTCCGGGCATAGCCCACCGTACTGAATGCCAGGCGAGCCGCCTCAAGCAGCTTGCCACGGGTTTCTTCGATCATTTGCGACCGCGCTTTGGGCGCCATGCCTTTCACCTTTATTTTTGGATACGCGACGTATGTTAATTGACATACGCTGTGTATGCGTATATTTCTACATACGCCGCGTATGTGATTACCGGCACTTACACATTCCCGTAGCAGCTGCCCAAGGCTGCGTTCGACAGCTGCTACGAAAGCAATCCCCAACACTGTTCCGGAGCTTGTATGGCCAACCCCTATCGCGAGATTTTCAGCGCCCCCGGCACCAAGGCTTTCAGCGGTGCGGGCCTGATCGCGCGGATGCCGATCTCAATGGTCGGCATCGGCATCATCACCATGCTGGCGCAACTGCAAGGTTCCTATTGGCTGGCCGGTGGCGTAGCCGCCACCTTTGCCCTGGCCACAGCCCTGCTGGCTCCGCAGATTTCACGCTGGGTCGACCGCTACGGCCAGAGCCGCATCCTGCCCGGTGTCACCGCCATTGGCGTCAGCGCCTTGCTGGCCTTGCTGCTGTGCAGTCATTTTGGCGCGCCGGACTGGACGCTGTTTGTGTTCGCCGCCCTGTCGGGCTGCATGCCGAGCATGTCGGCAATGGTGCGGGCACGCTGGACCGAGCTGTATCGCGGCTCGCCCAAACTGCATACGGCGTTCTCGTTCGAGTCGGTACTCGATGAAGTGAGCTTTATTATCGGCCCGCCGATTTCCGTGGGCCTGAGTGTGGCGCTGTTCCCCCAGGCCGGACCACTGGCGGCAGCCATCCTGCTGGCCATCGGCGTCAGCGTGTTTGTGCTGCAACGCAGCACCGAACCACCGGTACACCCGCGTAGCAGCGAGCACCAGGGCACAGTTTTACGCCAGGGCGCCGTGGTGGTTTTGCTGTTGGCCCTGCTTGGGCTGGGCACGATTGTGGGAACGGTGGATGTGGTTAGCGTGGCCTTTGCCCAGCATCAGGGCCAACCGGCTGCCGCAAGCATTGTATTGTCGATGTACGCCTTGGGATCGTGCGCTGCCGGGCTGGTGTTCGGCATGCTCAAGTTGAACATGCCGCTGCCCAGGCTGTTTGTGCTCGGCGCCCTGGCCACCTCCATCACCATGGTGCCGCTGCTGTGGGCCGACAGCATCGCCACCCTGGCCGTGGGCATGCTGATCGCCGGGCTGTTTTTTGCCCCCACCCTGATCACCGCCATGGGCCTGGTGGAAAACATTGTCCCACCTGCCAAGCTGACTGAAGGCCTGACCTGGATGATCACCGGTCTGGGCATGGGCGTGGCCCTCGGTGCGGTACTCGGCGGCTGGGTGGTGGACGCGTACGGCGCCCAGGCCGGTTTTAGCGTGTCGCTGGCCGCCGGCGGCGTCATGCTGCTGTTCGCGGTGCTGGGCTATCGATTGCTGCAGGACAGTACCCTGCCCCGCGCCGTCGCGGCCTAGGACTTGATGGCCCGCCAGACCTTGCTCGCGACAGACACCACGGCCAACACCACCGCGCCGGCAATAATGCCGGCCACGGCGTTGAGCAGGGTCGGCACAATCACCGACACCACACCCAGCCATTGCGTGCTGCCTTGCGCAACGCCTTCAACCCAATGATGCAACGGCGGTACACCGTGGGTCAGGATACCGCCGCCGACCATGAACATTGCCGCCGTGCCGATCACGGTCAGACTTTTCATCATGTACGGGGCTGCGCTCAACACACCACGGCCAAAGCTGCGCTGGAACCGCGGCCAGGCGCCGTCGCCGGTCTTCTTGCTCAGGTACAGGCCACCATCGTCGAGTTTGACGATGCCACCCACCACGCCATATACCCCGACTGTCATCACGATGGCGATACCCGACAACACCACCACCTGCTGCATCAGCGGTGAGTCGGAAACGATGCCCAGGGTGATGGCAATGATTTCGGCGGACAGGATAAAGTCCGTACGAACGGCGCCCTTGACCTTATCCTTTTCAAACGCCGCCAGATCGACTTCAGCACCGGCCAGCGACTCCTGCAAGGCCTGGCGCTGGCTCTGGGCATCGGCCTTGCTGTGGGTGAAACTGTGGGCGACCTTTTCGAAACCCTCGAAACACAGATAAGCCCCACCCACCATCAACAGCGGCGTCACCGCCCAGGGCGCAAAGGCACTGATGGCCAGCGCTGCCGGTACCAGAATCGCCTTGTTGCGAAACGAACCCTTGGCCACGGCCCACACCACCGGCAACTCCCGGTCGGCACGCACGCCCGATACCTGCTGGGCGTTGAGCGCAAGGTCATCGCCCAGCACACCGGCGGTTTTTTTGGCGGCCACTTTGGTCATCAGAGCGACGTCATCGAGCACGGCGGCGATATCATCGAGCAACATCAGCAAGCTACTGCCAGCCATAGAAAAACGTCCTGAGAGATGGAATGGACACAAGCATAGCGCGTGCCGCGCGCAAAGCGGCAATCTTGAGCCACTTGCAAGCCCGGTGCTACCATGCCCGACCGCCCCAGCAGGCAAGGACATATCGGGTTTATGAGCAGTATCCGCGAGCGTAACAAAGAACTGATTTTGCGTGCCGCCAGCGAAGAATTCGCTGACAAGGGTTTCGCCGCCAGCAAAACCAGCGATATCGCGGCCAAGGCCGGCGTGCCCAAGCCCAATGTCTACTACTACTTCAAATCCAAGGAAAACCTCTATCGCGAGGTGCTTGAAAGCATTATCGACCCGATCCTGCGGGCTTCGACGCCGTTCAACGCCGATGGCGAGCCGAATACGGTATTGAGCAATTACATCCGCTCAAAAATCGTGATTTCCCGTGACCTGCCCTTTGCCTCGAAAGTATTCGCCAGCGAAATCATGCATGGCGCCCCGCACTTGAGTGAGAAACAGGTAGAGCTGTTGAATGCCCAGGCCCAACACAACATCGCCTGCATCCAGACCTGGATCGACCGCGGCCAGATTGCCGCCATCGACCCGCACCACCTGATGTTCAGCATCTGGGCGGCAACCCAGACCTACGCCGACTTCGACTGGCAGATCTCGGCCATCACCGGCAAGACCAAGCTTGAAGACAGCGACTACGAAGCGGCAACCCAAACCATTATCCGGTTGGTGCTGAAGGGCTGCGAACCGGACCGATAAACCACGCTGGGACCTTCGCGAGCAGGCTCGCTCCCATCCTGCGCACAATCTGTGGGAGCGAGCCTGCTCGCGAAGCCCTTTCAAACCCAGATTGCATCCCACAGGGGATAGTCACCGAGCTTCTCGACCAGTCGTGCCCGCAACGGATTGGCGACAACATAACGAGCAACATTCACCAGATCCTCTTCTCGCCTTAATGCCCGGTCATGGAAGCCATTTTGCCAAAGGCTGATTTTGCGATCAGTTGATCGCCTGACAGCCTGGGTACTCAAAGACTTGGTTCGTTGCATCAAGCCACCGAGCGTCCCACGGTGTAATTCGATCAACCAATGAACGTGATCTGGCATGACGACCCAGGCCAACGAGTCTGCAAAACCCTGGTCTTGGGCAGCGCGAAATTGTGCGACGACTAATCGTCCCAAGGTAAAGTCTTTAAAGATGGGCTCTCTGCAGAGCGTGTTGGTGCTCAACAGGTAAATTCGATTTGGCTCGGAACAGCGGCCGATACGCAGGCGGTTTGAAGCAGCTAAAGACGGCATTCCTTTGCCTTTTCATAGATGAGTAATGAAAAGGCTAGCCCTGAAAGAACAATGAGGACGGGGCGTTTTTTAGCTGAATGTGTCTCAACAATGCCTTCGCGAGCAGGCTCGCTCCCACCCTGCGCACAATCTGTGGGAGCGAGCCTGCTCGCGAAGGCGGTCAATCACTCAGCCCAAATCAGACCGCCACCCCCGCATCCGCCCGCAGGCCCAGCGCTTCTACCGCGCTGATCGCGCATTGCTCGTCGATATCCGACGTATCGCCGCTGATACCAACAGCACCGATTACCTGCCCCGCCTCATCACGAATCAATACCCCACCCGGCGCAGGCACCACGTCACTTTGCCCCATGCCATTAAGCGCCGCGAAGAACGCCGGGCGCTGTTGCGCGTCCAGTGCCAGCAGACGCGAGCCCTTGCCTAAGGCAATCGCGCCCCAGGCTTTGCCAATCGCAATGCTGGGGCGCAGCAGGCTGGCGCCGTCTTCGCGCTGCAACGCCAGCAAATGCCCGCCACTGTCGAGCACCACTACCGTCAGCGGCGCAGCACTGATCTGACGCCCGACGCTCAAGGCCTGAGCGGTCAGTTCTAAAGCGACTTTCAAGGTTAAAGCACTCATGGTTGCCATCCTTATCTTGTTATGGAAAGCCTTCGGCGCACCTCGCGAGGCGCACTCAATAACACCAATAGAACACAATACAAATCTATTTTGTATACAATTTTCAGCAATCAAAAAAACAAAACCCAGCGAACAAGCCTGAATACAAGGCTTGCTTGTGATCAACCATCGAATCGATAAAAGCCATTGACCTGCACAGCGGAGGATGAATACACTCGCTCAACAGCCACTTGTATACAATTACAAAACGTAAGAGGCACAAAACAATGAGCAAAATGAGAGCAATCGAAGCCGCCGTTCTGGTGATGCGTCGCGAAGGTGTCGATACCGCATTCGGTATCCCGGGCGCCGCCATCAACCCGCTGTACTCGGCCCTGAAAAAGGTCGGTGGCATCGATCACGTCCTTGCTCGCCACGTCGAAGGCGCCTCGCACATGGCCGAGGGCTATACCCGCACCAAGGCCGGCAATATCGGCGTGTGCATCGGCACCTCGGGGCCTGCCGGTACCGATATGGTGACGGGCCTGTACAGTGCCTCGGCCGACTCGATCCCGATTCTGTGCATCACCGGCCAGGCCCCACGGGCACGGATGCACAAAGAAGACTTCCAGGCGGTGGATATCACCGCCATCGTCAAGCCCGTCACCAAGTGGTCGACCACGGTGATGGAGCCGGGCCAGGTGCCTTACGCCTTCCAGAAAGCCTTTTACGAAATGCGCTCCGGGCGCCCTGGCCCGGTGCTGATCGATCTGCCGTTCGATGTGCAGATGGCCGAAATCGAATTCGACATTGACGCCTATGAACCGCTGCCACTGGCCAAACCAACGGCAAACCGGCTGCAAGCCGAAAAAGCCCTGACCATGCTCGATCAGGCGGAACGCCCGCTGCTGGTCAGCGGTGGCGGCGTGATCAATGCCGACGCCAGCGACCTGCTGGTGGAATTCGCCGAACTGACCGGTATCCCGGTGATTCCGACCCTGATGGGCTGGGGCACCATCGCCGATGACCACCCGCTGATGGTGGGCATGGTCGGCCTGCAAACCTCGCACCGTTATGGCAACGCCACCCTGCTCAAGTCCGATGTGGTATTGGGCATCGGCAACCGCTGGGCCAACCGCCATACCGGTTCGGTGGATGTGTACACCGAAGGCCGCAAGTTCATTCACGTGGATATCGAACCGACCCAGATCGGCCGGGTATTCAACCCGGATCTGGGCATCGTTTCCGACGCCGGTGCCGCGCTCAAGGTATTCCTTGAAGTAGCCCGCGAATGGAAAGCTGCCGGCAAGCTGAAAAACCGCAGCGCCTGGCTGCAGGACTGCCAGCAGCGCAAGGCCACGATGCAGCGCAAGACCCACTTCGACAACGTGCCGGTCAAGCCACAACGCGTGTACGAAGAAATGAACCAGGTGTTCGGCAAAGACACCTGCTATGTCAGCACCATCGGTTTGTCACAGATTGCCGGCGCACAATTCCTGCATGTGTACAAACCTCGCCACTGGATCAACTGCGGCCAGGCCGGCCCTCTGGGCTGGACCATTCCGGCGGCGCTGGGGGTGGTCAAGGCCGACCCTGATCGCAATGTGGTGGCACTGTCCGGCGACTACGACTTCCAGTTCATGATCGAAGAACTGGCCGTGGGCGCTCAGTTCAACCTGCCCTATATCCACGTGGTGGTTAACAACTCCTACCTGGGGCTTATCCGTCAGGCCCAGCGCGGGTTTGAAATGGACTACTGCGTGCAGTTGGCTTTCGACAACCTCAACGCACCGGAGCTTAACGGCTATGGCGTTGACCACGTGGCCGTCGTTCAAGGCCTGGGTTGCAAGGCCTTGCGCGTGTTCGAACCGAGTGAAATCCAGCCTGCCCTGCGCAAGGCCCAGGAGCTAATCAAGGAATTCCGCGTGCCGGTGATGGTGGAAATCATCCTGGAGCGTGTGACTAATATCTCGATGGGCACCGAAATCAACGGCGTAAATGAATTTGAAGACCTGGCGCTGGTGGGTAACGATGCACCGACCGCCATTTCGATGCTGGATTAATTTATAGCCCTCACCCCCTCTCCCGAGGAGAGGGGACAAAAAGCAGGAGTTCACCATGCCGCGTTTTGCCGCCAACCTGTCCATGCTGTTCACCGAGCAGGATTTTCTTGTCCGTTTTCAAGCGGCCGCCAACGCTGGTTTTCATGGCGTTGAATACCTGTTCCCTTACGATTACAACTCGGCCGATATCAAGGCCCAGCTCGATGCCAATAAACTGACCCAGGTGCTGTTCAACCTGCCGGCCGGTGACTGGGCCAAGGGCGAGCGCGGGATTGCCTGCCTGCCGGACCGGGTTGAAGAGTTCCGCGCCGGGGTCGACCTGGCCATCGCTTACGCGCAAGTGCTGGGCAACGACCAGATCAACTGCCTGGCCGGCATCCGCCCCCAGGGCGTGGACGACGCCACGGTCGAAAAAACCTTCGTCGCCAACCTCAAATACGCCGCCGACAAGCTGCAGGCAGTCGGCATCAAGCTGGTGATGGAGTCGATCAACACCCTCGACATCCCCGGCTTTTACCTGAACAACACCCAGCAGGCGCTGGCGATCCAGGAAAAGGTCGGCAGCAGCAATCTGTTCCTGCAATACGACATCTACCACATGCAAATCATGGAGGGTGACCTGGCCCGCACCATGCAGACTCATCTGCCGCAGATCAACCATATCCAGCTGGCCGATAACCCTGGTCGCCACGAACCGGGCACCGGCGAAATCAACTACCGCTTTTTGTTCGATCACCTGGACCGCATCGGCTATCAGGGTTGGGTTGGCTGTGAGTACAAGCCGCTGACCAGCACCGAGGCCGGTCTGGCGTGGCTCAAGACCCATAACGCGGTGTAACTCTGTGGGAGCGATCCCATCGCGAGCAAGCCCGCTCCCACATCAGACCACCTACTCTGAATCGCCCTAAGAAAAACAAGAGGATTTGTCATGGCTAAAATCGGATTTATCGGCACGGGCATCATGGGCTCACCCATGGCCAGCAACCTGCAAAAGGCCGGGCACAGCCTGTTTCTGTCGACCCATCACGGTGCCGCACCGGCCGATCTGGTTGCCGCTGGCGCAATCGCCCTGGCCAGCCCGCGAGAAGTGGCCCAGGAAGCCGAATTCATCATCGTCATGGTGCCGGATACCCCTCAGGTTGAGGATGTGCTGTTTCGTGAAGACGGCATCGCCGCGGGCCTGAGCCCGAACAAGGTGGTGATCGACATGAGTTCGATCTCGCCTACGGCCACCAAAGCGTTCGCCGAAAAAATCAACGCCAAGGGTGCTCAGTACCTCGACGCGCCGGTATCCGGCGGTGAAGTTGGCGCCAAGGCCGGCTCACTGAGCATCATGGTCGGCGGTGACGAAAAAACCTTCGCCCGCGCCCTGCCGCTGCTGCAGAGCATGGGCAAGAACATCACCCTGGTGGGCGGCAATGGCGACGGTCAAACCGCCAAGGTAGCCAACCAGATCATCGTCGCCCTGAATATCCAGGCCGTGGCCGAAGCGCTGGTATTTGCCGCGAAAAACGGCGCTGACCCGGCCAAGGTTCGCGAAGCGCTGATGGGTGGCTTTGCCTCCTCGAAAATCCTCGAAGTGCACGGCGAGCGCATGATCAAGGGCACTTTTGACCCGGGCTTCCGTATCAGCCTGCATCAAAAAGACCTCAACCTGGCCCTGGCCGGTGCCCGTGAGTTGGGGATCAACCTGCCCAACACCGCCAATGCCCAGCAAGTGTTCAGCACCTGCGCGGCTATCGGTGGCAGCAACTGGGACCACTCGGCGCTGATCAAGGGCCTGGAACACATGGCCAACTTCTCGATTCGCGACAAGTAAGCCCACCGGTCTGCCCTTTTTGGGGAGACCGCACTACTTGTAGTCGCTGCCGAGGCACGAAGGCTGCGAGTTCTTGATCATGCAGGGAGCCAATCAAGAGCTCGCAGCCTTCGTGCCTCGGCTGCGACTACCAGGTAACAATCATGAGTTCAAACCCCTGCCCCGACTGGGCGACGGCCCTGTGCGCCGGTTTCGGCCAGATCTTCCTCCAGCGTCATCCTCTGTGCGGCGTGCTGTGCCTGCTGGCCATTCTGATCAGTGCCCCCACCCTGCTTGGTGGCGCCTTGCTCGGCGGTATTGCCGGGCTCCTCACCGCGCAACGGCGCGACTATCCCAAGGCCGAACGCCAGGCGGGTCTGTACAGCTACAGCGGTGTCTTGCTGGGCTTGCTGATAAGCCACCAGCTTGAATGGTCTGCCCTGTTGCCCTTGCTGATCATTGCCAGTGCCGGACTGAGTACGATGCTCGTGCACCAGTGGCTCAAGCGCGCCACCCCCGGGCAAAGCCTGCTGGCCTACACCGCGCCGTTTGTGGGTATTGGCTGGATCCTGCTGCACCTGACCAACCCGCCTGCACAAGCCATGGACCACACCCAGGCCGTCAATGGCCTCACACTGGCACAGGGGCTATTCAAGGGCATTGCCCAGGTCATGCTGCTGCCACACCCGCTGGCCGGGTTGCTGATTGTGATCGGCCTGTGGCTGAGCAACTGGCGCGCGGCACTATGGGCCATCACCGGTTCACTGGCCGGCATGCTGTTTGCCTTGTATCAACAGGACAGCGCGGCTGCACTGGACGGCCTGGCCGGCTACAACCCGGCACTCGCCGCATTGGCCCTGAGTCAGCAAGCACGGCGTCCCTGGCTGCCCGTGGCGGGGATTATCGTGACCTTGCTGATCACCCCGGGCTTTATTGCCCTGGGCCTCGCCCCTCTGACCGCACCCTTTATCCTCGGATGCTGGCTGGTGCACGCCAGTGTGCGCATCCTGCACCCTGCACAAGAACAATGCAGGTTGCGCATTGAGCGTTAATACTCGAACCTTCTGACCTTTGGGCATCGAGCAACCTGCATGGATAACAATGACTGGCGCCAGCGCTTGTATGTGATGGTCTTTCAGGCCGATACCCCGGCGGGGCGGCGTTTCGACACCGCCCTGCTGCTGATCATCCTGTGCAGTCTGGTGGTCGTGGTGCTCGACAGCATCAACAGCATTCACCGCGACTACGCCAAACTGCTGGCCTATATCGAGTGGGGTTTCACCTTTGTATTCGCCGTGGAATATGGCCTGCGTCTGTATTGCTCGCCCAAACCTCTGCGTTACGCCTTCAGCTTCTACGGCCTGGTGGATTTGCTGGCCATTGTGCCGGGGATTCTGGCGATCTATTACAGCGACGCGCAGTACCTGTTGATCATCCGCATCATTCGCATGTTGCGGATTTTTCGTATCCTCAAGCTGCGCCCCTACCTGAGCCAGGCCAACTATCTGCTCTCGGCGCTGCGCGGCAGCAAGCAAAAAATCATCGTGTTCCTGGTCAGCGTCTCCACCCTGGTTACGGTGTTCGGCAGTCTGATGTATGTGGTCGAAGGACCTGCAAACGGCTTTACCAGTATTCCGGTAAGTATCTATTGGGCCATTGTCACCCTGACGACTGTGGGTTTTGGTGACATAGTGCCCAAAACCGTACTGGGGCAAGTGATCTCGGCGATGGTGATGATCACCGGCTACTCGATCATTGCCGTGCCCACCGGCATCTTCACTGCCGAATTGGCCAACGCCATGCGTGGCGAGCAACTCAAGCACGACTGCCCGACCTGCAAAAAGAACACTCACGAACAATCGGCGTCTTTTTGTTCACGGTGCGGCAATGCTCTTTTTACGAAAAAAGCATAACCACAGCACTTTTTAATCTTTTAAGGACTATGCGACAGTCGCTATAGTTACTGGCAATTTGCCCTTATTGCTCCCTATAACAAGGAATGCGCAGTGAAAAAACTCTTTAGTGCCTCAATTCTGGCCGCTGGCCTGGCCCTTGGCAGTGTCGCGAGTGCAGCGACCCCACCGCCACTGCTAAACGTGTCCTACGATGTGATGCGTGATTTCTACAAAGACTACAACGCAGCCTTCCAGAAGCACTGGGCACAAGAACACAACGGCGAAAAGCTCAACGTACAAATGTCATTTGGTGGTTCCAGCAAACAGGCCCGCTCGGTCATCGATGGCTTGCCGGCGGACGTGATCACCATGAACATGGCCACCGACATCAATGCCCTGGCCGACAACGGCCATCTGGTCCCGGAAAACTGGGTCACCCGCCTGCCGGACAACAGCGCACCGTTTACCTCGGCCACCGTTTTCATCGTGCGCAAGGGCAACCCCAAGGCTCTGAAAGACTGGCCCGACCTGCTCAAGGACGGCGTACAGGTCATCGTACCCAACCCGAAAACCTCGGGTAACGGCCGCTACACCTTCCTGTCGGCCTGGGGCTATGTACTGAAAAACGGCGGTGACGAAACCAAGGCCAAGGACTTTGTGGCCAAGTTGTTCAAGCAGGCTCCAGTGCTTGATACCGGCGGTCGTGCAGCCACCACCACCTTTATGACCAATCAGATCGGCGATGTGCTGGTGACGTTCGAAAACGAGGCGGAAATGATCGCCCGTGAATTTGGTCGCGACCAGTTCGAAGTGATCTACCCGAGCGTATCGGCAGAAGCCGAGCCGCCTGTGACGGTAGTGGACAAAGTGGTCGACAAAAAAGGCACCCGCGCCACGGCCGAAGCCTACCTCAAGTACCTGTGGTCGCCTGAAGGCCAGGAAATCGCTGCTAAAAACTACCTGCGCCCGCGTGACCAGGCAATTCTCGCCAAGTACAACGACCGCTTCCCGAAAGTCGACTTCCTGTCGGTTGAAAAAACCTTCGGCGACTGGCGCGACGTGCAGAAAAAGTACTTCAACGACGGTGGCGTGTTCGACCAGATCTACAACGCGCAATAATCCCCTGTCCTGTTGCAAGCCCGCCTTCCATTGTGGGAGCGGGCTTGCTCGCGAAGGGATGCCCCCGGCACGCCTGACTGCCCCCCTCGCCTGCATCGCAGGCAAGCCAACTCCCCCAGGTTTTGCAGTACCTGCAAAAGCCTGTACATATCAACAGTAAAAAAACTTGCTCTCGCGCCTGTCTCTGCCCATGCTGTGCATCTTCTGCGATGCGTGAATGAGTTGAGCGATGCGGCTGTTTCTGTGTGAAAAACCCTCCCAGGCCAAAGATATTGCCGCCGTGCTCGGTGCCAGCCGCCGCGGTGATGGCTGCTGGGTGGGCGCCAATGCCACCGTCACCTGGTGCATCGGTCACCTGCTCGAAACCGCCCCGCCCGACGCCTACGATGAGCGCTACAAGCGCTGGGTTCTGGCTGACCTGCCGATCATTCCGGAAAAATGGAAAATGCGCGTCAAGCCCAAGACCGCCAGCCAGTTCAAGGCCGTCAAGCGCCTGCTCGGTGAAGCCACAGAACTGGTCATCGCCACCGACGCCGACCGCGAAGGCGAGATGATTGCCCGCGAACTGGTCGAGCACTGCCGCTACCGCGGCCCCATCCAGCGCCTGTGGCTGTCGGCCCTGGACGACGCCTCGATCCGCAAGGCCCTGGCTGCGCTCAAGCCCGGCAGCGAAACCTTCAACCTCTATCATTCGGCCCTCGGCCGCTCGCGGGCCGACTGGTTGATCGGCATGAACATGAGCCGCCTGTTTACCCTGCTCGGCCGCCAGTCGGGCTATCAAGGCGTATTGCCAGTGGGCCGTGTGCAGACCCCTACGCTGCGGCTGGTGGTCGATCGTGATCGCAGCATCAGCGACTTTATCCCCGTGGCCTACTGGGCCATAGACGTACAGCTCAGGCACGACGGGCAGTTATTCACCGCGCAATGGCGGGCCGATCCCGACACCTGCGACGACCAGGACCGCTGCCTCAACCCGGCCCACGCCCAACAGGCCGCAAGTGCAATGCAAAACGCCAGCAGCGCCCGGGTGATCAAGCTGCGCACCGAGCGCATGCGTGAAGTCGCGCCATTGCCGTTCGATCTGGGCACGCTGCAGGAAGTGTGTTCAAAAAAGCTCGGCCTCGGCGCCCAGGAAACCCTCGATATTGCCCAGGCCCTGTACGAAACCTACAAGGTCGTCACCTATCCGCGCAGCGATTGCGGCTACTTGCCACAGAGCCAGCACGGCGAAGCCGCGTCGATTCTCAGCGCCTTGCAGCAGGCCGATCCGTCACTGGCACCACTGGCCAGCCATCTGGACCCGCAGCGCCGTTCACGGGCCTGGAACGACGCAAAAGTCAGCGCCCACCACGGCATCATTCCTACAGCTGCTGCAAAGAATATTGAACGCCTGAGCGGCAAACATCGCGCGGTATATACGCTGATTCGCGCACGCTACCTCGCGCAGTTTCTGCCCAACCATGAATACGACCGCACCCAGGCCGACTTTGATTGTGTAGGGCAAAACCTGCGGGCCGTCGGCAAGCAGATCGTCGAGCCCGGCTGGAAGCGCGCCCTGCCCGAAGCACTGGCCCCGGCCAAAGGTCGCGAAGCCCCTGCTCCACAGCCCCTGCCGTTATTGCGCGAAGGGCTGGACTGCGCGATTGCCGCGGTCAACCTCAAGGACTTGTGGACCCAGCCGCCCAAGCCGTTCACCGAAGGCGACCTGATCAAGGCGATGAAAAACGTCGCCAAGCTGGTGCAGGACCCGCTGCTCAAGCAAAAACTCAAGGACACCACCGGTATCGGCACCGAAGCCACCCGCGCCGGCATCATCCAGGGCTTGCTCGATCGCGGTTACCTGAGCAAAAAAGGCAAGGCCCTGGCGGCGACCGCCCCCGCCTTTAGCCTGATCGACGCGGTACCGCGCGCCATTGCCGACCCCGGCACCACGGCCATCTGGGAGCAGGCGCTGGACATGGTGCAAAGCGGCGAAATGACCCTCGACGTATTCGTCGCCAAACAGGCGGCGTGGATGAGCAAACATATCGAACGTTGCAGCGCCATGACCATGACGATCAGCGGTCCGGCCAGCCCGGCCGGTGCGGCGCCAGCCTGGAAGAAGAAACGCAAGGCCGCTACGGGCAAGGCCAGACCCAAGCGGGCGGTGAAAGCAAAAGGGGCATGAGGCTCAGAGCGTCAATTGCCCGCTAATACAGGTCACCGCCGGGCCGCCCACCCAGATATCCTCGCCGATCTGCTCGATCGACACCCGCCCTGCCCGCCCCATTGCCGTACCCTGGCTGGCCACATAATGCGCCGGGGCAAGGCCTGCGCCGATCAGCCACTGCGCCAGCCCGGCATTCAGGCTACCGGTCACCGGATCTTCGGGCATGCCCTCGCCGGCACAGAATGCGCGCACTTCAAACTGCGCCTCGTCGCCATCGAGTTCAGGCTGCCAAGGGGCAACCACACCGATCGACAGTCCGAGCAACTGCGAGTAATCGGGCTCTAAAGCCAGCACCTGCTCACGGTCACGCAACATCAACGCCACCCAGCCCGGGCCATTATCGACCCAACGCGCCTGCACCACCGCCTGCGCCTCGATGCCCAGGCCACGGCAGATACGCTGCAGCAAATCCCCCTCAACAGCACCCGTACGCAACAGGGGCGGTGCAGTAAAAGCCAGTTGCCCGGCCTGGCGACGAAGACGGATCAACCCCGCGGCGCACTCCTGCACGATCTCTTGACCACGGGGCACGCCGCCGGCTTCCAGCCAGGCGTGGCAACTGCCCAGCGTAGGGTGGCCAGCAAAAGGCAGCTCGTTGAGAGTGGTAAAAATTCGCAGGCGGTAATCGGCATCAGGGTTTTGCGGCTTGAGCACAAAAGTGGTTTCACTCAGATTGGTCCAGCGCGCAAAGTCGGCCATTTGCGTGTCACTCAGGCTGTCGGCATTCAACACCACGGCCACCGGGTTGCCCTTGAGGGCAACGCTGCTGAAAACGTCAACTTGCTTGAATTCGAATGGGCGCATGACCGGCTCCTGATAGTGATCAGCAAGCACCCTACACAATTTGCGTAGCCGCTGGCGAGGCAGCGGCTACCCCATCAAACATTCAGACCAGATCCGTACCCTCACGCTTGGCCTTGCGCATATCGCGCCACAGGCTGACGCACAGGGTCAACATTACGGCCCCGGCAATGGCCGGCCAGATCAGGACATACAGGGTCAAAGCGAAACTGGACATGGGGTGGCTCCTTTTTCAGTGGCAGGTTCGACGGTGTGGTGGAAGGCCACAACACGTTCGTTGATACAGTCAAAATCAAAGGTTTCATTGGCCAGCAAGCTCACCAGCACACACACCACGGTGCTGACACCGTAAGCGGTCAATGAACTGAGCAACACCGGGTAATCGCGGAGAAAACCGAACGCGAATGGCGCCAGTACCAAGAACGCCAATCCGCCCATCACAAAGCCCACGCGCTTGCCAAAAAAGCCGAACGCCATCAGGCCAATCACCACCCCGCCGCCGATCGAGGCACAGAGTTCGAAGAACAGCGCCACCGCACCTTGCATCTGCAACAATTCGAAGCGGGCGACCAAAAACATCACAAACCCGGCAATCGCTGCACTGGTAAAGGCCGCGTTGGTAATCCGCTGCCAATACAGGCTGGCAATAACAGGAAAGACAATCGCGCCCCATAGCGCGCCGACAAAAATCAGCATGGTCAGGATATCGAGTTTCATGCTGGCAAAAATCATCGCCAGCATGGTTGCCAGCACCATGGTCAGGCGCCCGACAAACAACATGGTTTTTGGATTGGGTTTGCCCTTGGCTATGTTCTTGCCATACACGTCAGTCATCACCAGCGCCGACAAGGCGGACAGGTCGGAATCCGCCGTGGACGACAGCGAACCGATCACCATGATGAAAAACAGCCCCACCGCAAACGGCGGCAAGTAGGTCGAGGCCATTTGCGGGATCAGGTTATTGAGGTCGCCATCCTGCGGCTCGATACCTGCCAGCAGGGCCAGAAACCCCAGCATGCCCAGCCCGATCACAATCGAGGCATAACCGATGGTGGCGGTGACGAATGTCGACTTCATCAAGTCTTCACGCACGGCAAACAGCCGCTGGGCGATGGTCTGGTTACCAATGGCGTAGGCCAGCACGGCCACGAAGTAAGGTGCGCCCTGCTCCAGAATCGCGGTTTTCGAATAGAAGCTGGCTTGCTCGGGGGTGATCCTCGGCATGCCCTGGGCGAAGATTTCAGGGCCGCCCAACTGGAAGAAAATAATCGGAATAATCACCACCGCAGCGAAGATCATGGCGAATAGCTGGCCGAAATCAGTAAGCACCGATGAGCGAAACCCTGACCAGATGGTGTAAGTCAGAATCCCGACACCGGCGATAAGCACACCATGGGTAAAGCTCAGCGGCGACAGCACCGCGACCAGTGCCCCGGCGGCGGTGAAATTGACCATCAGGCTGATCAGACTGCCGACGATATTGGAACCCGCCAGAATCATCTGGCTGGAACGCCCGTGCCGTGCGTGCATGATCTCCGCCAGGGTATGGGCCTTGGGCGCCAGTTGCCGGAAACGCCGGCCAAAGGGGTAGATAAACAGAATCATCAGCGCGCCCCAGAAGCCATAGTGCAACGCCCCCGAGAGACCAAACTTGTAGCCCGCACTGGCGGCGGCGTAAAAGGAAGCGGCCCAGATCCAGGTGGCCGTCATGCTGGCGGCCGACATGCCAAAGCCGATGGAGTTATTGGAGACCATATAGCCGTCGACGTTTTCGTCCTTGCGCCCCACGCGCAACGACACCAAAAAGGTCAGGCCATAAAAACAGAACAGAAGCAGCAACACGGTGAGGGTGGAAAGTTGGAACATTCCTTTCTCCTTTCTTATGCGCACACAGTCGTTACAGACGCAACGAAAGGCCGAAATCGGCAGGTGCAACAACCCGGGTTTCCTGACAGGCAGGCGATAGCGGACAGCGGTCCGTGGGTTGTCAAAGTGATGGCTGGCAAGTGACGGAACGCAAGAGGCGTTCCAGGTCAAAAGGCAAAGCGTGCGCTAGCACGTTGAGCCGGTGCTTGCAGCAATGGCCGGCAAGGTGCCGGGAGATAAGTCCGGTATCAGATGCACAAAGCCCTGACACGAACGGAAAAGAAGTATACAGATTTAGGGGGTGACCGGAAGAGGCCGAGACAGGCCGCCACTAAAAGCGCCTCGCAAACCTGCCCGCTCCCACAAGCGCTTGCCAAGGTATCATGCTCACCGTCTTTAAATAGGGAGCACACCATGACCCAACGTACCTACCTTGTCACCGGCGCCAGCAAAGGCATCGGTCGCGCGTTGTGCGAACATCTGGCCCAGGCAGGCCACACCGTGGTGGGCATAGCCCGCAATGCAGACGACCCGGATTTCCCCGGCACACTGGTCGCCCTTGATCTGGCCGACCGCGAACGCAGCGCACAGGTACTCAAGGAACTCAGCGAACGTTTCGCCTTCGACGGGCTGGTCAACAACGTCGGCCTGGTGCGCCCGCAAGCATTGGGCGAAATTGATCTGGATGCATTCGATGACGTCATGCGAGTTAACCTGCATTCGGCGTTGCAAGCCACTCAAGCCTTACTGCCCGGCATGCGCAGCCGGGGCTGGGGGCGAGTCGTGAATATTTCCAGCCTGACCGTACTCGGCATCACCCAGCGCACCGCATACGCGGCGGCCAAGGCGGCGCTGGTGAGCTTTACCCGCTCCTGGGCCCTGGAACTGGCACAAACAGGCATAACCGTAAACGCCGTGGCCCCCGGCCCGACCGAGACGGAGCTGTTCCGCGCCAACAACCCCCCAGGATCGGCTGGCGAAGCCCGCTATCTGGCAGGCGTGCCAATGGCACGTCTGGGCCAGCCCGCAGAAATCGCCTCGGCGATTGCCTTTCTACTGTCTGAGAGCAGCGGTTTTATTACCGGCCAGACGCTGTTTGTCGATGGTGGCGCATCGGTGGGCAAGGCGGCGTTTTAACCACAGCCCCAAACCAAAACGGCGACCCGAAGGTCGCCGCTTGGCTTTACTTGAACTGCCGACTCAACCCCGGCGGTACGCCGCTGATATCGGTCTCTTCCCACGGCCCGTTGGGGCTCACCGCGCGGCTCCAGCCGTTGTCCCAGCGGTAGTAGGCGCGCTGGCGGTAGAAGATATTGGTCTGGTTATCCAGCACATACACGCCCAGGCGCGCATCCCAGTGGCTAGGCCCGCCCGGCGGCGGCGCAAAGGTCGCCGAGGTGCGCGGCAACGGTTTTGGCGCCTTGGGAATCGGCATGTCCGGCAGGGGCTTGCCCGAGGGCTGGGGTGTCGGCTGCGGCATCGGCGTTGTTGGCGCAGGCGGTTCGTAAGGCTGTTGAACCGCACAGGCGCTCAGGCCTAGAGCTAGCGCGAGCAAGGTAATACGGGCGAATACGGCCATGGCGGCTTCTCTTGTAAGTCAGCTAAGACCCCCTGTGGCAGCGGATTTGCTCGCGATTCAATCAATGCGGATTCACTGGAGGACCGCGTCGTCTGCATCGCGAGCAAGCCCGCTGCCACATTCGGGGCATTTATTTATCCGGGCTGTCGATGGTCAGTTGTTGCAGCTCCCGAGTGCTGCTGGACAGCGGCTGGCTGCGCCCTACCCACTCGCCTGCTGTTGGCTGGCCAGCACGGGAGATGCGTGCCATTAATTGGACTTCAGGAAAGTTGGACAGTTTCAATTGCGGCATCATTGCGTCGACATCGCCCAGCTCAACCGTGATCGGCAGGTCCGCCACAGTCACGCGCTTGACCGCCAACGGTGCCGGCGGGCCGGAGACCGCACGGGCAAAGATAAACACGCTGTCACCCGGCAAGGCACTGGCCTTGACCGCATCGGCCAGATCCACGTTGACCTTGATCGAGGCCATCGCCTTGGCCACAGGTGCAGTTTCAACCTTGCCACCGCTGGCCTGCAGTTGCTCACGGGCCTTTGCAATACCCCCTTCCAGCGCCGCACGGGAGGCGTCGCCTTCAGGCAGTTCGGTCATCAACCGTTGCCAGTAGCCAATGGCCTGTTCGAAGCGCTGGTCCTCGAAGGCGGCGATGCCCAGCAGGCCCAGGCTGGTGACTTCCTTCGGGTCGGCCTTCAAGGCTTCATCGGTCAGCGCCTGGATTTTGTCGCTCCACTTTTTATCGTCGGCAAAGTACTGCGCCTGTGCCCACTGGCCCAGCAACTCGGGCTGACGACCGGCCAGGTTGGCCGCGCGTTCGAACACCCTGGCCGCATCCGCAGGACGGTTTTGTGCCATATAGGCACGGCCCAGGAAGTACAGGCCTTCGGCCGAGTCAGGTTGCGCAGCCGCGGCACGCTCAAGGCGCGCGACCATTTCTTCAAGGGATTGCGGCGGCTGGGAGAACTCGCGGGTCAATTCGACCTTGTCGCTGGAACCAAAATGCAGGTACAGGCTCAAGCCCAGCACCGGCACCAGCACTGCGGCCAACAACGGAATGGCCTTGCCCAGACTGGACACCCGCCCCGGCGCCACACCTTCGGTGTCCGCGAGCAATTCGCGGGCCGCTTCGGCGCGGCCGGTTTCGAACTGTTCAGCGGTCAACACGCCCTCTTCGCGCTGGGCTTGCAACTCGGCCACCCGCTCTTGATACAAGGCAACGTTCAAAGCGGTACGGTCTTCTTCGCGCTGGGCACGGCGCCCGCGCAATACCGGGATCAATAAAAAGCTGAGGGCTATCAGTAGCAGCAAGCCTGCTGCGAGCCAGAAATCAATCATCTTTGGTTTTATCCAGCAAAGTGTCGAGGCGCTTGCGCTCCTCGGCAGAAAGTGTGTCCGAGCCTTCAACCTGCTCTGTACGACGACGGCGCCCGACGATGACGCCAATCACCACCAGACCGCCCACCAGCAGGGCCAGCGGGCCAAACCAGAGCACTGCGGTCTTGCGCGTCAGGGCCGGTTTATAGAGCACGAAATCGCCGTAGCGGGCGACCATGAAATCGAGGATCTGCTGGTTGTCCTTGCCTTCACCGAGCATGCGATAGATCTCGCGGCGCAGGTCGGTGGCAATAGGGGCGTTGGAGTCGGCGATGTCCTGGTTCTGACACTTGGGGCAGCGCAGTTCCTTGGTCAGCTCACGAAAACGGTCGCGCTCGGCGTCGTTGGCAAACTCGTAGGTATCGATGGCGGCATGGGCAACCCCGGCCAGGGTCAAACCGAAAACCACGGCGGCTAGCCAGCGCTTCATGGTTTGGCCTCGTCAACCAGTGCCTGATATTTACCCGCAAGCTGCTCACGCCACACGGTCTCGTCGATCACGCCGACAAACTTGTGGCGGATGATGCCCTTGCTGTCGATCAGGAATGTCTCAGGAGCGCCGTACACGCCCAGATTCAGGCCCAGGGAGCCGTCTGCGTCGTTGATGTCCAGCTGATAAGGGTTGTGGAAATCCTTGAGCCACTTCTTCGCATCTTCGTTGACGTCTTTGTAGTTCACGCCGTAGATCAGTACACCCTGATCGGCCAGTTTGGTCAGCACCGGGTGCTCGACCCGGCATGAAATGCACCAGGTAGCCCACACGTTGACCAGCGCAGGCTTGCCCTTGAGGTCAGCTTCGGTGAGGGTTTTGTCCCCCTCCACCGAAGGCAGGCTGAAGGCCGGGAACGGCTTGTCGATCATCGCCGACGGCAGCTCGGTCGGGTCCAGATACAAGCCCCGGTAGAGAAACCACGCCATACCGAGAAAAACGGCCAGCGGGACCAGCATCAACCAACGTCTCATGCCGTGGCTCCTGTCATGCCCAGTGCTTCACGCACGCGGCTTTTCACCTTGACCCGGTAGCGACGATCCATCGCTGCCAGCAATCCACCAAAGCCTGTGAGCAGACCGCCAAACCAGATCCAGCGCACAAACGGTTTCACATGCACCCGCACAGCCCAGGCGCCGTTGTCCAGGGGCTCACCCAGCGCAACATAGAGGTCACGGGTGAAACCGGCGTCGATCCCGGCTTCGGTCATCATCGAGTTCTGCACCGTGTAGAGGCGTTTTTCCGGGTGCAGTACGCTGACTTCCTTGCCATTGCGGATGACACGCACGGTACCTTTGTCAGACGTAAAGTTCGGACCCTGGAAGTGCTTGGCGCCTTCAAAAATAAAGTGATAACCGCCAAGCTCCATCGACTCGCCCGGTGCCAGGCGCAAGTCGCGCTCGGCACTGTGCTGGCTCGACAACACCACCCCCAGCGCACACACGGCGATACCCAGGTGGGCAATCTGCATGCCCCAGTAGCTGCGGGTCAGGCTGCGCACGCCTTTGATCAGGCCCTTGTGACGGGTTTTGTCACCGATGTCACGCACCCCGGCCAGCAGCACCCAGGCCGCCAGCATAAAGGTGGTCAGCACCGCCCAGTTGAAGTCGCCATAGGCCACTCCGGCAATTGCCGACAGCGCGGCGCTGCCCAGCAGTACGGGGGTGAGCATGCCCAACAACCATTTGACCGGAGTGTCTTTCCAGCGCACCAGCACTCCGACGGCCATCACCACCATCAGCAAAGCCATGAGCGGGATAAACAGGGCGTTGAAGTACGGCGGGCCCACTGACATCTTGGCGCCACTGATGGCATCCAGAATCAGTGGGTACAGGGTGCCGAGCAGAATCATCGACGCGGCCACCACCAGGATCAGGTTGTTGCCCAACAGCAGGGTCTCACGGGACCACAGCTTGAAACTGACATGGCTTTTCACCACCGGCGCACGCAGGGCAAACAGGGTCAGCGAACCGCCGACCACAAACAGCAGGAAGATCAGGATGAATACGCCGCGCTCTGGGTCGGAAGCGAACGCATGCACCGAGGTCAACACGCCGGAACGCACCAGGAACGTACCCAGCAGGCTCAGGGAAAACGCAGCTATCGCCAGCAGTACGGTCCAGCTCTTGAACACACCGCGCTTTTCGGTCACGGCCAGCGAGTGAATCAGCGCCGTACCCACCAACCATGGCATGAACGAAGCATTTTCTACCGGATCCCAGAACCACCAGCCGCCCCAGCCAAGCTCGTAATAAGCCCACCATGAACCCAGGGTGATGCCGATGCCGAGGAAGGCCCATGCCACGATGGTCCATGGACGCGACCAGCGCGCCCAGGCTGCGTCCAGCCGACCGCCGAGCAAGGCAGCAATGGCAAAGGCAAAAGCCACGGAGAAACCGACATAGCCCATGTACAGCATTGGCGGGTGAACAATCAGGCCAATGTCCTGCAGTAGCGGGTTAAGGTCGTTGCCATCCGAAGGAATCTGCGGCAGCAAGCGCACGAAAGGATCTGAGGTCAGGATCAAAAACAGCAGGAAGCCGACACTGATCATGCCCATGATTGCCAGCACCCGCGCCAGCATCACTTGTGGCAGCTGCCGCGAAAAGATCGACACGGCAAAGGTCCAGCCGCCGAGGATCATCGCCCACAACAACAGCGAGCCTTCGTGGGCACCCCACACCGCGCTGAACTTGAAGTACCACGGCAACGCGCTGTTCGAGTTGCTGGCTACGTACGCCACCGAAAAGTCATCGGCCATAAAGGCATAGGTCAGGCAGGCAAAGGAGAACAACAAGAAGGAAAATTGCCCCCAGGCAGCGGGTTGCGCCAGGCTCATCCACAATTTGTCGCCGCGCCAGGCGCCCAGCAGCGGCACAATGGCCTGCACGATGGCAAAGCACAGGGCCAGAATCATGGCCAGATGGCCCAATTCGGGAATATAGAGTCCAGACATCAGTACTTACCCTCACTTGCAGGCACAGGCGCGGATTGGCCACTTTCGTTCAGCGCCTTGGTCACTTCGGGCGGCATGTATTTTTCGTCGTGTTTGGCCAGCACTTCATCAGCCACCACCACACCCTGGGCATTGAGCTTGCCCAGCGCGACGATGCCCTGCCCTTCACGGAACAGGTCCGGGAGGATGCCGCGATACTGGATGGTCACCGACTTGTTGAAATCGGTGACCACAAACTGCACGTCCAGCGAGTCACCTGAACGCTTGAGCGAACCGTCCTCGACCATGCCACCGGCACGGATCCGGGTATCCAATGGTGCTTCGCCATTGGCGATCTGGGTCGGGGTGTAAAACAGGTTGATGTTCTGCTGCAAGGCGCTCAGGGCCAGGGCCACGGCAGCGCCGACCCCTACCAGAATCGCCAGGATGATGATCAAGCGTTTTTTGCGCAGCGGATTCACTTCGAATTCTCCCGACGCAAACGACGCGCCTCTTGTTGCAGATAACGCCGGCGCGCCATGATTGGCAGTGCCACGTTCAACCCCAGCACCGCCAGGCAAATGCCATAGGCCGACCAGACATATACCCCGTGATGGCCCATGGCGAGAAAGTCGCCAAAAGAAGCAAAACTCATCGCGCACCCTCCAGAGCTTTCAACACCTCAGCCTTGACCCAGCTACTGCGGGCCTCGCGCTTGAGCACCTCAAGACGCATGCGCAACAGCAGCACCGCGCCAAAGAAGCAATAAAAGCCCAGCACCGTGAGCAACAGCGGCATCCACATTTCCATGGGCATGGCCGGTTTTTCGGTCAGGGTGAAGGTCGCGCCCTGGTGCAGGGTGTTCCACCACTCCACCGAGTACTTGATGATCGGAATATTGATCACGCCCACAATCGCCAGCACCGCGCAGGCCTTGGCCGCACTGTCGCGATTGGTGATGGCGTTGCCCAGGGCAATCAGGCCGAAGTACAGAAACAGCAGAATCAGCATCGAGGTCAGACGCGCATCCCAGACCCACCACGAGCCCCAGGTCGGCTTGCCCCACACCGCACCGGTGACCAGCGCCACGGCTGTCATCCAGGCGCCAATGGGTGCGGCGGATTGCAGGGCCACGTCGGCGATTTTCATCTTCCACACCAGCCCTACCACACCGCACACCGCCAGCATCACGTAGCAGGATTGCGCCAGCATGGCCGCAGGAACATGGATATAGATGATGCGGAAGCTGTTGCCCTGCTGGTAGTCCGGCGGTGCAAAGGCCAGGCCCCAGACCACCCCGCAGGTGATCAGCAACACGGCGGCAATGCTTAACCACGGCAACAGCCGCCCACTGATGGCATAGAACCATTTGGGCGAGCCGAGTTTGTGAAACCAAGTCCAGTTCATCACGCTGCTTCCATCACGGTGCCGGTCACGACAGGTGTGCTGTCATGCCAGCCAGGGTCTTTACTGGCCCACGCAGGCCAGACCTCATTATTCGCCGACGCTGATTTTCAGGCCGGCAGCTATTGCAAAAGGTGTCAGGGTTACAGCCAGGGCGGTCAGGCTACCAAGCCACAGCAAATAACCGGTTGCAGGCATGCCCTGCAATGCCGCCTGCAGGGCGCCACTACCAAGGATCAATACCGGGATATATAAAGGCAAAATCAGCAGCGCCAGCAGCAAGCCGCCGCGCTTGAGGCCCACGGTCAGGGCAGCGCCCACGGCACCAAGCAGGCTCAACACTGGCGTCCCCAGCAGCAACGACATCAGCAACACCGGCAGGCACGCCACCGGCAGCCCGAGCATCAGGGCCAGCAGGGGTGACAGGATCACCAGCGCCAGACCGGAAAACGCCCAGTGTGCCAGCACCTTGGCCAGTACCAGTAGAGGCAGGGGGTGCGACGAAAGGACCCACTGCTCAAGCGATCCGTCCTCGAAATCACTGCGGAAAAGCCCGTCCAGCGAGAGCAAAACCGCTAAAAGGGCCGCGACCCACAGCAGTCCTGGAGACAAGGTTTGCAACAATTTCGTCTCCGGGCCAACGGCCAGCGGAAACATTGCGATGACAATCGCGAAGAACACCAACGGGTTGGCCAATTCGGCCGGGCGACGGAACAGCAAACGCGCTTCGCGCGCCACCAACACGGCAAACACACTCATACAGCCCACTGCCCCAGGTCGATATTGCGGTAACCGGCCGGCATCCGGGTCAAGGTATGGTGCGTGGTGAGCACCACCATGCCGCCGCTTTCGCAGTGGCGGGCCAGGTGTTCTTCGAGTTGCGCCACGCCCTGTTTATCGAGCGCGGTAAACGGCTCGTCGAGAATCCACAACGGTGGGCTGTCCAGATACAGGCGGGCCAGCGCCACACGGCGCTGCTGCCCTGCCGACAAGGTGTGGCAAGGCACATCCTCAAAGCCCTGCAAGCCGACCTTGTGCAACGCAGCCCAGATGGCATCACGGCTTGCCGGGCGATGCAAGGCGCACAGCCAGCTGAGGTTTTCTTCGGCCGTGAGCAAATCCTTGATCCCCGCCGCATGGCCGATCCACAGCAAGTTGCTGGTCAATTCATGACGTTGGGCGCTCAGGGCCATACCGTTAAGCCGTACTTCGCCAGCCGTTGGCTGCATCAGGCCCGCCAACAAGCGCAGCAGGCTGGTTTTGCCGCTGCCGTTGGGGCCGCTGATTTGCAGCATGTCGCCGCTGCTCAGACGCAATTCGAGGTGTTCGAACAGCATCCGCCAGTCACGCTCACAAGCGAGCGCTACGGCTTCTAAAAGAGGGCTGGTCACGTAATTGAGGCCTTCACGGTTCAAGTCGGCGCAGGCATGGCCGTTAAAGTGATGCAGGATAAATGCATTTGCGGCCTGATTCAGAGAGCTGGATCAAACAATTGTTATGTTTTTTAGGCGCTCTGAACGACGGGGCAGCATTATACATGCCATGTCCTACGCTAAAGAGGGCAATTTCGACAGGTTGTTACGATGAAAGGCGACATGAATATTCCACCCATCCCACAACCCGCCCCCAGCAGTGTGCGTCAGGGGCTTGTGGGCGGTGAAGTGCTCAAGTTGCTGCAGCCCGCAGAGGGCCTGATAAAGCCCGGCCAAAGTGCCCAGGCCGAGGTGCTGTCACTCAAGCAAAACGATCTGAGCTTCCAGCTTTTGCTCAAGTTGACCCTGGCCAGTGGCCGCGAAACCAACGTGCAGGCCAGCAGCAATTTTCCCTTGCCGCTGGGCACCCAACTGGCCGTGACCCAGCCTTCTGCGGGAAACCTTGCGATCAGCCTGCAACAGGCCCTGAGCAGCAGCGTCGCCACTCTCACCCGCCTCGACACCCGACAGTTGCCAGTGGGCACGCTGCTGCAAGGCAAGGTACTGACCACTCAGGCCCTGGCGCAGCCCGCAGGGCAACCGACGGTTTATCGGTCACTGGTGACCTTGCTCAACAGCGCACTGAGCGGCACGACCCTGACCTTGGACAGCCCGCTGCCCTTGCGTATCGGCAGCTTGCTTAGCGCCCGTGTGGACGGCCCGCAGAGCCTCGAGTTTGTGCCGCTGAGCGGGCGCCAGGAACAACTGGCTGTGGCGCAACAACTGGCAACACAACAGAGCCGGCAAGGCTCGTTGGAGGGCCTTTTCAACGCCCTGCAAAAACTGCCGGCCACAGCCGACATGCCTGCTGAGCTGCGTGCATCCATCGACAAACTATTAGCCGGTTTGCCTACGCCCTACCAACTGAGCAACGCCAAAGGCCTGGGTGATGCCCTGCTCAACAGCGGGGCATTTCTGGAGGCCCGACTGCTGACCGGGCAAACCCCGGCACAGGCCCCTGACATGAAAGCTACCTTGCTGCGCCTTATTGCGCAGATCCTGCCCGGTCTACCGTCAAGCACCAGTTTCAACCCCGGCATGGCTGCCAGCACCCAGGCCCAGGCCTTGCCGACTTTTGTGCGTAATGCCCTGGGCATGCTCGGCCAGGTCAGCGCCAAACCACAGCCCGGCGGCTTCCCCTTGCCCCAGCGCTTGCTGCAGAACGGTGAAGGTGAAGACAGCCTGGAGAACTTGCTGAAACTGGCAGCAGCAGCTGTCTCGCGGCTGCAAAGCCATCAGCTGTCCAGCCTGGAACAGAGTGGGCGCACGGCCGAGGGTGGTGTACTGACCACCTGGCAACTGGAAATCCCCATGCGCAATGCTCACGACATCGTACCTTTGCAGATCAAGTTCCAGCGTGAAGACCCGCCGGAAAAACAAGCGCAAGGCAAAACCGAATCCCGGGAGATCAAGGATCAACTATGGCGCGTGGAGCTGGCCTTCGACCTCGCCCCCCTGGGCCCGCTGCATGTGCAGGCGCAGCTGTTGCGAGGCAACCTGTCGGGCCAGCTCTGGGCAGAACAGGCATACACCGCCCGCCTGATCGAAAGTCAGCTGGGCAACTTGCGTCAGCGTCTGAGTGAAGCCGGGTTGAGCGTGACCGATCTGGATTGCCATCAAGGCATCCCGCCGCAAAGTGGCCATACCCGTCTGGAACAACGCTGGGTCGATGAAACCGCATGAATACACCTGCAGAACCGCGCCAGGCGATTGCCCTCAAATACGACGGCAAACAGGCCCCTACCCTCACCGCCAAGGGCGATGACGAACTGGCCGAAGCCATCCTGGCGCTGGCCCGTGAACACGAAGTGCCGATCTATGAAAATGCCGAGCTGGTCAAATTACTGGCGCGCATGGAGTTGGGTGACAGCATCCCGCAAGAGCTGTACCGCACACTGGCAGAGATCATTGCCTTTGCCTGGCAGCTTAAAGGTAAATTCCCAGAGGGTTTTGCCCCCCAAACCGAGCCGGAGGAACGCGACATCACTCCCCGTTAAACACTCTATCGCCTTCGTAGCAGCTGCTACAGACCGGGCGTTGAGCGCAGGGCGCTATCCACCTGCTGCGCCGCTTCGAGCAGCCTACTGTCCTGACGAAATCCGCCAATCAGTTGCAACCCCACTGGCAGCTCCCCCGACGCCCGGGGCATCGGAATATTGAGCTGGGGCAGGCCGAATGCCATCCAGAACTTGCAGAAGTCTGATGGCCCGGTGCTCTGCAACCCCAGTGGCGCAACCATGCCGCATGTGGCACCCAGCATCGCGTCAAAGGCTTCGAAATGCTTCTTCAACACCGGCGCCAACGCCGCCAGCCGAGCCTTCGCTGCCGTTTCCTGCTGCCAACTGGTGGCCCGCGCCCTATCAATCATGGCCAGCACTTGCGGGCTCAGTTGCTCGGGGTTCGATTGCCACTCCTTGCTCAGTGAACGGGCACCCTCGCAGTCATTGATCAACTGATGATCATCGAAAACACTGGCAAACTCGTCCTCCAGTATCACCTCGGTGACGCTGTGGCCTGCGGTTTTCAATTGTTCCATAGCTGCCAGCAGGGCCTTAGCCACCGGAGGATCGATCTGATCCCAACGCGACGTACGACAAAACCCGAATGAACGGGCGCCATTCTCCCCGTTCATTTGCGGCAAGCCGGGCACCAGTACCCGGGCGAGCAGCGCCAGGTCGCGAACCGAACGGCCATACCAGCCCAGGGTGTCGAAGCTCGGCGCCAGGGGCTTGACCCCTTCCAGGGAAACCAGCCCATGGGACGGCTTGAAGGCATACAACCCGCAATAGGATGCAGGCTTAAGCAGCGAGCCCGCCGTTTGCGTGCCCAGGGCAAGGGGGAAAAAGCCCGCGGCCATGCCCGCAGCAGAGCCGGCACTGGAGCTGCCCGGCGTCCTCTGCAGGTCATGGGGATTACGCGTCGGCCCCGTGTGCATATAGGCAAATTCAGTGGTATGGGTTTTACCCATGATCACCGCCCCGGCCTGACGCAGCAGCGCAACCACATGGGCATCCCGCGAGGGCCGGTTATGGGCGTAGATCGGCGAGTAAAATGCTGTCGGATGGTCGCCGGTATCAATGATGTCCTTGACCCCCACCGGCACACCGGCCAATAAACCATTGATCTGCGGGCTGCCCAGGCACAGCGCCTGTTTACGTACGCACTGCGCATCGAGCGCGGCAAACGCCTGGATTGCAGGTTCGCGGGCATTGGTTTGCGCCAGAAAATGCTCAGCCACCTGCCCGGGGCCAAGCAGCGCCTTGCGTACGTGTTCGGCGATCGCGCAGGCATCTGCAGTGTCAAGAAAGCTCATGTGATGTTTAACCTCGGATTATGGCTGTGTTACACGGCATATACCGCTGCCCAATCGGCAAAACCCTTGATCTCAATGGGGTTGCCCGAGGGGTCGAGGAAAAACATCGTCGCCTGCTCCCCCGCTGTCCCGGCAAAGCGCAGGGTCGGCTCCAGTACAAACTGCACGTCACGGCTCAGCAGGCGTTCTTTGAGAGCGTGCCAGTCGGGCATGGCCAGTACCACGCCAAAATGTGGCATGGGCACCCGGTGCTCGCCGACTTTCCCGGTATTGCTAACGGAAAACGGCTCGCCCAGATGCAACGACAACTGATGGCCGAAAAAGTCGATATCTACCCAGCTCTCCGTGCTGCGGCCCTCAGCACAGCCCAGCACGTCGCAATAAAAGCGCCGCGCCGAGACCAGGTCGTGAACGTGATAGGCGAAATGAAAAAGCGATTGCACAGTGACCTCCTCAAACCGGAACAGGCCAGATGGCCCTTGCGCCAATGATGCATTGCCGTCTTCAATAGAACTAACCTGTAATTTTATCCGTGAAAGAAAGAAATTCTTATGGATACGCGCTACCTCAAAAGCCTGATCGCCGTGGTGGATTGCGGCTCGATTGCCAGGGCAGCACGCCTGGAAAACCTCACTGCCGCCGCCGTCAGCCAGCGCATTCTGGCCCTTGAGCGCCAGCTCGGGCTGGAGCTTCTGGTGCGCATCGGGCATGAGGCCAAACCCAGCCTGGCCTGCCTGGATTTACTGCCCCGGGCACGTGCCATCGTCAATGAAGTAGCGCTGCTGGCAGGTGATGCCGATAGCCAGGGCCTGACCGGCCCCTTGCGCATCGGCGCCATTTCAACCGTGCTCACGGGGCTTCTGCCACAGGCCTTGCGCGCCTTGACCCGCTCAACCCCGCAACTGAAACCGGTCATAGTGCCCGGCACATCGCGCGCGCTGTATCAGGCGCTGGAGGCCAATGAGCTGGATGCCGCGATAGTGGTCGCACCGCCCTTTGCACTGAGCAAAACCTTCGAGGTGGTAGTGCTGCGCAAGGAGCCTTTGCTGTTTATTTCCAATGAACCCTCCACGCAAGGCATCGACGCCCGCCTGCAACACTGCCCGTACATTCAGTATGACCCCGATGCCTGGGGCGGCCGCCATGCCCTGCAGTATTTGCAGGATCACAGCCTGTCACCCGCTGCCCTGCTCGATCTGGATGCACTGGAAACCATCGCCCTGCTCACGGCACAGGGCCTTGGGGTGAGTCTGGTGCCATGCTGGTCGGGAATTGAGCGCTGGACCGGCAGTTGTGTGCTGGAGCCGGTCGGGGATGAGCGCTATGACCGAGAAATTGTGCTGCTCAGCCTTGCCCAAGGGCCAAGGTTGCGGATGGTAGACGTATTGCAGCGGGCGCTGCTGGAGACTGCAGGCAGTCATCTGTAGCCGCTGAGGAGCGCAGCCTCGCTGCGCACTTCAGCGGCTACGGTCAGTCACCCAACTCAACCCTTGTACATTTTGCTCATCAGTTCGGCTTCAGCCTGGGTCAGGCCGCATGCCTGGGTCAGCTCATCAACACTGGCACCCATGCTCACCAGCCGCGCCGCCTGGTTGAACGACAAGCTGGTAGGGTCACGCTGCTCAAGCTGAGTCAGCTTCTCGGGCAGCGGCGCAACCACGGCGCGCAATTCGTGCAGGGCTTCGCCCATCTGCACATTGCCGTTCTGGTAGGTATCCAGGCGCCGTGCCAGTTCCCGCAGGCGCCGGTCTCGCTGTTCATCGGCCGCAGCCTGTTGCGCCACAAGCACCCGCTGACGGCGCACGTGGCTGACAAACAGCCACAGGGTCACGGCCCATAACAGGCCCAGGACGATTACCGCCGCCTCAAGGATCAATCAGATGTTCTCCAGATCCGACCATTCTTCCTCGGTCATCATTTTGTCCAGTTCAACCAGAATCAGCAGTTCGCCGTTCTTGTTGCACACACCCTGGATAAACTTGGCCGATTCGTCATTGCCCACGTTAGGCGCCGTTTCGATTTCGGACTGACGCAGATACACCACCTCTGCCACGCTATCGACCAGAATCCCAACCACTTGCTTGTCGGCTTCGATGATGACGATGCGCGAGTTATCGGTGATTTCGGCGTTGTACAGACCAAAACGCTGACGCGTGTCTATGACCGTTACTACGTTGCCGCGCAGGTTGATAATACCCAACACGTAGGAAGGCGCACCCGGTACCGGGGCGATTTCGGTGTAACGCAGCACTTCCTGCACCTGCATCACATTGATGCCATAGGTTTCGTTGTCCAGCTTGAAGGTAACCCATTGCAGGATCGGATCTTCAGAACCCTGTGCCGCTGACTGTTTCATACCCCAAACCCCTGACTGAAATACTGCTCGATTCTGATAACTGGCGATCCGCCCTCGCAGGTGAATCGACCACGATTATTGTTATGACTTGCCCTTGGCGATCAATGCCGCCAGTTGCTCCACATCCAGCAATGCGCACATGTGTTCAATCACCGTGCCCGCCAGCCACGGCCGTTGCCCGCGCTGTGAACGCCATTTGATTTCATTGGGGTGCAGGCGCAACGAGCGGCTGACCTGATGCACCGCCAGCCCCCATTCGTAACCCTGTACCGAAATGACATATTGCAGGCCTTCGCGCAGGTCGTCGCGATAGCGTTCAGGCATCACCCAGCGCGCGGTATCGAGCACGTTGAGCTTGCCGCTCTGGCTGGGCAGGATCCCCAGAAACCAGTCTGGCTGGCCAAACAGCGGAGTGAGTTCACGCCCGGCCAGTGAGTAGATCGAGCCCAGGCACACCAATGGCACCGCCAGGGTCAACCCCGCCACGTCGAACAGCAGGCACTCGAAAGGTTCGGCAGCCCAGGCCGGGCGACCATCATCGGGAACCGGCAAATGCGCCCCGGGGGCACTGGGCCGATGGACTTCAACCAGCGGATGGGCCAGCGCCTCGGCAGGCACACCGACCTCAGACAGCTCCACCGGCATCGCCAACGGCGCTTCAATGGGTTGCGCGGGTGCGGGTTCAGCCGCTTCCAGTGCCTGGGTTGCATCAAACAGCAAGTCGTCGAGGTACGACTGCAAGGCCACTTGCGAGCGGTTGGAAAGTGCTACTGGCTGCGTCATAAAGTGCCCCACTCATCAGCCTCGCGACAGAGACCTGTAGACGTTATCGGCCAGACCCGACCGATACTTGAATGCCCGCCCACTTCACGCCACCTGCGGTGCAAGCTGGCGGGTGAGGACGTGCTTGAGCAACGCACGGTAGGCGATCACTCCACGGGTTTTCTCATCGAACTGCGAAGGCGTCTGCCCGGCACGGCTGGCATCGCGCAAACGAGTATCGACCGGGATAAAACCCTGCCACAGGGTCTCGGGGTACACATCGCGCAATACTCGCAAGGTACTCATCGACGCCTGGGTACGACGGTCGAACAACGTCGGCACGATACAGAACGGCAGCTCCTGGGGGCGCGAGCGGTTGATCATGCGCAGGGTATGCACCATGCGCTCCAGGCCCTTGAGCGCCAGATGCTCGGTTTGCACCGGGATGATCAACTGCTGGCTGGCCGCCAGCGCGTTGACCATCAACACACCCAGAATCGGCGGGCTGTCGATGATCGCGTAGTCATAGTCCTGCCACAGTTGCGCCAGGCTGCGGGCAATCACAAGGCCCAGGCCGCTTTGCCCCGGAGCCTGACGCTCGAGGGTCGCCAGGGCCGTGGTGGCCGGCAGCAAGGAAATTTTCTCGTGGCTGGTGGGCAACAGCAATTGCGCGGCCAGGCCCTCAGGCACCTGGCCCTGATGCAGAAACAGGTCGTAGACACTGTGTTCCAGACCATCGGGGTCATAACCGAAGTAGCTGGTCATGGAGCCGTGCGGGTCAAGATCGACCACCACCACGCGCTTGCCCGCCTCTGCCAGCAAACCGGCCAGGGCGATGGATGTGGTGGTCTTGCCGACCCCACCTTTTTGATTGGCTACTGCCCAGACTCTCATTCAGTTGTTCCTCCCGGCTGCATGCGTGCCGGCCGAGATTTATAGGGTTGGCGACGGGGAATTGACGGCATTCCCGCGAACCAGTGGCTGTGTCTGTGGCGGTGCAGTTTGTGTGCCAGCCCGCTTCAAGGCGGCATCCGGTGTTGCATGGGCGCTGCCCGTGCCAGTCAGGCTGCGGCGTACCTCAAGGTTGCGCGACACTACCAGCACTACCCGGCGATTGAGCGCGCGCCCCTCTGGCGTAGCGTTGTTGGCCACCGGCTGAAACTCGCCGTAGCCCACCGAGGCCATGCGCCCGGGGCTGACCCCCTGCATGGCGAGCATGCGCACGATGCTTGCCGAGCGCGCCGATGACAATTCCCAGTTGGTCGGGTACTGCGCGGTCCGGATCGGCAGGTCGTCAGTAAACCCTTCGACATGTATCGGGTTTTCAAAGGGTTTGAGTACTGCGGCCACTTTGTCGATGATCTCGAAAGCTGCATTGCTGGGCATCGCATCACCGCTGCCGAACAGCAGGCTGGAGTTGAGTTCGATCTCGACCCACAGCTCATTGCCGCGCACCGTCAATTGTTTGGACGCGATCAAATCACCAAAGGCATGGGTGATGTCATTGGCAATGGTCTTGAGCGGGTCATCGGGGCGCTGCCCCAAACCGGCGTCAGTATTTTCGCTGTCTTTTATCAAGGGTTCGGCAGGCTGGGTGGTCAGCGGGCGCTCCTCTCCGATGGGCACCGGCTTGATGCTGCGCTCGGTGTCATTGAACACACCGACCAGCGCCTGGGAAATCACCCGGTACTTGCCCTCATTGATTGAAGAAATCGAGTACATGACGACGAAAAAGGCAAACAGCAAGGTGATGAAGTCCGCGTAGGACACAAGCCAGCGTTCGTGATTGACGTGTTCATCCGCGTGGCGACGGCGCCGGCTCATAGTTAACCTGTAAAGCCTTGAAGTTTGAGTTCAATGGAGCGCGGGTTCTCGCCCTCGGCAATCGACAGGATGCCTTCGAGCAACATCTCACGGTACAGCGACTGGCGCATGGCAATGGCCTTGAGCTTGCTGGCAATGGGCAGCAACACCAGGTTGGCGCTGGCCACCCCGTAAATGGTCGCGACAAACGCCACCGCAATGCCACTGCCCAGTTGCCCTGGATCGGCCAGGTTGCCCATAACGTGGATCAAGCCCATGACCGCGCCAATAATGCCGATGGTCGGGGCGTAACCGCCCATGCTCTCAAACACCTTGGCGGCCTCGATATCGCGGCTTTCCTGGGTCATGTAGTCGACTTCCAGCACGCTGCGAATGGTTTCCGGCTCTACTCCGTCGACCAGCAATTGCAGGCCCTTGCGCGAATAGCTGTCGGGCTCGGTATCGGCCATGCCTTCCAGGCCGAGCAAGCCTTCCTTGCGGGCCGTAAGGCTCCAGTTGACGACACGGTCGATACCGCCCGTCATGTCGATACGTGGCGGAAACAGAATCCACACCACGGTCTGCATTGCGCGCTTGAACGCACTCATGGGCGACTGCAGCAATGCCGCGCCCACAGTGCCGCCCAGCACGATCAACGCCGCCGGGCCATTGGCCAGAGCGCCCAGATGGCCACCCTCCAGGTAGTTGCCGCCGATAATCGCGACAAACGCCATGATGATGCCAATCAGGCTGAGCACGTCCATCAGTGGCAAGCCTCGGCCAGGTGCCGGCCAATGTCATCGAGGCTGTACACCGCATCGGCCAGGCCGGCTTTGATGATGGCCATGGGCATGCCGTAAATCACGCAACTGGCTTCGTCCTGGGCCCATACCTGGCTGCCGCCCTGTTTGAGCATGCGCGCGCCTTCGCGGCCGTCCGCGCCCATGCCGGTCAATACCACCGCCAAAACTTTGTCACCAAAGGATTTGGCCGCCGAGCCGAAGGTGATATCCACGCACGGTTTGTAGTTGAGGCGCTCATCGCCCGGCAGGATGCGTACGGCACCACGGCCGTCGATCATCATTTGCTTGCCGCCAGGTGCCAGCAAGGCCAGACCGGGGCGCAGGATATCGCCGTCCTCGGCTTCCTTGACACTGATGCGGCAAAGCTTGTCCAGCCGCTCGGCAAACGCCTTGGTGAACGCGGCCGGCATATGCTGCACAAGCACGATCGGCGCCGGGAAATTGCCCGGCAACTGCGTCAGTACCCGTTGCAAGGCCACCGGCCCACCGGTTGAGGTGCCGATAGCCACCAGCTTGTAAGCCTTGCGCTTGGGTGCGGCAGCCGCCGGGGTTGGCACAGGGCCGCCACGGCTGGCAATGGGTGTGGTGCGCACCGGCGCGGCCACCGCGGCCGGCGCCACGAAACCGCCCAGCCCGGGCCGGGGCGTAGGGGTCGGGGTCGGGGCCGCCGCTGCCGGTACAGGTGCGCTGTAGCTGGACATGCGCCTGTTGCTGCGCGAGATGCTGTGTACTTTTTCACACAGCATCTGTTTGACCTTCTCGGGGTTACGCGAGATGTCTTCAAAGTTTTTCGGCAGAAAATCCACCGCCCCGGCGTCCAGCGCATCGAGGGTCACGCGGGCACCCTCGTGGGTCAGCGAGGAGAACATCAACACCGGGGTCGGGCAGCGCTGCATGATATGGCGCACGGCAGTGATGCCATCCATCATCGGCATCTCGTAATCCATGGTGATCACGTCCGGCTTGAGCGCCAGCGCCTGATCAATCGCTTCCTTGCCGTTGGTGGCGGTGCCGATCACTTGAATCGTCGGGTCAGCCGACAGAATTTCCGAGACACGACGGCGGAAAAAACCGGAATCATCCACCACCAGGACCTTGACTACCATAAACACTCCGTTAGGCGGTACGGGGCACGAGCCCCGAGGCACCAGAATCAAATACGCCGTGATGCGTAATGCTTGAGCATGCTCGGAACATCCAGAATCAAGGCAATACGACCATCACCGGTGATGGTTGCACCCGACATGCCTGGCGTGCCCTGGAGCATCTTGCCCAAAGGCTTGATCACCACTTCTTCCTGGCCGACCAGTTGATCGACCACAAAACCGATGCGCTGGGTGCCGATCGAGAGAATCACCACATGCCCTTCGCGCTGCTCTTCGTGGGCAGCAGATGCCACCAGCCAGCGCTTGAGGTAGAACAGCGGCAGCGCCTTGTCGCGCACGATCACCACTTCCTGACCGTCGACCACATTGGTGCGCGACAGGTCGAGGTGGAAGATTTCGTTGACGTTGACCAGCGGGAAAGCAAACGCCTGATTACCCAGCATCACCATCAGGGTCGGCATAATGGCCAGGGTCAGGGGCACCTTGATGACGATTTTTGAACCACGGCCCAGGGCCGACTCGATACTCAACGAACCATTGAGCTGGGCAATCTTGGTTTTCACCACGTCCATGCCCACGCCACGCCCGGACACATCGCTGATTTCGGTCTTGGTCGAAAAACCCGGGGCAAAGATCAGGTTGTAGCAGTCGTTTTCACTCAGGCGATCGGCCGCATCCTTGTCCATCAAGCCTTTTTTCACCGCCAGGGAACGCAGGAAGTTGGCGTCCATGCCTTTGCCATCGTCAGAGATCGACAGCAGGATATGGTCGCCCTCCTGCTCGGCCGACAAAATCACCCGACCACAGCTCGGCTTGCCGGCAGCGGCGCGTTCTTCCGGGGTTTCGCAGCCGTGGTCGACGGCGTTGCGCACCAGGTGGACCAGCGGGTCGGCCAGGGCCTCGACGAGGTTTTTGTCCAGGTCGGTCTCTTCGCCCACCAGCTCCAGGCTGATTTCTTTTTTCAGCTGCCGTGCCAGGTCCCGTACCAGGCGCGGGAAGCGGCCGAAAACTTTCTTGATCGGCTGCATCCGCGTTTTCATCACCGCGGTTTGCAGGTCGGCGGTGACCACGTCGAGGTTGGACAGCGCCTTGGCCATCTCCTCGTCATGACTGTTCAGGCCCAGGCGCACCAGACGGTTACGCACCAGCACCAGTTCGCCGACCATATTCATGATGTCATCGAGCCGCGCGGTATCGACGCGCACGGTGGTTTCAGCCTCGCTGGCCACCGGTTTTTCTGCAGGCGCAGCCGCGCCACGGGCCGGGCCCGGTCGTGCCGCCGCTACCGGCTTGGCCGGGGCAACTGCAGCCACCACGGCTGCCGAGTCGGCGCTGAATTTGCCTTTGCCGTGCATCTGGTCGAGCAGGGCTTCAAATTCGTGATCGCTGATCAGGTCAGGGTCGCCCGCAGGCACCACGGCAGTGACCGCAGGCTCGGCAGGTGCCGCGGTCGCGGTGTCCAGCCCATCGGTATTGAACGAACCCTTGCCATGCAATTGATCAAGCAGAGCTTCGAATTCATCGTCGGTGATTTCATTGCTGACTTCGGCGGCCACGGCGGGCGCTTCGTCGGCCACAGTGGCCACCGCCGCTTCCATCGAAAACTGGCCCTTGCCGTGCAATTGGTCGAGCAGCAATTCAAACTCGGCGTCGCTTATTTCGTCGCTGGTCGTGCTTTGTGTTGTGGCCACCGCTTCAGGCTCGGCCGCGGCCGCCTTGACCGCATCGAGGGAATCGAGCAACTGCTCGAACTCGCTGTCGGTGATATCGGTCACTGGGGCTTCACCCACCGGTTCAGGCACTGCAACAACCGCTGCTTGCACAGCAGCAGGCTCGGCCAGGCGCGCCAGGGCCGCCAGCAACTCGGGAGTCGCGGCAGTGATCGGGCTGCGCTCACGCACTTCGCTGAACATGCCATTGACCGCATCCAGGGCCTCAAGCACCACATCCATCAGCTCCGCGTCAACGCTGCGCTCACCCTTGCGCAGGATGTCGAAGACGTTTTCGGCGATGTGACAGCACTCCACCAACTCATGGAGCTGCAGGAAGCCGGCGCCCCCTTTTACAGTGTGAAAACCGCGAAAAATGGCATTGAGCAGATCCGCATCATCCGGTCGGCTTTCCAGCTCGACCAGTTGTTCGGACAACAACTCCAGAATTTCGCCGGCTTCAACCAGGAAATCCTGAAGGATTTCTTCATCGGCGCCGAAGCTCATGTAGGTGCTCCTTGAAATAGGCTCTTCGACGCCGGGCAACAGCGCCCGCACGCCTCTTCAAGTCCTAAAAACCCAGACTGGACAACAAATCGTCAACATCATCCTGACCGGATACGACGTCATTACGTGTATCGGCATGAATCTGCGGACCTTCACCCTTGGCCTGGTTTTTTTGCAAATTATTTTCAGCGCGCAATGCATCGCGGTCGTGCTCGATCCCGGCAAAGCGATCGACCTGGCTGGCCATCAGCACCAGCTTGAGCAAATTGCTCTCCACGTCCGTGACCAGTTGCGTCACCCGCTTGATCACCTGACCGGTCAGGTCCTGGAAATCCTGAGCCAGCAAAATATCAGTCAGATTGGCGGACACGATGGTGTTTTGCGTTTCGCTGAGCGTCAAAAAACTGTCAATCCGACGCGCCAGCTCGCGAAACTCTTCGGCACCGATTTCGCGGCGCATAAAACGCCCCCAATCCGCGCTCAGTTCCTTGGCTTCCTGACCCAGGCCATTGACCAGTGGCGTGCTGTTTTCCACCAGGTCCATGGTCCGGTTGGCCGCCGCTTCCGTGAGTTTCACAACATAAGCCAAACGTTCGGTGGCATCCGTGATCTGCGACACCTCTTCGGCTTGCGGCATGCCTGGATCAATATGGAAATTGACAATGGCGCTGTGCAGTTCGCGGGTCAGCTTGCCGACTTCACGATACAGCCCGCGGTCACGGGTCTGGTTGAGCTCGTGAATCAACTGCACGGCATCGCCAAACTGGCCTCGTTCAAGGCTTTCGACCAATTCGTGGGCATGTTTTTTCAGGGTCGATTCAAAATCGGCCTGTGTGCAATCTTTATGCTCCATAGTGCCCCCAAGGCAACCGCTCAACCGATGCGTTCAAAGATCTTTTCGATTTTGTCTTTGAGTGCGATAGCGGTGAACGGCTTGACTACATATCCATTAACACCGGCCTGGGCCGCTTCGATAATCTGCTCGCGCTTGGCCTCGGCGGTCACCATCAGCACCGGCAAGTGTTTGAGTTTTTCGTCGGCACGCACATGGCGCAGCAACTCGATGCCGGTCATGCCCGGCATGTTCCAGTCCGTCACCAGAAAGTCGATGTGCCCCAGGTTGAGGATCGGCAACGCGGTGGTGCCGTCGTCCGCCTCGACCGTGTTGGTGAACCCCAGGTCACGCAACAGGTTTTTAATGATCCGCCGCATCGTTGAAAAGTCATCAACGATGAGGATTTTCATGTTCTTGTCCAATTCGACCTCCAAGCAGTCTTTAACGCACCCATGTGCAGGGCACGCCATTCAATCAATTCGTTTTCAAACACGCCTAATCGACTGTGGGAGCGGGCTTGCCCGCGATGGGGTCGACGCGGTCTGTCTGATTCACCGTGTCGATCCCATCGCGGGCAAGCCCGCTCCCACAGGTATCAAGGGCCCTAGTGCGCGCGCCACTGCCCCAGACGAGCCCGCAAGCGTGCCGCGCACTGGCTGTGCAGCTGGCTGACCCGGGACTCGCTGACCCCCAGCACTTCGCCGATTTCCTTGAGGTTCAGTTCTTCGTCGTAGTACAGCGCCAGCACCAACCGTTCACGCTCGGGCAAATGGGCGATCGCATCGGCCAGCGCGGCCTGGAAGCGTTCATCTTCAAGGTCGCGCGACGGCTCCGTGTGGGCACTCGCGCCATCTTCATGCAACCCTTCATGTTCGCCGTCCTGCAACAGATCGTCGAAACTGAACAGGCGGCTGCCCAGGGTGTCATTCAAGATGGCGTAATAATCATCAAGGCTTAACTGGAGTTCGGCCGCAACTTCATGATCTTTAGCGTCACAACCGGTTTTTGCTTCAATTACCCGAATGGCGTCACTGACCATGCGGGTATTGCGGTGTACCGAACGCGGTGCCCAGTCGCCCTTGCGCACTTCATCGAGCATCGCGCCACGGATACGGATGCCGGCATAGGTCTCGAAACTCGCGCCCTTGCTGGCGTCGTATTTGCCCGAGACTTCGAGCAGGCCGATCATCCCGGCCTGGATCAGGTCATCCACCTGCACGCTGGCCGGCAAACGCGCCAGCAGGTGGTAGGCAATGCGCTTGACCAGGGGCGCGTAGCGCTCGATCAGCTCGTACTGGCTGTCACGGGATGACTTGCTGTACATGCGATAACCGCTGGCCGTCATTAAAAGCGCCCCCCTGCCTGCTGCACCAAGCGTTCGACAAAGAACTCAAGATGCCCCCTCGGGTTGGCTGGCAACGGCCAGGTGTCAACTTTCTGTGCAATGGCCTTGAACGCCAGCGAGCACTTGGAGCGCGGAAACGCTTCGTAGACGGCGCGCTGTTTTTGCACGGCCTTGCGCACGCATTCGTCGTAAGGCACGGCGCCCACATATTGCAGGGCCACATCGAGGAAACGGTCGGTAACCTTGGTCAGCTTGGCGAACAGATTGCGCCCTTCCTGCGGGCTTTGCGCCATATTGGCCAGCACGCGGAAGCGGTTCATGCCGTAATCGCGGTTGAGCAACTTGATCAACGCATAGGCGTCGGTGATCGAGGTCGGCTCGTCGCACACCACCAGCAGCACTTCCTGGGCTGCGCGGACAAAGCTGACCACCGACTCGCCAATCCCGGCGGCGGTGTCGATCACCAGCACATCGAGGTTGTCGCCCAGGTCGCTGAAGGCCTGGATCAGACCGGCATGCTGCGCCGGGCTCAGGTGCACCATGCTCTGGGTGCCCGAGGCCGCCGGCACGATGCGGATCCCGCCGGGCCCCTGGAGCAATACGTCGCGCAGCTCGCAACGCCCCTCGACCACATCGGCCAGGGTGAATTTTGGGGTCAAGCCCAGCAAAACATCGACGTTCGCCAGCCCAAGGTCCGCGTCCATCAACAGAACGCGCCTGCCCAGCTCGGCCAATGCGATGGACAAGTTGACTGACACGTTAGTTTTACCGACGCCACCCTTGCCGCCGGTCACTGCGATCACCTGTACGGGATGCATGCTGCCCATGATCTTTCTTTACCTTGTCTTACTTAGACGCGGCTACATGCGTTGGCTGCTCGTTCCCCTGCGGAACAAAACCTTCAGACCAGCCGATGTAGGTACATTTCAACGTAATCTTGACTACCTCAGCCGACCCGCTTGGGTGGGCTGTGGTAGATATCAGCGAACATATCGGCCATGGCCTCTTCGCTGGGTTCTTCCTGCATTTGCACACTCACTGCGCGGCTCACCAGCTGGTGACGCCGCGGCAGATGAAGATCGTCCGGGATCCGCGGGCCGTCGGTGAGGTAAGCCACCGGCAGCTCGTGACTGATCGCCAGGCTCAACACTTCGCCCAGGCTCGCGGTTTCATCCAGTTTGGTGAGGATGCAACCGGCCAGCCCGCAACGCTTGTAACTGAGGTAAGCGGCCGTCAGCACCTGCTTCTGGCTGGTAGTGGCCAACACCAGATAATTCCTGGCCTTGATTCCGCGCCCCGCCAGGCTTTCGAGCTGCAGGCGCAACGCCGGGTCGCTGGCTTGCAGGCCCGCGGTATCGACCAGCACCACGCGCTTGCGCACCAGCGGTTCAAGGGTCTGGCCCAGCGACTGGCCGGGGGCAACATGGGTTACCGGCACATTCAAGATGCGCCCCAGGGTCTTGAGTTGTTCCTGGGCGCCAATACGGAAACTGTCCATGCTCACCAAGGCGATATTCTGCGCGCCGTACTTGAGCACATAACGGGCCGCCAGCTTGGCCAGGGTGGTGGTTTTACCCATCCCGGCGGGCCCCACCATGGCGATTACGCCACCCTCTTCCAGCGGCTCCAGCTCCGGCGTGGCAATCATCCGCGCCAGGTGCGCCAGCAACATCCGCCACGCCTGGCGTGGCTCTTCGATACCGGCCACCTGCGCCAGCAGATCACGGGACAACGGCCCGGACAAACCGATGCGCTGCAAACGGCGCCACAAGTTGGCCTGCGCGGGCTTGGCGTCCTGCAACTGGCTCCAGGCCAGCGAGCCCAGTTGCACTTCCAGCAACTCGCGCAAACCGTTGAGTTCATGGCGCATATTGTCGAATGCACGCTGATCGATCGTCGGTGCCGCGGGCGCCGGCGCAGGGCGCGGCGGTTCTTCCAGGGTCGGCTCAATCAATGGCTCGGCAGCCGTGAGCGGCAAACCGGCAAACAGCTGGCGGTTATCGCCGGCCTCGCCTTCACCGCGCAAGCTCAACTCGGCCTGGGCCGAAACAATCCGCGACTGGGTCTTGCGCAGCTCTTCTTCCAGCTCAATGTTCGGCACCCGGGGTGCCAGCGCGGACAGCTTGTAGTCCAGGGCCGCGGTCAACTCAACGCCCCCGGCAATCCGGCGGTTGCCAATAATGGCGGCGTCAGCCCCCAACTCATCACGAATCAGCTTCATGGCCTGACGCATATCGGCGGCGAAAAATCGCTTCACTTGCATAAACCAAACCCTCAGCCGTTAGGGCCTACTGTCGCAACGATCGTGACCTGCTTGTTGTCAGGGATTTCCTGGTAAGCCAGTACATGCAGGTTGGGCACCGCCAGACGGCCAAAGCGCGACAGCATCGCGCGTACCGGGCCTGCCACCAACAAGATGACCGGATTGCCTTGCATCTCCTGACGCTGAGCAGCGTCGATCAACGAGCGCTGGAGCTTCTCTGCCATGCTGGGCTCCAGCAAAACGCCCTCTTCCTGGCCTTGTCCGGCCTTCTGCAAACTATTGAGCAATATTTGTTCCAACCTGGGCTCCAGGGTGATAACAGGCAGCTCGGAGTCAACGCCTACAATGCTTTGCACGATGGCACGAGACAAGCCCACGCGTACGGCGGCAACCAAAGCGGCAGTATCTTGACTCTTATGAGCATTGTTGGCGACGGCTTCGGCAATACTGCGGATATCCCGCACTGGCACCTGTTCGGCCAACAAGGCCTGCAGCACCTTGAGCAATTGCGACAGGCTCAACACCCCCGGCACCAGTTCTTCGGCCAGTTTGGGCGAGGACTTGGCCAGCAGCTGCATCAACTGCTGAACTTCTTCATGACCAATCAACTCATGGGAGTGTTTGTACAGGATCTGGTTAAGGTGCGTTGCCACTACGGTACTGGCGTCCACTACGGTATAGCCCAGTGACTGCGCCTGGCTGCGCTGGCTGACCTCGATCCACACCGCTTCCAGACCAAAGGCCGGGTCTTTGGTGGTAATCCCGTTAAGCGTGCCAAATACCTGCCCCGGATTGATCGCCATCTCGCGGTCCGGATAGATTTCGGCCTCCGCCAGAATCACTCCCATCAGGGTCAGGCGATAGGCGCTGGGGGCCAGGTCGAGATTGTCACGGATATGCACGGTGGGCATCAGAAAGCCCAGGTCCTGGGACAGCTTCTTGCGCACCCCCTTGATCCGCGCCAGTAACTGGCCACCCTGGTTGCGATCCACCAACGGGATCAGGCGATAACCGACCTCAAGCCCGATCATGTCGATGGGGGTAACGTCATCCCAGCCCAGCTCCTTGGTTTCCTGGGCGCGGGCTGGCGAAGGCAGCAGCTCCTGCTGGCGCTTGACCTCTGCCAGGGCCTGGACCTTGACCACGTTCTGTTTTTTCCACATCAGGTACGCCGCACCACCGGCGACTGCAGCCAGGCTCAGGAAGGAGAAATGCGGCATGCCGGGCACGATGCCCATGATGGCCATGATGCCTGCCGAGACAGCCAGCGCCTTGGGTGAGGTAAACATCTGCCGGTTGATCTGCTTGCCCATGTCTTCGGAGCCCGAAGCACGGGTCACCATGATCGCGGCAGCCGTGGACAGCAACAGGGACGGCAATTGCGCCACCAAACCGTCACCGATGGTGAGCAAGGCGTACACCTTGCCGGCTTCGCTGAAGCTCATGCCGTGCTGGAAAATCCCAACTGCCATGCCGCCGATCAGGTTGATAAACAGGATCAACAGACCGGCGATGGCATCACCGCGCACGAATTTGCTGGCACCGTCCATCGAGCCATAGAACTCGGCTTCCTGGGCGACTTCCTGACGGCGCATCTTGGCCTGATTCTGGTCGATAAGGCCGGCATTGAGGTCGGCGTCAATGGCCATCTGCTTGCCGGGCATGGCGTCGAGGGTGAAGCGCGCACTCACTTCCGAGATGCGCCCGGCGCCCTTGGTCACGACCACGAAGTTGATGATCATCAGGATCGCAAACACCACGATGCCCACCACGTAGTTGCCGCCGATCACCACCTCGCCGAAGGCCTGGATCACCTTGCCCGCGGCGGCGTGGCCTTCCTGACCGTGGAGCATCACCACCCGCGTGGAGGCCACGTTGAGCGCCAGCCGCATCAGCGTGGCCACCAGCAGGATGGTGGGGAACACGGCAAAATCCAGCGGCCGCAAGGCGTAGACGCACACCAGCAACACCACGATGGACAGCGCGATATTGAAGGTAAAAAACACATCCAGCAAAAAGGCGGGGATCGGCAACATCATCATTGCCAGCATCACCAGCAACAACAGCGGCACACCCAACTGTCCCTGACCCAGGCCGGCCAGACCGCTGCGAGCGGTGTTGATTAACTGAGAGCGATCCAATGACATTGCGGCAAACCTTTAGCAAACTTTTGACGCCATATGCGCCGTGGAGCCTGCCACTGCAAGAAACCTTCCAACTTTGGCAAATGGCCATATGGAAGGCTTGCAGGGTGTGCGAATCCTTGTAGTGCCGATGAGCGCAGCAGGGCTGAAACCAGGAAAAAACGCCGTTCATTGCCAATAAGGGAGAATCCTTCCCCCTTGTGCTGTTGCAGCTTTTATTTTGCAGCCGATGGGATGGCTCTTACTTGGCGAGTCAAGGAAACTCCACCACAAGAGTACCGCTCCCAGCAAAAGGGCCGGCAGGTGGAAAAGTGCCACGTTTACGAAAAAGAGAAAAAGTATATTCCTCCGTTGTTTCACCGTTGATCAAATAGACATAATAACTGAGCCCGGAAGACGGTAAAATAATTGCATCATCACTTTTACGAATCATGGCGATGGCTATATCAGGCTTGCCCGATACAAAACCTTCAGCACTGAATATAGAAGGCGTTGCCACCAGTTTAAGCCTGGCGCTTTGAAGAGCCCTGTCACACACAAATTTTACGCCGACCGTTTTCCGGGCAAGTGAAGTGCTCGCACTTATTCCGATGGCCGCGGGATCCACAGAACCAAAATCAACATTAACGGGCCTGTTATCATTGATAGCACACTCCGCTGGAACAGGTGGTGTTGTGTCCAAACTGTTGCGTGCCCTGATTTGAACGTACATCGAAAATGGCGCATACGAAGCATGGGTGAAATTATACAGCTTGAAAAAATGAAAGTTACCGATCACATCACCCGCGTCAATTTTAATGTTCAAGCCTGGACTTGAAGAAAGTTTGAGATACATACCAAGCCAGAAAAAATAGTTAGGTCCACCTCTAGAGCCTTCGGCAAGGTACCTGCCAGGCCCCAAAGGCCAAGGGTATTCGTTCCCGCCAACAATCATCCCGGAGGAGAAAGCAGAAAATTTTGGAGCCTGATTAAACGTATCAGAGGTTGAAGCTATCCACTCCCGATAACTAAGAGGAAACGTCACCGGGAAATTATGCCTGCACACGGTCGGCACAGCACTTTTCATAGTAACCCTGCTATTTTCCGCATCCAGTTTTACGTCAGTGTAGATAATAAGAGTTTCTGCTCTCATATCCCTCCAGACCCGGTCATCCGTTTGGCAATGAACAGCAAAAGCAACTTGTGCAAACAGCCAAAAAAATACGCCAGCAAAACACCTCATAATATTCACGACTTTTGATCCTGTATGTAGTTTTACCTCGACACGCGTCTTGGGGGCATCCAGCGCAAATATAAACACCGCCACAAATCCATCCAGATCAGGTTAAGAGTCCAAGTCAACAACTATAGTATTTTCCACACCAAAGGTGATCAATGATACGCAGTGCAAACACGTCAGTTTATTGTCGGTGCCTCATCTGCCTTTACTTCTCAGCGCAGTGATATGACTATCGTTGCGGAAGCCGAAAAAACTCCTCCCGCAAGAGTGCTACCCGGTTTTGCCACCAGCACCGCTTCCATTTGAGGCAAAGTTGGGTATGTAAAATTAACGGGACTGTTAAGGGACCAGGTTGCACCCCCCACCAGGAACTTGATCCCGAGATTACTTTTACTGGTCATCAACAACGCGCGATCAAAACTGGCTCCACCCCCCTGCAACTCTATTGTCATGTCATTGGTTGGCTGCGGCCCGCACGTCACTGTATAAGGCACCTGCTTGCGATAATTGACCCCATCGATCTGTGCAGCTACCAGATTGCTGCCGAAAGGGACAGTGAGCGTGTTGTTGCCATTAACAATGCAAGGCGCAGGCGCAAGGATTACCCCACTCACATTCACGGCCACCTCCGAGGTACGCGCCGTAACACTCTGGCCAAGAGACAGACACAGACAATAGCAAGTGATTGCAAAACGCGAAGTTACCGACCTGATCATCGTTGCGCCCTCACTCATAAATAAGCCTGAAATCAACCCGGGCCCGAAACGCGCCATTGCTCAGTGCTGTGGCAGTGCGCGTGGGTTGCACCTGCCACGTCAGGGTGTCGCTGCCATGCGCCAGAAACAAAGGCTCTCCACGAGCGCCCAAACGCACATCCCGGCCAAGGGCATCGGTCAGGCGCAGGCCCATGCCGGTGACACCCTGAACTTTGACCAAACGCGGATCATCCTTATCGGAAGGCGCCAGAAAAGCGACGGACACCACCGGCTGATAGGCACTCCACACCAGATTGCCCGTGCGCTCATTCAGGAGGCTGCCGGATGCGCGCATGCAATCGACAAAGCGCAACTGCAAAACCACGGGCGATGCCATATCGCCCGGGCGCATCAATTGGCTGCGGGGCACATTTCCAAGGTCCACGGCCTGGTCTGCCGAGGCCATGTCCAGGACGCAAGGGGAATTGATCAGTGAGCCCGAAATATCCAGAACTCCACTCATCCCTTGAATCTCGGCCTGGCCCTGGGCGGCATGCAACGTCAGCAACAAGGCACTCATGGCCGTCACCGTACAAGGTTTCATGACGCCTCTTCTGAGGCGCGCACTAGTCATCGGTCGTAGACACATTTGCGTCCACCTTGCAGGTGTTGCCAGTGCAACTGAACGCCAGTGCCGGGCGGCCGCCGTAATCATTTACATAGGTCAGCCAGGGTTTACTACCCAGTGCCGCCGCACTCACGCCCAGCTTGAGCGTGCCTTTTGGCAGCACCATCAGCGGCTCAAAACCGGGAGAGGTTTTGCCCTCTTTGCTGCTGCGGACATCGATCAGCGTGATGTAGTACGGGGTAGGATTATTGACTTGAAAGTCATCGGCCTCACGGGTCAGGATCAGTTGTTTCTGCCAGGGGTCCGAGCGTTCCTGCTGGCTCGGCACTATCGAAGCCGGACGATAAAAAAGCTTGATGCGGGTCTGCAGGGCGATCTGCAGGCTGTTGGCCTTGTCGCTACGGGGCGGAATTTCGCGCAAATTGAAGTAATAGACGGTCTCCCGGTCCTGGGGCAGCGACTTGACCGCAGGTAACGCCTGAACTTTCACCTGGCTTTTTTTACCGGGCTCCAGGCGCTGGACCGGTGGCAACACGATCAGCGGCGAGGTGATCTTGTTGCCTTGCTCATCCTCGATCCAGCCCTGGGCCAGGTAAGGCAACTGGGTGTTGTTGTTGGTGATGGTCATGCTCGCGGCATCCTTGCTGCCATCAAACACGACCCGGGTTCGATCAAGACCAATGGCGGCATTGACGTTGCCGGTCTGCGACAGCATCAGGAGGACAAGCGACGAGTACGCGCAACTGAACGTTTTAATTTTCATGACTTTTTCTCGCTATCAACAATCCTGCCCAGAGAGGCTGACGCGGGCATGGTCTTGTCCGCTGCGACCCCCTGGCAGGACAGACTGAGGGTGGAAGCCAATCCGTCGACCGGTAAATCTTCAGGCATTACAAAGGTGCAACGCTCGGCACCACCCCAACTGACTATCATCCGCCCGCCGGGCTGAATACCACTGAGGTAGACGCTGCCAGCATCATTGACGATGCCGGTGCCCTGCTGTTTTTCGTTTTTCACCATGGCGCCGAACGGCGGCACGCTGCCATCAGGCAGGCTTAACACAGCCATGGCCTTGAGCCCGGCAATCACCTCCAGCGTGCGATAACCGATGGCGCCCTCTGTCAGGGTCAACTGGGTCATGGACTCTGTCGCCTCCACATCGGCAGGCAAGCTTTCCAGATCGACACTGGCCGCAGTGCGCGTAAAGCTGCCGACATCCGAGACAACAGCCTTGCCGAAGGCATTGCTGCGCGTCGGGCTGCCATAGCCCCGGATCGGCACGCCAGGTACTCCACCGGTATCGATCATCAACCGGGTACCGCCCGTACCCGCAGTTCGATGCCCTGCGCCACCGTATGGCGTCAGTGTGCCGCCACCACGAGCAGACAGGGTGAGGCTGTTGTAGCTGTTCTCTTGCAGGGCAGCGCTGATGGAGACATCCGCCTGATCACCGGCATGGTTCAGGTACCCGCTAACCGAGGTGTTGCTTGCCGACAGTTGATAGCTGTTGCGCTGATCGAGCCGGTCACTGTAGTTCGTGGAATAGTTATTTTGGCCCTGAGAGCTACTGTTGACGCTGCTGGTGAGCGTCCCGGAGCGACCCATTGGCAGGCTTACTGACAGGTACATACCGGTGTGGTTGCTGGAGATGCCACTGTGCTGGTTTTTCTCCTGATTACGGAAAGCGTTCAGGGAAAGGCTCATGTTTCTTATCGAGCCCACGCTGAAATAGCGCGCCAGGGACAAGTTCCATCGCTCACTGCTCGGACGATCCCAATAGGACTGGTTGCTGTAGCTCAGATAAGCGGTAAGCCCCATATCCCGAAACTGCTTGTTGACTGTCGCAGTGTAAAGCGACTTGCTGCCCCCCACCGGACCACCGTAATGGCGCGCATTCAGGTACTCGCTCATGCTCATGTAGTTTTTTTGGGAAAAACGGTAACCCGCAAAGGTGACCTGACTGTCGTACTGGTCGAAGTTTTTCGAATAGCTCAACTGAAAGGAATCGCCCGACAAGGACGTGCCCTGCAGCTTGGCGCTGGCCCGGGTCACATCGAATGAGATCGCTCCCAAGGCCAGCAGGTCGCGCCCCACCCCTACAGAAAGCGCCGTGTAATTATTGTCACTGAGACCACCGCCATACAGGGACCAGCCATTGCTTACGCCCCAGGAGAATTCGCCTGCACCGAAGACGTCGCCCTGCCCTCCGTTGTGAAGAGAAGACGGTCGACCGCTGGCCAGTTTGTAACGCACAGTGCCGGGACGCGTCAGGTAGGGAATGTTGGCCGACTCAACCTGGAAGGTGGTGACGCTGCCGTCCTGCTCTTCGACGCGCACCTCCAGGGTCCCGGTTACGGCATCATTCAGATCCCGAATACGAAAAGGGCCCGCCGCAACCAGCGCTTCATAAAGCACACGGCCTTGCTGGCTGATAATGACCCTGGCATTGGTTTTGGCAACGCCGACAACTTCCGGTGCATAGCCACGCAAATTGGGCGGCAACTGGTTGTCATCCGAGTTGAGTGCAACGCCGGTAAAACGGAAGCTGTCGAACACGTTCGAATACAGGTAGTTTTCTCCCAGAGTCAGACGCGCCTGAATCGCAGGCAGCGCTCGATAGGCATAAAAGCGGCTCCACTCCAGCCGTCGCGCACGACTGTAGCTTTCGTCTTCGATACGGCCCTGCCAGTCTGCACGCAAGCGCCAGGGGCCCGCGTTTGCGCCGAACGTGCCATTGCCGCTCAAGTCGGTTTGACGGGCTGAGCCCTTCCGCCCGCTGGACTTGGCCGTGAGGTTGTAATCCATCAGAACGCCCGGCACGCCGTTGTCCCACCGGGAAGGCGGATCCCAGTTCCGGGCGTTGTACTCCAGATAGGCTTGCGGCACGGAAATATGCAGGCTAGAGGTCGCCAGATCGCCACTGACTTCCATGCCCGCCAGGCTATTGATATGCAGGCACTCGCCGCTCTTCCACCAGCCGAGCCGAGCTTGCATTTCAGGCTTGAGCCCCAGTTGCTCAACCAGCTCGGTCGACAGGCAGGCCTGGCTACCTTTGGGGTCATCGTCAGGAGGGTAAAAAGCTATGCGCTGCTCAGGCAGCCATTGCGAGTTGACCTGCACCTGCAGCGGATAAACGCCAGGCAAGATAAAACCGCTGCGAGAAAATTGGGACAAGTCGATATTGGTACGATCGCTGAGGTCCAGAATATCGGTATTGAACTGAATCTCATCCCCGGCCCATACCTCAGCGCCCAGCGACATCAATCCGCTCAACACGCCGGTGCGCAGTATCATTTGGGCGGCTGAGAGATCCCGCCCGGTAAACAGCCCGTACATTCAGAAATACTCCAGGCGGAAACGCACCGCAGTTCGGTGAGAACCAACCGCTACAGGACGACCATTGCCAACCAGTTGAAGGGTGTAATGCAGCTCCTGGTCCGCTCCGGTCAGAGGCGCCAGGGGCATGGGTACTCCCGGGATGCTTTCCTGCCCTTGGGTATCGGCAATACGCAGGGCCAACCCCCGGGCCGCTCCGCCAATGGCAAACAAGCGCCCGCTGGCATCCGCCAGGCCATCAAACGTCACCCTTACATGCTGCCAGTCAGGCAAGTAACTGCCTGGACGAAAAGAGTCAGGCCTGGCCAATGAGCATTTAATTAAACGCAATGTGAATATCTTTGGCAAAGATTGACCCTGACGAATAAGTTGCCCCATGGGCAAAGGGTCGAATTCAACGAGTTGATAAGCGCTACTCGCATCAAGTGCACACGCAGAATCAACAATTTGCCCTTCAAGTGTTACGCGCCCACCCCCCTGACTTGCTAGTGCAGTACACACACCGAAACCCAACGTTATAAACACAAAGAACGAGGTAACCACTACTGAAATCGAGAGTGCTTTCACAGGAAACTCCCACCTGCAATTGCCCTGCTGTCGAACTTCCTACAACAGGGCAACCGGACAACCTACTGATATGCCAGCGCGAAGTTCGTAACAGCAGTAAAAGTACCTGTACCTACAGTAGTGGTTGTAGATGTTTGACCTTTCAACTGAGCACCAAAGGTCAGCGTATTGCTACCCGCCGTAATACCTTTCGGGCGGGTTGCAGTACCCAGCGTTATGGCGGTACCGTCGAACTCGGTCAGAAGGATGCCCGCACCGGCAACGCCGTTCAGGGCCAATGCTCCTGGCACTGCTGTCGCCCCCGTACCGGTAAAGGTGGCCTTGACTGTATTGTCGGTGAGACCGGTCAATGAACAACCGGTCAACTCGATGTTGAAATATTGCTTGGTACCGATGCCACCATTATTCAGCTGAGATTTGGACACCGAACCCAGCGGAACAGGTTGATCCACACTTTCAGGTGTAATGGAGCAGGCCGACTCCAAAATTTCACCGCTAAACGTGACAGTACCCGATCCTGCTCCCGCAGCACTGGCAACTGATGCCGAACAAGCCAGCAACACCATAGACGCCAAAGCAGACTTGGCAGACTTCATTGCAACACCCATCAAACACCCCCTACAAAAATGCATTACAACAATTGTTTAATAAACTGAAGATTTAGTTTAAGTTTAAATCCCGACACTTATTCATACCCCAAGGAAATAAAAGCGAAAGCCATTAGCTGACTTTTACCCATCCCCACACACCGAAGTAAGAAGCAACTAAACTAACAGCTAACTTTCAAACAATAAGTAAGGCACTTCCAACTGTCTTGTAGGATCCCACCTAATACAAGATAGATATATAACACCGCACTAGCAGAGATTATTTGACGGAGGCGAATTTAAAAGTAACTACTCGACGCAAAATACCTGCACTCCACCCCGTCAACTGACACGCTACTCGTCACGGCGCAAATCCGCCGGGATCGGCAAGTCCTTGAGGGGGTCCGGGCGCTTGCCCTTGCCGGCCTGGTACTGGCGGATCTGGTAGACGTAGGCCAGCACCTGGGCCACGGCCAGGTACAAGCCGGCGGGGATTTCCTGCTCCAGCTCCGTGGAGTAATAGATCGACCGCGCCAGCGCCGGCGACTCCAGCAGCAGGATGTTGTGCTTGGTACCGATCTCGCGAATTTTCAGCGCCAGGAAGTCACTGCCCTTGGCCAGCAACATCGGCGCCCCGCCCTTCTCCGGGTCGTACTTGAGGGCCACGGCGTAGTGGGTCGGGTTGGTGATTATGACGTCGGCATCCGGGATCGCCGCCATCATGCGCCGCTGGGACATTTCACGCTGCACCTGACGTATGCGCTGCTTGACCTCCGGGCGCCCTTCCTGATCCTTGTGCTCGTCGCGTACTTCCTGCTTGGTCATCAGCAATTTCTGATGGCTTTCCCATAGCTGTACCGGTACGTCCACCGCAGCGATCAGGATCAATCCGCAGGCCATCCACAACGCACTCCAACCCACCACTTGCAGGCTGTGGATCACTGCCAGTTCCAGCGGCTCATGGGCGATGCGCAGCAGGTCATCGATGTCGGACTTCAACACCAGCAAGGCCACGATCAGGATGATAAAGAATTTGGCCAGGGCCTTGAGCAGCTCCACCAGCGCCTTGGCCGAGAACATGCGCTTGATCCCGGCGGCCGGGTTCATGCGGCTGAATTTGGGCGCCAGGCTGCCCGCAGCAAAGAGCCAGCCGCCAAGGGATATCGGGCCGACCAGGGCCGCGATCAACAACGTGATCAGTACTGGCTGCACCGCGATCAAGGCGATTTTCCCTGAATGCAGCAGAAACGCGCCCATGGAATCCGGATTAAGCAGCACTTCGCGGCTCAAGCTGAAGTTGTAACGCATCAGCTCCATCAAATCCTGCGCCAGCGCACCGCCAAAAATCAGCAAGCCCGCCGAACCAGCCAGCATGATGGCCAGGGTGTTCAGCTCTTTGGAACGTGCAATTTCACCCTTTTCCCTGGAGTCCTTTTTTCGTTTCTCCGTGGGGTCTTCTGTTTTATCGGCGCCACTCTCGCTTTCGGCCATGGCTATCTGGCCTGCGCAAGATCACGTAAAAACTGCAGGGCCTCAGAGGCCAGCGGTTGATACTGGTTGAGAATGTCCGCCATGCTGATCCACAGGATCACCATGCCCAGCACCAGGGTCAGCGGAAAACCGATGGCAAAGATATTCAGTTGCGGCGCGGCCCGGGTCATTACGCCGAAGGCAATGTTGACCACCAGCAGCGCAGTGATCGCCGGCAGTACCAGAAGCAACGCCGCACCCAGCACCCAGCCGAGTTTATTGGCGATTTCCCAGTAGTGGTTGGGCAACAAGCCACCGCCCACCGGCAAGGTGGTGAAGCTCTCGGTCAACACTTCAAATACAACCAGATGGCCATTCATGGACAAAAACAGCAAGGTCACCAGCATGGTGAAAAACTGCCCGATTACTGCCACGTTGACCCCGTTGGCCGGGTCGACCATGGACGCAAAGCCCATGCCCATCTGGATCGCGACAATTTGCCCGGCGACCACGAACGCATGAAAAAACAGCTGCAATGCAAACCCCAGTAACGCACCGATGACGATTTGCTCGGCAATCAGCATCAGGCCACTGAGATCCAGCGGGTTGACGGCGGGCAACGGCGGCAGGCTGGGCATGATTGCCAGGGTAATCGCCAGGGACAAAAACAACTTGATGCGTTTGGGCACCAGGGTGGTGCCGATGATCGGCATGGTGGTCAGCAGCGCGCCCACCCGGAATAGCGGCAGCATAAAGCTGGCGACCCAGGTACTGATCTGCGCGTCTGTCAGGGCGAGCAGCGACATTTAGCCGATCAACTGCGGAATGCTGCCGTACAACTGCAGGATGTATTCCATAAAGGTCTGCACCAGCCACGGCCCGGCCACGATCAGGGTGACCAGCATCACCAGCAAGCGTGGGAGGAAGCTCAGGGTCTGTTCGTTGATCTGGGTCGCGGCCTGGAACATCGCCACCAGCAACCCCACCAGCAAGCTGGGTATTACCAGCACGGCAACCATCAGGGTGGTCAGCCACAACGCACTGCGAAACAGGTCTACCGCGACTTCTGGGGTCATGGGGTCAAACTCCGCCGAAACTGCTGGCCAGGGTGCCGATAATCAGCGCCCAGCCATCCACCAGTACAAACAGCATGATTTTAAACGGCAACGAGATGATCAGTGGCGAGAGCATCATCATGCCCATGGCCATCAGCACACTGGCCACTACCAGGTCGATAATCAGAAACGGAATAAAGATCATAAAACCGATCTGGAAGGCGGTTTTAAGCTCCGAGGTGACAAACGCCGGCACCAGAATGGTCAGGGGTGCGGCATCCGGGGTGGCGATATCGGTACGTTTGGACAGGCGCATAAACAGCTCAAGGTCGCTGCTGCGGGTCTGCGCCAGCATAAAGTCCTTGATCGGCACTTCAGCCTTGAGGATCGCATCCTGGGCCGAGAGCTTTTCGGCCAGATAGGGCTGCAAGGCATCGTTGTTTACCCGATCGAAAACCGGCGCCATGATAAACAGGGTCAAAAACAGCGCCATGCCGGTAAGGATCTGGTTCGATGGGGTTTGTTGCAAGCCCAGGGCCTGGCGCAGGATCGAAAACACAATGATGATCCGCGTAAAGCTGGTCATCAACATGACAAATGCCGGAATAAAGCTCAGCGCAGTCATGATCAGCAGGATTTGCAGGCTGACCGAGTACTCCTGCTGACCATTGGCCCCGGTGCCCAGGGTTATCGCCGGAATCGACAACGGGTCAGCCCCGAATGCCAATGGCGCGGCCAGTGCCAACAACAGCGCGACTACAAAACGCATCAAGGCTTGTCCTTTTGCTGACCGAGTATTTCCATCAGGCGCTTGGCAAACTCGGGGGTGGCCGGTTGCGCACTACCCGGCACCTGCACCGGCTCCTTGAGCACATGCAGCGGGGTTATCCGGCCCGGCGTAAGGCCGAGCAGGATCTGTTCATTGCCCACCTGCACCAGCACCAGCCGGTCCCGCGCACCCAGGGCCCGGGAGCTGATCAGTTCGATCACCTGGCCCTGGCGCGGGCCCGCCTGCTGTACACGGCGCAGCAACCAGGCCAGGGCGAAAATCAGCCCCAGCACCAGCAGCAGACCCAGTACCAGCTGGGTCAGCTGCCCGCCAACACTGGCGCCAGCCACCGGAGCCGCTGCGGTCGCAACCACCGGCTCGGCCGCCAGCACACTCAAGGGCAAGCCCAGTAAACCGCCAAGTAGCCGTTTCATTCAGCGCAGCTTCTTGATGCGTTCACTTGGGCTGATCACGTCGGTCAGACGGATGCCGAACTTCTCGTTGACCACCACCACTTCACCGTGGGCAATCAGGGTGCCGTTGACCAGCACATCCAGTGGTTCGCCGGCCAGACGGTCCAGCTCGATCACCGAGCCCTGATTGAGTTGCAGCAGGTTGCGGATATTGATGTCGGTACTTCCCACTTCCATGGAGATCGACACCGGAATATCCAGAATCACGTCGAGGTTGGGGCCATCCAGGGTCACCGGCTGGTTGTTGCGCGGCACACTGCCGAACTCTTCCATCGGCAGTCGGCTGGAAGAGGGCTTGGTTGCCGCATCGGCCGCCAGTAGCGCGTCGATATCGGCCTGGCCAACATCGCCGGTTTCTTCCAGCGCAGCTGCCCATTCATCAGCCAGCGCCTGGTCTGCAGCGGTTGTATCGTGTTCGTTAGCCATGGGGGTGTCCTCGGCGGGCATTCAATCATTAGCACAGCAAATTCTTGTGGCCAGGCGCCTAGCGCCGACCGATGGGCTCAACCACTTGCAAGGCCAGATTGCCTTTGTGCGAGCCCAGTTTGACCTTGAATGACGGCACGCCATTGGCACGCATCACCAGTTCATCTTCCAGCTCGATGGGGATCACGTCGCCGGGCTGCATATGCAAAATATCGCGCAGGCGTAACTGGCGGCGGGCCACGGTGGCGCTCAGCGGCACACTGACGTCGAGCACGTCTTCGCGCAGGGCCTTGCTCCAGCGTTCGTCCTGATCGTCGAGGTCGGACTGGAAACCGGCGTCGAGCATTTCGCGCACCGGCTCGATCATCGAGTACGGCATGGTCACATGCAGGTCGCCGCCACCGCCGTCGAGTTCGATATGGAAGGTCGACACCACAATGGCTTCGCTGGGCCCGACGATATTGGCCATGGCCGGGTTAACTTCAGAGTTGATGTACTCGAAATTGACTTCCATGATCGCCTGCCAGGCTTCCTTCAAGTCGATAAAGGCCTGCTCCAGCACCATGCGTACCACGCGCAATTCGGTGGGGGTGAATTCACGGCCTTCGATCTTGGCGTGACGGCCATCGCCGCCAAAAAAGTTGTCCACCAGCTTGAACACCAGCTTGGCGTCGAGGATAAACAGCGCCGTTCCGCGCAGCGGCTTGATTTTGACCAGGTTGAGACTGGTGGGCACATACAGCGAATGCACGTACTCGCCGAACTTCATCACCTGCACCCCGCCCACCGCCACATCCGCCGAGCGGCGCAACAGGTTGAACATGCTGATGCGGGTGTAACGGGCAAAACGCTCGTTGATCATTTCCAGGGTCGGCATGCGACCCCGGACAATACGATCCTGACTGGTCAGGTCGTAGCTTTTGACACTGCCGGGCTCGGCAGCGGTTTCGGCCTGTACCAGACCGTCATCGACGCCATGCAGCAGCGCGTCAATCTCATCCTGGGACAGCAGGTCTTGCACGGCCATGTCGTGATCCTACTGCAATACAAAGTTAGTAAAGAGCGCCTGATCGATAACCACTTTGCCGAGTTCTTTTTGCGCAACTTCCTGCACGCTGGCAGTGGTTTTCTGGCGCAATATTTCCTGGCCAACCGGTGTGGCGAGGTCGTCAAAGGCCTGCCCGGAAAACAGCATCACCAGGTTGTTGCGAATCACCGGTATATGCACCATCAGCGCCTTGAGATCGGCAGGGTCGCGCGCTTGCAGGGTCACACTGACTTGCATATAGCGCTGACGGCCATTGGCGTTGAAGTTGACCACAAAGGCCGGGGCCATCGGTTCATAGAGGGCAGGCAGCTTGACGTTCACGTCAGCTTGCGGCACAGCTTCGCTCTTGGGGCTGTGCATGAAATACCAGGTGGCGCCAACAGACAGGCCAATCGCCAGCAGCACAGCCACGACGATCAGGATAATCAGCTTGAGTTTGCCTTTAACAGCGGGGTCTTTTACTGCGTCGCTCGTCGCCATGCCAATAATCCGTCACTTTTCGGTTTTCACAGGTGCCGAGGGTAGGCAGAGCAAGTGTTATGCCAGAAGTGGAGGGATCGAAGGCTTCACGCCAATTCAAATTGCGTAGCAGCTGGCGAAGGAACACTGCAACTGTGGGAGCGAGCCTGCTCGCGAAGGTCGTTCGCGAGCAGGCTCGCACCCACAATAGGGCTTGACCTGCAACAGAGTATCTACAGGTGTTTTAGTGCTAGCGCTTACGCGTAGTAATCCACCGCGCTGGAGCCCAGCACCACGCTTGGCGCAACCGCAGCCACTTCCACCGGCTCGTCATCAACAAAGCTGTCCAGTCGCTGGCCACCGCTACCGCTACGGGCCTGTTGCTCCTGGCCCTGCTGGCCTTGCCAGTTGCGCTGCTGATCCGACACGTTGACGTCCACCTGGCCCATGCCCTGCTGAGCGAGCATTTCGCGCAAGCGGTGCATCTGACTGTCCAGCGCCTCACGCACACCGGCGTGGCCACTCACAAAGTTGACCTGCGCCGACTGGTCAGCCGCAATATTGACCCGAATATCCAGACGCCCCAGTTCGGCAGGCTCCAGCTGGATATCGGCTGATTTGAGGTTGGCGCTGGAGAGGTACATCACGCGGTTTACAACTTCTTCGGACCAGCCGCTCTGATGCATGGCCAACGGCTGGTTGACCGGCAGCGCATTGGTAGTTTTCGGCACCGCCGCCTGGGTCAGCGCCGCCAGGCGGTTGGCGAAGTCATCCACACGGGTATCGCTGGAGGCGCTTTTCAGGTCCTTGAGACCCTCATCGACCAGGCCTTTAAAGGATTTCTCGCCCCCTTCACCAGTGGTCGAGTCATCGCTTTTATCATCGACCAGCATGGCTATCCCGCTGGCCTGCCCCTGGGCTGCGGCAGGAGCCGCGTCGCTTGATGGAGTTTTGACCGGGGACTGGCTACTGGCCGATACATGCCCGCCCTGCTCCATCGCCAGGCGCACGGCAGGCATTGCGTCCAGAGGATCGGCTTGAGGATCGAAGGTGTCGTCTTCGGCCGCCAGCGGTGGCGGTGCCTGGGCCGCCAGTTGTGCCACTTGCACCTCAGGGGTGGCCGGTTGCGCGGGCGGCGCAGCCTCAACAGCCGGCACCGGCACTGGCACCACCGGCTGCGTGGCCAGCGGATCGGCCGTTGCCACGTCATCGCCCGGCTTGTCAGTACTGTCATCCTGATCAGTGCTGACTGCGCCTTCCGTCTTGCCGGCAGGCAAGGGGTTGCCGCTACCGGCAACGGCTGGCGCCGGGTCGGCTGCCTGGGCATAGACCTTTGCAAAAGGCTGCGCATCAGCCTTGGCAGGCTGCACAGGACTGCCCGCCGAGGCTTTAGGGGCTGCGGCGGCAGGTGTCAGAAGCAGGGTTTGGGCAGCAACGGGCATTAACGGCTCTCCGCTGTACGGCTGGCATGGGTACAGGTCAGAGAGTCACAGCAAGGTTCGGGCCAGCTTTAGTGCACAGTCAGCGGGATACAAAATGCGGCGATACCGAACGCTGGCGCTCGGCGCGATACAGGCGCCGGACCATCTGGTATTCATCGTCGATTTTGATCACCAGCTCCTGGATTTCGGCCAGTTGCTTCTTTTGCGCACGCTCTTCAAGCAGGCCGCACAAATGTGCCAGGCGAATGGCACCCATATTGCTGCTGCTGCCTTTGAAACTATGGGCAACCAGCGTCAGGTCGCAAGCCTCGCGGGCGTTGTGCAGTTGGCCAAGACGCTCTTCGGAGTCGGAGAGGAAGGTGTCCAGCAGGTCGGTAAACCCTCCCTCCATCACGTCTCGCAACGCATTGACCACTTTCGGGTCCATATGAATGTCAGACACTTGCTCACTCCTTGATCAAGAATGAGCGGATTATGCCAGACCCCCCCACGAAAACTCCACGGTCGCGCTACGACCATCAGGTGCCCAGCGTGCTGCAGGGCAGAGTTGACGCACCAGGCTCACCCCGCGTCCCGACAGACGGTCTAAATCCAGTGGCCTGGCCATCACCCTGGCAACATCAAAACCCGCACCACTGTCTTCTACCTGGATCAGCAGGCGACCGCTTTCGCCGATCGGCTCGACTTGCAACGAGAACCGCACAAACCCGTACTTGAGCGTTGCCAGACGCTCCTTGCGCTGCTGATAGTAATGGGCAAAGCCCCCTGTATCGCGCTTGAGCCGTGAATCGAGGCCCAACACCCCGTGCTCCAGGGCATTGCTGTAGAGCTCGGCAAGCACCGCATGAATCACCGGCCCCTGGGCGCGCAGCCCGTGGACTTCCATCAGCAACTGCAACACGTAAGGCAGTGGATTGAACTGCTGCAGGCTGGGCGCCCGAAACTCGAAGCTGGCCGACCAGTCCCGCGGGCTGCATTGGCCACTGTCGGAATAGACAATCGCCGGCACCCCCAAAAAAGCCGGCAGCTGTGAAGTGATCTGCACCATGCTCACATCATCCCGGGCCTGCCCCTGAAAATCCCGCAAAGCCTGTTCGACCTCGGCAATCAGTTGCAACGGATGCCGATTGGCATCCAGCACCCGCTCCAGGCGCTCAACCCCGAACAATTGCTGATTGGGGCCACAGGTATCGATCACACCGTCGGTCAATAAAAACACCTGATCACCGGGCAGCATCGGCAACACCTGGGTGGTATGGTCAAACACTTCGGCGCGCAAGACACCCAACGGCAAGTGCTGCGAGGTCAGTGCCGTGCGCTGACCGCTGAGTGCCGCTTGCAAATAGCCATCGGGCATACCGCCATTCCAGACTTCGACGCAGCGCCGCTGGGCACTTACACAGAGCAACGCGGCGCAACAGAACATGTCCACGGGAAGGATGCGCTTAAGCTTGGCGTTCATTTCCCTGAGTATTTCCGCCAAACCGTAGCCCTTGGCCGTCATGCTGTAGAACACCTCGGCCAGAGGCATGGCGCCAATCGCCGCAGGCAAACCGTGGCCGGTAAAGTCGGCGAGCAGCAGATGGGTATCCCCTGAGGGCGTATAGGCGGCCAACAGCAAATCGCCATTGAACAAGGCATAGGGCGATTGCAGATAACGGATATTGGGGGCATCGAGACAGCCCGAGTGCGCCACCCGGTCAAATACGGCTTTCGCCACCCGCTGTTCGTTGAGCAAGTAGTCGTTGTGCCGGGCGATCTGGTCGCGCTGCTGCACTATCGTTTGCTGCAGCCTGCGCAGGCGCTGCATCGATCCGCTCAATTGATATCGAACAACTTGTCGAAATTGGAAACGCCCAGAATCTTGCGCACATCCGGGCTGCTGTTGACCACGCGAATATCAGAATCATCACCGCCGACATGCTCACGCAACAGCAGCAGCATGCCCAGGGCCGAGCTGTCGAGATAGGTGGCATCCTTCAAATCCACCACTACGCAGGCGGGCGCGGGGCTGAGTTCTTCGTAAGCGTCACGAAATTCCTGGTGCTTGGCAAAGTCGAACCGGCCCTTGATGGCGATCGTCAGCTTACTGCCATCTGCCGAGACTTCAGATGTCACTGCCATGTGAATTGCTCCCGAGATAGTCAGTGCAACTATAGACGCTTCTGTGAGCACCGCCGCAGGCCAATACCCGTAGCAGCTGCTACGGGATGCAGAGGACGTACGCGATCAGTACACGTCTTTGCGCGGCAAGCGCTGGGACAGTTCGTCCATCAGCTTTTGCTCGCGCTTGTCTTCCAGCTGGCGCGCTTCGTCGGCGTAGCGCTGTACCAGTTTGCGCAGCCCCTCAACCCGGGCATAGGCCTGTTGCCAGGTCTCGCGGGCCTTGTCGAGATTGTTCTGATGCCACACCAGGCTTTGACGCTGCTGGCCAACGGCGGTTTCCAACTGGCCGAGGAAGTACTGATAGTTACGCAGCCATTGGCCCGTGACTCCCTGGCTGCCGCGGTCTACCCATTGCGCCTGGTATTCCCCGCGGAAATTTTCCAGATCACCCAGTTTGCTGTTGGCCAGGTTGACCTGCCCCTGGAAGTGACCCAGACGCTGGGCCGCAGCCTTCTCGGTCTTTTCCGCCATGTCCACCACCGGCGCCAGACGCGAAGCCCTGTTGTCACTGGCCATGGTCGATTAACCTCCGGCTGCCGGGGCGAAGATACTGCCCAGATGACCGCCGCTTTCGGCCAGGCTGATATTGTCGTTCAACCCCTGGCGCAGATACCCCACCATCGCCGGTTGCAGGGCAATGGCGGTATCGGTCTCGCGATCGCCGCCCGGCACATAGGCGCCCACGCTGATCAAGTCCCGCGCCTGCTGGAAGCGCGACCACAGCTGCTTGAACTGCTGGGCGCGGCGCATATGCTCTTCACTGACCACCGAGGGCATGACCCGGCTGATGGATGCTTCAATATCGATGGCCGGGTAATGGCCCTCTTCGGCCAATCGACGGGATAACACAATATGACCGTCGAGCACGCCCCGCGCCGAATCGGCAATCGGGTCCTGCTGGTCATCCCCTTCAGACAGCACGGTGTAAAACGCGGTGATCGAACCACCCCCGGCCTCGGCGTTGCCGGCGCGCTCCACCAGCTTGGGCAGCTTGGCAAACACCGACGGCGGATAGCCCTTGGTCGCGGGCGGCTCGCCAATGGCCAGGGCGATTTCCCGCTGGGCCTGGGCGAATCGGGTCAGGGAGTCCATCAGCAACAGGACGTTCTTGCCCTTGTCGCGAAAATATTCGGCAATCCGCGTGCAATACATCGCCGCGCGCAAACGCATCAAGGGCGCATCATCGGCAGGCGATGCCACCACCACCGAGCGCTTGATGCCTTCGGCACCCAGGATATGTTCGATAAATTCCTTTACCTCACGGCCCCGCTCGCCGATCAGGCCCACCACGATAATGTCGGCCTCGGTAAAGCGGGTCATCATGCCCAGCAACACACTCTTGCCCACGCCTGTACCGGCAAACAGGCCCAGACGCTGGCCGCGACCCACCGTCAATAAACCGTTGATGCTGCGAATGCCCACGTCCAGCGGCACGCTGATGGGGTCGCGCTTGAGCGGGTTGATGGTGGGGCCGTCCAGCGGCACCCAGTCTTCGGCCTTCATCGGCCCCTTGCCGTCCAGCGCACGGCCGGCGCCATCGAGCACCCGCCCGAGCATGCTCATGCCCATCGGCAGGCGACCATTATCGGCCAGCGGCACCACTCGGGCGCCCGGCGCAATGCCGGCGACACTGCCTACGGGCATCAGAAAAATTTTACTGCCACTAAAGCCCATTACCTCAGCTTCGACTTCTACCGGGTGAAAGCTGTCGTCGTTGATCACCAGGCAACGGCTGCCCATGGCCGCGCGCAGGCCTTCGGCCTCCAGGGTCAGACCGACCATGCGCAGCAGGCGCCCTTCAACCACCGGCTGCACCGGCAAGGACACCGCCGGAGCGTAGCTGCCCAGGCGCTTGGCAAAACTGGTGCGCTTAAGGTGCATCAAGATCGATGTCGATATCAGGCGCCGCCGGGTGCAGGGCCTGTTCGTGGAGCTGGTCAAGCAACTGGCTCATGGCCTGCTTGATCCGTGTTTCGATACTGGCATCGATGCGGCTGTGCTCGGTTTCAATGCGACAGCCTCCCGGTTGCAGGCTGTCGTCTTCGACAATCCGCCATTGCTCGTCATGACGCTCACGCAGGGCCTTGATCTGGTCAAAGTCCTGCGGATTGATAAACAGGCGAATATTCTCGGCGCCCATCGGCAAGAGCTTCAAACCCTCGCGCAGCACTTGCCCGATCTGGCTCGAATCGGTTTTCAGCTCGCGCTGGATCACTTGCCGGGTCATGTGCTCGACCAGCCCGATCATGGCTTTTTCAAGCTGCTGATCCTGCTCGGCAAGCGGTGCCAGCAGGCTGCCCATCAGGCGCTCGAGGCTGGCAACCTTGGCCGTCAGGGCCACTTCGGCTTCCTGGCGAACCTTGAGCTGGGTGCTATGAAAACCTTCTTTCTCACCCGTGGCGAAGCCTTCGTTGTAGGCCTCCTGGCGAATGCTTTCGAGCTCTTCAAGGGTCAACGGCTGGACTTCTTCCAGCGGCACCTCTTCCATCTCGGGCAGTTCTTCAACCGGCTCGGGTTCGGGCTCTGCTTCGGGCTCGCGCCACGGATCGAAGCTGGGCAGGCCCCAGACATCAAAAGCACCGACATCCTTGGCACGGATTACATCACCGGGGGTTTCGCCGCTGCTCACTTAGATCATCTCTTCGCCGCCCTTCCCGCCGAGAGCAATTTCTCCGGCTTCGGCCATACGGCGGGCGATGGTGAGGATTTCCTTCTGCGCAGTCTCGACATCGCTGACGCGCACCGGGCCTTTGGCTTCCAGATCGTCGCGCAGCAATTCGGCGGCACGCTTGGACATGTTCTTGAAGATCTTTTCCTGCACGTTCTCGTCGGAGCCCTTGAGCGCCAGTACCAGTACGTCAGAAGACACTTCCCGGAGCAACGCCTGGATACCGCGGTCGTCGACATCGGCCAGGTTGTTGAACACGAACATGAGGTCTTCGATCTGGCCCGAAAGGTCTTCGTCGATATCCCGGATCGAGTCCATCAACTGCGCTTCCATCGAGCTGTCGAGGAAGTTCATGATATCGGCCGCGCGCTTGACCCCACCCAAGGAGGTACGCGCCGCGTTGGAATTACCGGAGAACTGCTTCTCGAGGATCTGGTTAAGCTCCTTGAGCGCCGCCGGTTGCACGGTGTTGAGCGACGAGACCCGCAGGATGATGTCCAGGCGCGCCTTCTGGTCAAAGTGGCCGAGCACTTCACCCGCCTGGTCAGGGTCGAGGTAAGCCACCACAATGGCCTGGATTTGCGGGTGCTCAAAGCGGATCACATCGGCAACGGCACGCGGTTCCATCCACTTGAGGCTATCCAGGCCGCTGGTGTTGCCACCCAGCAGGATGCGGTCGATCAGGCCGTTGGCCTTGTCTTCGCCCAGGGCCGAGGTGAGCATTTTGCGGATGTAGCTGTCCGAGCCCACGCCGAGGCTGGTCTGGTCGCCGACGATCTCGACGAATTCGCTCATCACCTGCTCGACCTGCTCGCGGTGCACGTTGCGCATTTGCGCCATCGCCACACCCACCCGCTGGACCTCCTTGGGGCCCATGTGGCGCAGCACCTGGGCGGCATCGGATTCGCCCAGCGACAGGAGCAAAATGGCGGCCTTGTCGACCCGGGTCAACTTGGCGTTGGCGGCGGCGCGGTTATCACTCATCGGCATTGATCCACTCTTTTACTACCTGGGCCACACGGCCCGGATCTTCTGCGACCAGACTCTTGATTGCATTCAACTGCGCGTCATAGCCTTCGCTGGGGCTTGGCAACATGATGCTTTGCGGGCCGCCAAGGCTGACACGGTCGTTGGCCAGCTCGCCATCCAGACCGCCCAGGCCGCCCATCTCGGCATCACTGCCAATACCGGCCACCTGCTTGTTGCGGCCGTGACCGGTGATGTTGTTGAGCACCGGGCGCAACACACCGAACACCAGCACCAGAATGAACAGCACGCCGAGCACTTGCTTGACCACATCCCAGAACCAGGGCTGGGAATAGAACGGGATATCGGCAATCACTTCACCCCGCTCGGTGGAGAACGGCACATTGATCACGCTGACGCTGTCGCCACGGCTGGCATCGAAGCCCACGGCGTCCTGCACCAGACGGGTAAAGCGCGCCAGCTGATCGGTGGTCCATGGCACCTGGGTGATTTCACCGTTGGCCGGGTTGACGCTGATCTTGTCGTCGATCACCACCGCCACCGACAGGCGATTGACCCTGCCCTGCTGCTGTTTGGTGTGGCTGATGGAGCGGTCAAGCTCGAAGTTGCGGGTCGACTGCGAACGTTTGTCGGCCGGGTACGGCGCCAGCATTGGCTGGCCGGTGCCCGGATCCATGATTTGCTGGCCGTTGGCATCGAGCAACGGCTGGCCCGGCTGGATCATCCCCGCCCCGCCAGCAGCTCCCTGGCCGGTTTGCTGCGGTGCGCTGGCCGGGCTCGGCGGTTGATTGCTCAGGGCCCCCGGCACACCTTGCGGGCCGTTGCTGGCAGTACGCTGCTCGCTGGTCGATTGCTCGCTGCGCAGGGCTGGCTGGTCTGGGTTGAACTGCTCGGAGGTGGACTCGACCGCACTGAAATCAACATCGGCCGACACTTCGGCCTTGTAGCGGTCATTGCCCAGCACCGGCTGCAGAATGTTGTGCACGCGCTGGGTAAGCATGCCTTCCATGCGGCGACTGTAGTCGAACTGCTTGCCGGCCATGGTCAGCTCGGAATTTTCACCCTGATCCGACAGCAGATTGCCTTTTTGGTCGACCACGGTGATCTGCGACTTGCTCAACTCGGGCACGCTGGTAGCCACCAGGTTGACGATCGCCAGCACCTGCCCAGGCTCCAGTGAGCGGCCCGAGTACAGCTCTACCAGTACCGAAGCGCTGGGTTTGCGCTCATCACGGACAAACACCGAGCTTTTCGGAATGGCCAGGTGAACCCGCGCGCCCTTGACGTTGTTGAGGCTGGAAATGGTCCGTGCCAGCTCGCCTTCAAGCCCACGACGATAGCGTGTGGCCTCCATAAACTGGCTGGTGCCCAGGCCCTGGTCCTTGTCGAGAATCTCGAAACCGATATTGCCGTCGGTGGGCGTCACGCCTGCGGCGGCCAGTTTGAGGCGGGCACGGGAGACGTCATCGGCCTTGACCAGCAAGGCGCCAGAATTAGGTTCGACGGTGTAGGCAATGTCTGCAGCGGCCAGGGTTTCCATGACCTGCTTGGCATCCATACCGGCCAGGCTGCCGTACAGCGGCCGGTAGTCGGGTTGCTGGGACCACAGCACCACGGCAAAACCGATCGCCACGCTCGCCGCCAGACCGACCATCAGGCCGACCTGACGCAGCATGGTCATGTCGCCCAGATTGTCGAGAAAGGTCAGGCCAAACAGCGGTTTGCCGCCTGCGCCTGCTTTGGCCGGAACGTTATCCGGGAGTGCATCTGCCATGACTTGATATCGCCCTTAAACCGGCATCTGCATGATGTCTTGGTAAGCCTGAACCAGCTTGTTACGTACTTGGGTCAAGGCCTGAAAGGAAACGCTGGCCTTCTGGGAGGCGATCATCACGTCAGTCAGGTCGACACCGCTTTTACCGATCTCGAACGCGTTGGACAGCTGACTCGACGCCTGCTGGGTTTCGCTGACCTTGTTGATCGCATTACCGAGCATGTCGGAGAAGCTGCTGGCACCCGCTTCGGGAGCGGCCTGCACAGCCGATTTCGGTTGTGCCATGGCGTCCATCTGCATGGCCCGCATGTCCAACATCAATCGATTAAATTCAATACCTTGGCTCATGGACCAGTGCCTCCGACGACCCGCATTTTTTTGACACTTTCACAGCGCATATTGAGGTGTAGCAACAAGGGTGCCAGCTCCTTGCCGTTTTATAACAATTAACGTTACAAAACGTCGCAGACAAGGATAACACCTGCCCCTGCGGGAGCGGGCTTGCCCGCGATTTAATCGACGCGGTGAATCAGGCGCTGCGCGGTGATGCCTTCGCGGGCAAGCCCGCTCCCACAGGGGTTTAGTGACGCTCTCAGGTGGCAGCAAACAAATAAGCCTCAACATCCATCCCCGCATCACGCATTTGCGCCAGCTTGTAGCGCAAGGTGCGCGGGCTGATGCCCAGACGCTCGGAAGCTTCCTTGCGTCGCCCGCGCTCGGCACGCAAGGTGTCGATAATCATCTGGAACTCACGCCGGCGCAGATCATCGCCCAAGCCGCCCGCCGACTCCACAACTTCCACCGCCAGCGGCTCAGGGCGCGTCAATGGCGGCAAAGGTGCACAGGCCACAGGCCCGGCCAGGCAAAAATCTGCCGCCTCGATCAAGCCGCGCTGCTGCAAGATCAGCGCCCGTTGAATCGCGTTATCCAGTTCGCGCACGTTGCCCGGCCACGGGTATGCACTCAGGCACGCCTTGGCATCGGGCGAAAACCCTACAGCAGTGTGCTTCATTTTGCTGATGTGTTTGGCCAGCAGCCGCTCTGCCAGCGGCAGGATATCGGCGATGCGCTCACGCAACGGCCTCCAGGCCAGGGGGAATACCGAAAGGCGGTAGTACAGATCTTCGCGAAAACGCCCCGCTGCCACCTCCCCCGCCAGTTCGCGGTTGGTGGTGGCGACAACACGGATATCCAGCGCAACCGGCTTGCGCCCGCCCACCCGTTCAACTTCGCGCTCTTGCAATACGCGCAGCAGCTTGGCCTGCAAACCCAAGGGCATTTCGGAAATTTCATCCAGCAGCAAGGTGCCGCCATCAGCCTGCTCGAACTTGCCGGCCTGGGCGGCAATGGCGCCGGTGAAGGCGCCTTTTTCATGACCAAACAGGGTCGCCTCGAGCATATTGTCGGGGATCGCCGCACAATTGATCGCCACAAACGGCCGATCCACCCGATGGGAATGCTGGTGGATATAACGCGCCAGCACCTCTTTGCCAGTGCCCGACTCGCCCGAGATCAGTACCGTGGCATCACTGCGCGCCACCCGTGCCGCCAGCTCCAGCAACTGTGCGCTGGCCGGTTCCACCGCCACCGGCCCTTCGCTGTCGGCCACGCCGAGGCTGCCCAGAGCATGGCGGGCCACCAGATCGAGCAAGGCTTTGGGCTCGAACGGCTTGACCAGATAATCCACCGCCCCTTCACGCATGGCATCCACCGCCCGCTCCACCGCACCGTGAGCCGTCATCAGCAGCACCGGCAATTGCGGCTGGCAGGCGCGCAGGCGGGCCAGCAACTGATGGCCATCCATACCGGGCATATTGACGTCACTGATCACCAGGCTGAACGGCTCCAGCATCACCGCAGCCAGGGCTTCTTCCCCCGAACAGACGGCGCGAAAACCGTGACCTGCCAGCAACAGTGTGTCTGCCAGGGCCTCACGCAACGCATGGTCGTCCTCGACCAACAGCACGTTAATTCGCATCACCATCAGTTTGCCTCCGCTACAACGGGAATCAGCGGCAAGCTGAGCAAGGCACAGGTGCCACGCCCCAGCCGCGAACGTAATTGCAATTGCCCCTGGTGCGCACGCACCACGGCATTGACCACCGCGAGGCCCAGACCTGTACCAGTGGCCTTGGTGGTGAAAAACGGCTCGCCCAGGCGCGCCAGCACTTGCGGCTCAATGCCACTGCCGTTGTCGCTGACACACACCCTTAAACTGTTGTCGCGGCGATACAGATGCACCTTGAGCCGCACCTGTGGCGTACCGGCTTGCAGGGCGTTTTCGATCAGGTTGAGCAGCGCGCCGACCAGGGTGTCGCGATTGCACAGCAACTGCCCCGTGTAGGCATCGCACTGCCAGCGGATCGCCACACCCTGCACATGGGTTTGCGCGGCGGCTTGCAGGGCCTGCATCAATACTTTGGGGGTGACCCTGTCCGTAAGCGGCAGTTCGCCACGCGCAAATACCAGCATGTCGCGCACCTGATGCTCCAGCTCGTGCAGGCGCTCCTTGAGACGCCCGGCGAAGCGCTGCTGGGTTTCCACCGGCAGCGCCTGCTCGGTGAGATGACTGGCGTAGATCAGCGCCGCCGACAGCGGCGTACGAATCTGGTGGGCCAGGGAAGCAACCATGCGCCCCAGAGACGACAGGCGCTCATGGCGGGCGAGCTGGTCTTGCAGGCGCCGGGTTTCTGTCAGGTCATTGAGCAACACCAGTTGCCCGGGCTCAGGGTCAAGCGAACGGGTGGCAATCGACAGGCGCCGACCGTCCTTGAGCGATACTTCGTGGCCGTCGTCTTCCCGAGGTGCAAAACAGCGGGCAATCACATGGCGCCACAACTCGCCTTCCAGCGGCAGGCCCAACAGCTCGCAGGCTGCGGGGTTGGCCTCGCGCACGTGACCACGATCATCAATCACGATGATCCCGCCTGGGAGCAGATCGAGCAGGTGTTGCAAGCGATTGGCCAGCCGCTCTTTCTCTGCAAGCTCGGCCATGCGCTGCGCACTGACCACTGCCAGCTCGCCGGTCAGCTCCGAGACGCGGGCTTCCAGCAGACTGTAGGGATCGGGGGCCGAGGACAACTGGACGGCGGCTTGAGGCATGGGGCGTACTCGCTGGGCTGACCGTCATAAAACGGTCCGTTACACCAAGCGAAGCAATACCCGTGCCTGAATAGCTAACACAAGCGAACCGCTATGCAAGCCCCGACTTATGTGGGAGCGGGCTTGCTCGCGATTTGGGCGCCTCGCAGTGTCAGGAATAACGCGGTGATGCTATCGCGAGCAAGCCCGCTCCCACAAAGTCACGCGTCAATCATCCGCCTGCTCTTCACCTTCGCGACGGCTCATGCCGTACTTGCGCATTTTTTCCACCAGGGTGGTACGACGAATCCGCAGACGCTCTGCCGCCCGCGCAACGATGCCGTTGGCGTCATCCAGTGCCTGCTGGATCAAACCCTGCTCCAGCCCGCCCAGGTAGTCCTTGAGGTCCAGGCCTTCCGGCGGCAGCATCGCATTGGCGCTGGCCACGAAGTCCGTTGTGGCATTGTTGATCGCCACACGCTCTTCCATATCGCTGCGCAGGCTGTCGACCAGTTGCTCGTCCTCGTCATCCACGTAGCGGAATTTTTTCGGCAGCTCAACAACGCCAATCACCCCGTACGGATGCATGATCGCCATGCGCTCCACCAGGTTGGCCAGCTCGCGAACGTTGCCCGGCCATGCATGACGGCACAACGACATGATGGCGGCGGAATTGAAGCGGATCGAACCGCGTTTTTCGTGCTCCATGCGCGAAATCAGCTCGTTCATCAGCAACGGAATATCTTCGACCCGCTCACGCAGCGGTGCCATTTCAATCGGGAATACGTTGAGGCGGTAGTACAGGTCTTCGCGGAAGGCGCCGACTTCAATCATGCTTTCAAGGTTTTTGTGGGTGGCGGCAATGATCCGCACATCGGCACACTGGGTCTTGTTGCTGCCCACACGCTCAAATGTACGTTCCTGCAACACACGCAACAGCTTGACCTGCATCGGCAGCGGCATATCGCCGATTTCGTCGAGGAACAGCGTGCCGCCATTGGCCAGTTCAAAACGCCCGGCACGACTGGTGATGGCCCCGGTAAAGGCGCCCTTCTCATGGCCAAACAGCTCGCTTTCCAGCAGCTCGGCAGGAATCGCCCCACAGTTGACCGGCACAAACGGCGCATCGCGACGCTTGGAATGGTAATGCAGATTGCGCGCCACCACTTCCTTGCCGGTGCCGGACTCGCCGAGGATCAGCACGCTGGCATCGGTATCGGCCACTTGCTGCATCATCTGGCGCACATGCTGGATCGCCCTGCTGGTACCGACCAGGCTGCGGAACAGGTTGGGCTCACGATGACGGCCGCGCTCGCGGGCCTGGTCATACATCTCGCGATAGACCTGGGCACGGTGCAGGGAATCAAGCAATTTGCTGTAGCTGGGGGGCATTTCGAGGCTGGACAACACCCGGCGGCGCTGGTCTTCAGGCAGGTCGAGAGAAGAAACTTCACCTAAAAGCATGATCGGCAGGAACTCATCCCACGCGGCCAGTGTCTTAAGCAGTCCTGATAAGCCACCGGCAGTACTCACGGTGCCGACCAGCACGCAAAGCACTTCGCGACTGGACGGCAAGGCACTGACAGCCTGCTCCCATTCGTGGCTGGGGCTGGTCAGATTTTCTTCGCCAAGAAAATTCAGGATCACCGCCAAATCACGGCGGCGGACGCTATCGTCATCGATCAGCAGGATTTTGGTTTCACGCCACATGCAATAGCAACTTCCCTAGTCAACTCAATGCCCCGGATGGCAGGACATATGTAGACGTCCTAACCCTGTTGGATATCTAAGACGACTGAATACAGAATAACGTGCTAGTTAAGTCAAAAAACTGTGCCGAGTCAAATTTATGGCGGTTTAAAACGCAATTAACCACATATTCTTTAGGCCTTAACCGAATAGATGGTAAACCTTTGACGCATTTTTTGCTTGGTTGATCTGCCCCATCTGCTCAACGACCGCCTGGCGCTCATCAGTAGCCGCCTCCAGCAACATGCGATACACCACCAATAACCCCTCCAGATTTTCGCGCAAAACAGCCTCGTCCAGTGGCGCTTCGTCCAGCACATTCTCGACACACACCCGGCAGGCCGAATCCAGCTCGCCGATGGCATCCCAGTTGCGCTCGGCCAGGGCATCAATCAGCGCTTCGCGGGTTTCCTGAATACGTTGCAGTTGGCTCATGACGCACTCCTCTGGCTTATTGCGGGGCGATGGCATCCCAACCACTTTTTACAGTGATCAGCAGGCGCGCCACTTCATCGATGATTTCCGGGTCGTTCTTGGCATTGGCCAGGGTCAGGCGCACGGCCATGTACTCGTACAGGCTGTCCAGTTGCTCCAGCGCGGCCTTGTCATCGGTCTTTTCTTCATCCAGGCCCTGACGCAGGCCGGTGATGATATCGATGGCCTTGGTAATCAGCATGGCCTTCTGCGGGATATCACCACGGCTCATCGCGCCCTTGGCCTGGGCCATACGGTCCAGGCCGCCTTCCATCAGCATCTGAATCAGACGATGGGGGCTGGCTTCGGAAATTTGAGCGTGGGAATTAACCTTCTGATACTGACGAAGGGCGCGCATCGGGTTCATGTTTCTACCTCATTACGGTGTCAGGCAAAAATGACTGGTTCTTGATTTTTATATCGACCGAGCTGCCGGAAGCTTTAGCGGTGAGGCTCAGTGCGATCAGGTTGTTTTAGGGTTATTAAGCGAATTCAGAGTAGTCATGACGCTGGAACTTGTGGCATTGAGCTGGGCAACCAGTGTATCCATCGCGTTGTATTTGGCAGAGAGAGTGGTTTGCAGCGTTTCCATACGGCGATCCAGATCCGCCTGCTGCGTCGTCAGGTCTGTCAGCTTGTTGTTGAGATCGCCGGTACGCTGAGTCAAGGTGCCAGCTGAGCCCACATACGAAGCCGTGGCTTTGGTCATCCGTGCTATCAGGCCCGTATCACCGGTGAAAGTCTTGGCGATATCCATCGCACCCGTGGGTTTGGCGATTGCCTTGCTCCACGCCGCATCATCCAGAGTCAGCAGGCCCGTTTTGGCATCCGTCTTGACCCCCATCTGCGACAACCCCATGGTCGTTTCCGAAGCCGCGCCATTGAGCAACTCGCCACGCAAGCTGGACACCAACTGACGCATGGAAGCATCGCCTGTCAGTGCGCCCGACATAGTGGTTGAGGAGTCCCCCGTGGCCGTGACCTTGGTTTGAGCATTGATGGTCGTCATCAATGCGTTGTAGGCCGTGACGAAAGCCTGCACAGAGGTTTTCAACGTCGTGGAGCTGGCCGCAACCGTAATAGTAGTCGCCGCCTTGTCCCCGGCCAGAAGCTCGATCGTCACACCACTGATGGCCGAGTCAACCTTGTTACTGGCGGACTCCATCTTCAAACCATCGATGGTGTAAATGGAGTTTTGCGGTTCAACCAGCGAGGTATATCCGTTCGCCAACTCCGAATCGCCACCCATGGTGATCTCGGTATCCTTGCCCATCTTCGACGAGGTCAGTACCAGACGGGAACCACTGGCATCGGTCAATACGTTGGCACTAATACCCTTGTCCGACAACTGCGTGTTAATAGATTCACGCACTTGCTTCATGGTTGCACCAGGGGCGATGCTCACGTTGTAGTCAACACCAGATTGAGAAATCTTCAACGTGGTGGCCTCGGTGCCGCTATTAACCACTGCTGAAGCACCCTTCTCGTACACCGGACTACTGACCTTCGACGCAGTGGCCAACTGCTCGACTACTAGACTGTAAGTTCCGGTTGACGCCGTGGCATCAATGGTGACCTTGCTTTTTTTATCGTCTGAAGTTGTACCTGCCAAGCCGCTGAAGCTGGAAGGATCCTTAAGTTTGTCGATGGCCGCACGATAAGAATCAAGAGCGCCCTTTACCGTACCCAGTGCCGACAGTTGCGTTGTCGTTTGCGTTTGCTGGGTAGTAATTTGCGTCTGCTTGGGCGCTTTTTCCGCAGCGACCAACGCCTTCACAATGGACTGGGTATCAATACCCGAGCCGACACCGCTTACCGTTGAACTGGCCATCTTTATTCTCCTTTTACTGCCTGCCGTTTTATTGGCTAACTACACCTATCCAGTAGACAGCAACAAAATTCATGCCACCTCGGGCATTGGTATTCACCAAAAGCCTAAAACACAGAAGGGCGCGTAAACGCGCCCTTCTGTTTTCAAACCGTTGCCGTTATTACTGAAGCAGTTTCATAACTGCGGAAGGCAACTGGTTGGCCTGGGACAGGATCGCTGTGGAGGCCTGCTGCAGGGTTTGTTGCTTGGTCAATTCAGCGGTTTCCGAAGCGAAGTCAGCATCCTGCACACGGCCACGCGCAGCGGAGGCGTTTTCATTGATGCTGTTCAAGTTAGAAACAGTGCTGTCGAAACGGTTTTGCACCGCACCCAGTGAGGAACGCTGGCTGTCGATCTGCTGAATCGCAGCGTCAAGCGCCTGAACGGTATTCTGGGACGCAGTAGCATCCAGAATATCCAACTGATCGACGGTAGTTTGTGAGGTCACTGCGCTAGTGGTGCCAGCTTCCAGCCCCAGATCAGCCAAGGTACCAGTACTGCCAGCGCTGATAACTATGTCTTTGTTGGCGGACAGAGAGATTTTGCCATCTTCAGTTTTGGTAGCTGTTGCACCTGCACTAGCGCTGTTGATCGACGAGATCACAGAGTCAATGTCGCTGCCTTTGGCGATCTTGATTTCAGTTGCGCCAATTTTCAGCGAGGTATCTGAAACGGTTTTTACGTTAGTAGTACCACTGGTCAGCCCCAGTGCAGCAAGCGAACCAGGGCCGCCGTTAGCCTTGTTGCCGTCTGCCAAAGTCAGCGCTTTGCCATCCGCAGAGGTCAGCGAGATACGGCCATTTTTGTCGATTGTTGCAGAGCCTACGTCGGGCAGAGCATTAAGCTGATCGAGGACATCCTGAACGGTGTCTTTACCAGTGGCGCCCAGGGTTACTGCCTTGCCATTGACAGTGATTTCGCCCGCAGCCAACTTCGATGCGCCAGTAGTGACCGTATTGGTAGTACCAGCAGTAAGGCCAAACTTATCCGCATCAGCACCGGCAATGGCAACCCCACCATGGGTATTCGTCAGGACGAGAGCACCACCAGCAGATACAGTGGCGTCAATTGTATTAGTTGGATCTTTATCCAACTCAGTCTGGATGGCAGTCGCTTGGGTAGCAACGGTGGCCAAACCAGCAGCAACAGTTATATCTCGACCGTTGATATTGAGCTTTTCAGTGCCAGTTGTCGTGTATGCAGGAGCTGGTACCGCACCCGTCACTGCAGTTTCGCCACCGTTCTTGGCACCGCCCGTAACCGAAGCAGCCATACCCGCCAGGTTCTCACCCGCCACCGAAGCAGTGCTGTACTGGCCTTTAAGACCTGCCGAGCTCAGGTCACCCACGCCGAAGGAGATGGTTTCGTTGGCGTTAGCGCCGACCTGGAACTTGGCGTTCTGCATCGTACCGTCCAGCAGGTTTTTGCCACCGAAGGTGGTAGTGCTGGAGATACGGTTGATTTCACCCTTCAGGGCAGTGAATTCCTGGTTAAGGGATTTGCGGTCTTCATCGCTGTTCGAGCCGTTCGCCGATTGCAGGGCCAGTTCACGCATACGCTGCAGAATGTTGGTCGATTCCTGCATCGCGCCTTCAGCAGTCTGAGCCATGGAGATGCCGTCATTGGCGTTCTTCACGGCAACGGTGAGGCCTTTCATCTGGCTTGTCAGACGGTTAGCGATTTGCATGCCAGCCGCGTCGTCTTTGGCGCTGTTGATTTTCAGACCGGAAGACAAACGAGTCATCGAGGTGCTCAAGTTGGTGGCAGCCTTGTTCAAGTTGTTCTGAACAATCGACGACGTTGCGTTTGTGTTAACTGATAAACCCATGACGAAATCCTCATTAGATGAATACTGCGGCTTCCGGCCCTGGCAACCGCCGGGTGTGGCCTAGAGAACCTTCGTAATGGTTATCGTCGTAAACGCAGGTTGCTTGAGGTTTATTTTGATTTTTTTTGCAGGCAAGGGGGCCATGCCTTGTAATTCAGGGGGTTAGCGGGGCGATGAGTTGCCGGGCACCCCCCAGTGTGGGAGCGGGCTTGCTCGCGATTCGGGCGGCGCGGTGCTTCAGGCAAACCAGGGTGATGCCATCGCGAGCAAGCCCGCTCCCACAGTTTCAATCAGCCCTGCCAGAAAGCAAAACGCCCATGGCTTTAGGGCCACGGGCGTTTTGTGTTTCAACGTAATGCTTACGGGCGATAGATAATCGCCGAGCCCCACGACAGGCCCACGCCAAAACCGCTCAGCGCCACCCGCTTCCAGGTGGCATCCATCACGTGTTTTTCCAGCAGCAGCGGAATGCTCGACGACACGGTGTTGCCGGTCTCGACCATATCCTTGATAAATTTCTCCGGCTCGCCTTCAAAGCGACGGGCCACGGCGTCAACGATGGCCGCACTGCCCTGGTGGATGCAGAACGCGTCGATGTCCTTGGAGGTCAGCTCGGACTCTTCCAGCAACTCGTTCAAGTGCGCAGGCACTTTGAGCAGCGCGAAGTTGAACACCTGGCGGCCATTCATAAAGAACACACCATCACTGACTTTCAGATGCGGCGCACCCGAACCGTCGGTGCCGAACTTGGCCTTGCCCAGCTGCCAGGGAGCGTCTTCGCCCATCCAGGTAGCGGTGGCGGCGTCACCAAAGAGCATGGTGGTGTTGCGGTCTTCCGGGTCAACGATTTTCGAGTACGGGTCGGCCGTCACCAGCAGACCGTTCTTCAGGCCCGCGGCTTCCATAAAGCCTTTCATCGCGTAGATACCGTAGACATAACCCGAGCAGCCCAGGGAGATATCAAAGGCGGCAACGTGGGTCGGCAGACCGAGCTTGTCCTGGACAATGGCCGCGGTGTGCGGCAGGCCTTCAGCGTCGCCGTTCTGGGTGACAACGATCAACGCGTCGATGGATTCGCGTTTAAGCTGAGGATTGTTGATAAACAGTGCGTTGACTGCCTCAACACACAGGTCGGAGGTTTCCTGGTCAGCGTCTTTGCGCGGCAGAAACGCCGAACCGATCTTGCCCAGAATGAATTCTTCGTCTTTGGAGAACTTCGCGCCCTGCGCGTAGTTGTCTACACCGCTTGCTGGCACGTAACTGGCGATGCTTTTAATGCCAATCATTGTGGCTTCCCAATACTAAATAGCTGGAGATCACCCGCTCACATAATCGAGGGGCGCTGACAATAAAAGGGCTTGTGTGGGTGCGTAAAAATAAACAAAACAGCCCGAAAAAGGCCCGGCACCCGCCCGTACGTTTCACACGATACAGTGAAGATGCGCGTTATGACTCATAGGTCACGCTATTTTGTGCGGTTTTATACAAAACATTACAGCCATAAAGGCGATTTTGTGGGAGCGGGCTTGCTCGCGATGGCAGCAACACGGTATTACCGGCATACCGTGTCGCCTGCATCGCGGGCAAGCCCGCTCCCACATCACCCCCCTGCACCGCTGTTTAGAGCTGGTTGAACAGGCTCAGCTGGGAGATTTTCACGAACGCCAGTTGCGAGGCTTCGAGCATGGCTTTCTGGAACGCCAGTTCGATGGACGCCCCCGCCATATCGGTGTTGCCGATCGCCGCCGTGGTGGAATCGTTGGCCAGGCCCAGGCTGATATTTTCATCCGCCTGAATATCCACCGCCTTCAGGCGCGCACCAATCGAGCCGCGGGCGCTGTCAACGCCGGCACTGGCGTTTTTCAGGTTGCCAATCGCGGAGTTGATTACATCCCGCTGAGTTTTCTGGGCATCAGGATCTTTGTCAGTCGGAATAACCAGCGCCTTACGCAACTGACTAATAGTGTCCAAAGCGCTCTGGCTTTGATGGTTGTTACCACTGACCACAAATTGGTCGCCAGCAGCTCGCGCACCGCTAAAGTCAAATCTGACTCCCAGAGCTGTGATCGAGTCGCCAGCCATGGTTCCGCTGGCAATCAATTTGCTACTGGCAGTAATCGGCTGGGCATAGATTTCATATTCGCTATCGCTGGTGAATTTAATCACTGCACCATTGCTCGGGAAACTGTCACTGTAAGCCTTGGTATCATCAACCGTAGAGTCAGTGATTAGCGCAGTCGAGGGATTGCTTGGAGTGCGCGATACATTGAACGAATCGGGCTTGGCCTCCAGGGTAAAAGCGTATTTAGCCGCCTCGGTATCCTGATCCGCCGCCGGGATATCCTTAAGGTTCATGCTTAAATCGAACGACACGCCATGCAGACTGATACTCTGCCCACCTTCCTTGGTAGGGTCGAACGCACCATTGCCCGACACCTGCGAAGTGATATCTGCCCCATCGGGGCTGCTCGTCAATTTGAACTGGGTTCTGCTGATAAACGTCAGCGTGTACGGCTGCCCTTCAGCGAAACTTTTATTGAACTGCGGGCTTGACGTGATTAAGCCCGCCGATACGGATACCTTTCCACCGTTGCTAGACACCGTACCGTCGGCAGCCGTCACCGGCGTAAATACAGTCTGGGTGCGTCCAGTATTGATCGCCCCTTCCATAAAGCTTTTGGCAGTATCACTGCTGGCCAGGCTCAAAGTATCCGAAACTTTAAGGTTAAGTTGAGTGTCGTCACCTTGATAGCTATAAGTGCCGTCGTTGTTACGCGCATAAGGTGGCGTGTTACTTTTTGAACCCGAGAACATGTAGTTGCCCGAGGCGTCCTTACTGTTGAGCAGGCTGAACACCTGATCTTCGATGCTGCCCAATTCATTGGCAATTGTAGCCCGATCCGCATCGCTGACACCGCCGCCACCCGCCTGCAGGGCCAGTTCACTGGCTTTTTGCAATGAGTTATTGATGCTGTCGAGCACCGCTTCCTGAGCACCCAGCGACGACTTGATGCTGTTCATATTGGTGCTGTACTGCGCCAGCATGTCTTTTTGCTGCTGCAATTGCAGCAGGCGCGCCGCACCTACCGGGTCATCGGCAGCGGTCTGGATGCGCACGCCGGAGTCGATCTGGCTCTGGGTCTTGATCACCGACGAGAAGTTGTTCTGGTAGGTGGCACTGGTCGATTCAAAAAACTGCGAAGTTGAAATACGCATCGTCGCGGGCTCCCTTAAAGACTGTTGATCAGCGTGCTGAAGGTTGCTTGCGCCGCTTTGATGATCTGCGACGAGGCGGTGTAGTACTGCTGGAACTTGACCAGGTTGGAGGCTTCTTCGTCCAGGTTGACCTGGGATACCGAGTTGCGCACCTCTTTGGCGTAGGCCAAAGCCGCGCCATTGGCGGTGCCGTCGACCGCCGCCTGGCTGGCTTTACCGCCCACCTTGGATACCAACTGACTGTAGGAAGTAGCCATGCTGACGCCGCCAGTGCCGTCCTTGCCTACGCCCACTGTGGCCTTGGTTTGCAGGCCCAGCAGTTCGTTGGCGTTGCGGTTGTCGGCCTTGCCGTCCTTGTTGAACTTGATATCGAAGCTGTCACCCTTGCCCGGCGAACCGCTGATCACCGTGTCGAACCCCACGTTTGTAGTGGTGCCGTCCGCGTTGGTCACGGGCACATTGATCGTGACCTTGTTGTCCTGGCCCGGCACGATGCTGCCCTTGCCGATTTCCTTGCCGGCCTCGTTCAGTACCCGGTAGCTCTGGGTGCCATCCGCGCTGGCTTCGTCAAAGGCAATGCGCACCGGCATGGCGCCTTCAATATCGCTTTGCGCTTTGCCCAGATTGACGCCGCCGTAGATATCCAGCGCTGACGACAGATTGAGGCTACCCACTGCACCCGTACCGGTATTGGAGCTGCCCGGGCCAGCCACCAGCGGCCCGGCAAATGCCAATTTATTGGCATCGCTCATTTGCACGCCGATATTGCCTGCACCACTGCGGGTGGGGCTGACCTTGAACGCGTCGCCAGCGGTCATCGGGCCGCCCTTGAGATCCAGGGTGAAACCGTCAATGACCTTGGCCGGGGTGTCGGTGGTAGCGAACGCCCCCATATCGGTGCCGTCGGAGCGCTTGACCGAGTACTCGGTGGCGCTGGTGAACGTGACCTGATAGTCGTAGGCGGTCAGCGCGCCGCTGTCAGCGATGCTGACATTGAAGTTGCCTGCGCCAATATTTCCGGTCGCCGCCTGGCTGCGCTGGCTGATGGCCGTGGCACTGTTGATGCTGTTGAACAACGACGAGCCGAACTCGCCATTGGCATCCAGGCCCTGGCCCAGCTGCTGGTTGATCGCATCGGCGACCACAATGGCTGTACGGCCCAAATCGTTCATCGCCGGGGCCAGCACATCGTCGCGGTAACGCAGCAGGCCGCCGATCTTGCCGCCACTGATCACCGAGGTCACATCCGAACTCGATTGCTGGAAGTTGACCTGGATGCTGTATTGGCTTTTATCGACCTTGCCCGGCACCGCCGAAATCGTGTTCGAGGTGCTGCCCTGCACCAGCGATTGGCCGGTACCCAGGGTAATGTCGTAGACGTTGTCGTGCTCCTGAACCGTCACCCCGACCAGCTCGTTGAGGCTGCGCACGGCTTCGTTACGCGCATCCAGCAGGTTGTTCGGCGTATTGCCAGCCGTGGTGGCCTGGGCGATCTGCTTGTTCAGCGAAGCAATGGTGGCCGTGTGCTGGTTGACCATCGAAGTCAGGGTGTCCAGCTGGCTGTTGATGCCTTCGTTCTGCTGGTTGAGCTGGGTCGAAATCGAGTTGAAGCGGTTGCTCAGGGTTTGCGCACTGGTCAGCAACAACTGCCGCGCGGACACATCACCGGGCGCCGCGGCGGCAGTTTGCAATGAGCTGAAAAAGCTGCTCAGGGCTGCCGATACGCCCGTGTTTTTATCCGACAGCAGTTTGTCGACCGTGCCGATCTGGTCGAGATAAGCCTGGGCATCGCCATTGAGCGAGGTGGTGGTTTGCAACTGGGCGTCGAGGTAGGAGTTGTACACGCGGCGCACGTCGGCCAGGGTGGTGCCGGTGCCGATAAACACCCCGCCCACCTGTTGCGACGCGGCGCTGCCCTGGACGATCTGCTGACGCGAATAGCCCGAGGTATTGGCGTTGGCAATGTTGTTGCCGACTGTCGCCAATGCGCCCTGACTGGCGTTGAGCCCCGACATCCCGATGTTGATCAAACTCGCCATGGTTCAAACCTTATAAATTCGTGAGAGAACCCGTCGAGGCGTAGCTCTGGTAGGTTTTCATTTGCTTGGCTATCTGCGAAATCTTGCTCGCGTACTCAGGGTCGGTCGCATAACCGGCCTTCTGCAATTCGCGTACAAACTGCTCCGGTTTATCGGCCGCATTGAGCACTTCTTTATAACGATTGTTGCTCTGCAACAGCGTCACCAGATCATGGAAGCTGTCCTGATAGGAATCGTAGGAACGGAATTCCGCTGTCTCCTTGACCATCTGCCCGCCCCTGAACTCGCTGGTGATGGCCCGCGCCTGGGCGCCCTGCCAACTGCCGGTGGCCTTGATGCCGAACAGGTTGTGACTGCTGCTGCCATCTTGCTGGCGCATCACCGACTTGCCCCAGCCGGTTTCCAGTGCGGCTTGCGCCACCAGGTACAGCGGGTCGACGCCGATGCGGTCGGCGGCCTGTTGCGCCATCGGCAACATGGTGGCGACAAACGCATCCGGCGACTCGAAGGCCTGTTTGGCCGGGGCCAGCGGCGGCTGCGCCACGGCACGACCGTAAACCTGCATGCGCCCGTGCACGCCACTGGCACTGAGCATCGGCTGGCGGCTGCCCTTGAGCACGGCATCCAGCCCCGGCGAAGTGCGCCCCGGCACGGCGGCGGTATTGAGCGTGGAACGCGCCGGATCGGCCGATGGCACGATCCCGGCCAGCAAGCGGTCAGTCAGCTTGCTCGGCAACGCCAGACGGCGCTGATTGAGCAGGGCCATGTCATTCTGATGGCCGCCGCCGGCTGCCTGCGGCGTAATGGCGACCCGCGAAGCCCACAATGGACGCTGACCACTGGAGCGCACAAAAGGGCTGTCGACGGTGGTGGCGGCCGGGGCTTTGGCTTCGGCAGTCAGCGCCGTGGTCGCCGCAGCCTCCCCCGGCACCGCAGCTTTGTTTTTCGACATCTGGCGCATCAACACATCGGCCAGGCCGATACCACCGCCCTGCCGGGACAGGGTCACGGACAATTGCTGGTCGTACATTTCCTGATACTGCTTGGCCGCCGGGGTGTTGAGCGGGTTGTCCTTGCCCAGCACTTCGTTGGCCGAGCGCATCGACTTGAGCATTTCGTTGAGAAACAGCGACTCGAATTCCTGGGCAACTTTGCGCATATTGCCGTCGCTTTCGCGGTCGCCGACTTTCAGATTGTTCAGCCGATTCAGGTCGGTGAACGCCCCGGAATCGCTGCCACTGACTACTCCACTCTTACGCATATCCATGACGTCGACCTCAGATCACGATCAGGTCGGCTTGCAGCGCGCCGGCCTGTTTCAGCGCTTCGAGAATCGCCATCAAGTCCCCTGGCGCTGCGCCGACCTGGTTTACCGCCCGCACGATTTCGTCGAGGGTGGTGCCCGGGCCGAACTTGAACATCGGCTTGGCTTCCTGCTGGGCATTCAGTCGCGAACGCGGCACCACGGCGGTCTCGCCGTTGGACAGCGGGCCGGGCTGGCTGACAATCGGGTCTTCGGTGATGGTCACGGTCAGGCTACCGTGGGTCACTGCGGCGGGCGAAACCTTGACGTTCTGGCCAATCACGATGGTGCCGGTGCGCGAGTTGATGATGACCTTGGCCACCGCCTGCCCCGGATCGACTTCGAGGTTTTCCAGGATCGACAGATAGTCGACCCGCTGGCTCGGGTCCAGTGGTGCGGTCACGCGAACCGAGCCGCCATCGATGGCCTGCGCCACACCGGGGCCGAGCAGGTCATTGATCTTGTCGACGATACGCTTGGCGGTGGTGAAGTCCGAGCGATTGAGGTTCAGGGTCAGGCTGTTGCCCTGGTTGAAACCGCTGGGTACGGCCCGCTCAACCGATGCGCCACCCGGAATACGCCCGGCCGACGGCACGTTGACGGTGATTTTCGAGCCGTCGCGGCCTTCGGCATCGAAACCGCCGACCACCAGATTGCCCTGGGCCACCGCATACACATTGCCATCAATGCCTTTAAGCGGTGTCAGCAGCAGCGTACCGCCGCGCAGGCTTTTGGAGTTGCCGATGGAGGAAACGGTGATATCGATCACCTGCCCCGGCTTGGCGAATGCCGGCAAATCGGCGCTGATGGACACCGCCGCAACGTTTTTCAGCTGCACATTGCCCGAACCCGGCGGTACCTTGATGCCAAACTGCGACAGCATGTTATTGAACGTCTGCAGGGTAAACGGGGTTTGTGTGGTCTGGTCACCCGTACCATTCAAGCCCACCACCAGGCCATAACCAATCAATTGGTTGGAACGCACGCCGGAAATGCTGGCGATGTCTTTCAACCGCTCGGCGTGGGCGCCCAGGGAGGTCGACAACAGCAACACGGCTGCCAGCAGATGCTTGAGGTTGGGCATGGTGAGCTTCATCACTAAAAGGGAAACAGCGGGCTAAGGAAGAAACGGTCAAACCAGCCCGGCTGGCTCGCATCGGCAAACGAGCCGGTGCCCGAGTAGGTGATGCGCGCATCGGCCACACGGGTCGAAGACACAGTGTTGTCAGTGGCAATGTCATCGGCCCGTACCAGGCCGGCAATGCGTACCAGCTCGTCGCCGGTGTTAAGGGTCATCCACTTTTCACCGCGCACGGCGATGATGCCGTTGGGCAGCACGTCGGCGACAGTCACGGTGATCGAACCGGTCAGGCTGTTGCCCTGCCCGGCCTTGCTGTCGCCCTTGGTGGCACGGCTGCCGCTGTAACCGGCATTGAGGCTCAGGTCACCCCCGCCCAGCGGGTTGTTGGTGGTCAGGCCGCTGCCGAACAACGAGGTCAGGCCGATGCTGGTGTTGCTGTTTTTACCGATCGCCGAGTTGGCGTTTTTACTCGCCTGGGTCTTCTCATTAAGGGTAATGGTAATGATGTCGCCGATGCGGTACGCCTTGCGGTCGCTGTACAGGTTCTGCTCGAAACCGGCCTGGTAAATCGAGCCGTTGTTGGCGGCAGCCGGCAGCGGCGTACGCGGCAGCACAGGTGCGTAGTACGGGTCGTTGGCCCGCGGTGGCGGGCTGACGCAGCCGGCCAGCAAGGTGATGGCGCCCAGTGCCAGAACAGAAAACAAGCGCTTCATGAGCTCTCCCGCTATTTCACGTAATTACAGGTTTTGCGTAACGAACGACAACATCTGGTCAGCGGTAGAAATCACTTTGGAGTTCATCTCGTAGGCGCGCTGGGTGGTGATCATATTGACCATTTCTTCCACGGTGCTGACGTTCGAGGTCTCGAGCATGCTTTGCATGGTCAGGCCAAAGCCGTTCAGGCCCGGGGTGCCGATTTGCGGCGCACCGCTGGAGGCGGTTTCCAGGAACAGGTTGCCGCCCTGGGACTGCAAGCCGGCCGGGTTGATAAAGTCGGCGGTCTGCACGTTGCCGATCACTTGCGCCGCCGGGTTGCCGGAAATGGTCACCGATACGGTGCCGTCCTGGCCGACGGTGAAGGTCTGGGCATCGGCCGGCACCACAATCGCCGGTTCCAGGGCAAAGCCGTTAGCGGTGACGATCTGGCCATTGGAGTCCAGATGGAAAGTACCGTCACGGGTGTAGGCCGTTGTGCCGTCGGGCTGCATGATCTGGAAAAAACCACGGCCGTTGATGGCCATGTCCAGCGGCTGCTCGGTAGTTTGCAGGCTACCGGCAGTGAAGTTCTTTTGCGTGCCGACAATACGTACCCCGGTGCCCACTTGCAGGCCCGATGGCAGTTCACTGTCCTGGGTGGACTGGGCACCTGGCTGGCGCTTGATCTGGTAGAGCAAGTCCTGGAACTCGGCGCGATCACGTTTGAAGCCGGTGGTCGAGACGTTGGCCAGGTTGTTGGAAATGGTGGTCAGGTTGGTGTCTTGTGCAGCCAAACCCGTTTTTGCAACCCACAGTGCCGGAAGCATGGAGCTCTCCTCGCGCGCCGGTTTTTCGGCGCCGCGTTCAAGTAATTAGCTGATGGACAGGACGCGAGTCATGGCCTGGTCGTCTTCTTTGGCGGTGTTCATCATTTTGATATGCAGCTCGAACTGCTTGGACAGAGCCAGCACCGAGGTCATTTCATCCACGGCATTGACGTTGCTCGCCTGCAGAAAACCCGAGGTCACCCGCACATTGGCATCGGCCGGGGCCGGCTGACCGTCATTGGTGTGGATCAGGCCGTCGAGGCCCTTGCTCATGGTTTTAAGGTCCGGCTGGACCAGCTTGATGCGGTCCACTTGCGCCATCACCCGCGGGCCTTCGCCCTGGGCGCGGATGCTGATGGTGCCGTCTTCGCCGACTTCGATCTGCTGCTGGGGCGGCACCGCGATCGGCCCGCCGTTGCCCATGATCGGCATGCCGTTGCCGGCACGCAGGATGCCCAGGGCATCCACGTTCATGCTGGCGGTTCGCACATAGGCCTCACTGCCGTCGGGGGCCTGCACCGCCAGCCAGCCGTCGCCGGACACGGCCACATCGAGGTCGCGGCCGGTCTCGACCAGGGCACCTTGGCTGAAATCGGTGGCAGGGCGCTCGGTCAAGGCAAAGGCACGCGCCGGAAAGCTGTCACCAAACACCGGCATCGAGCGGGCCTGTTCCAGGTCACGCTGAAACCCGTTGGTCGAGATGTTCGCCAGATTGTTGGCATGCGCCTTCTGCGCCAGTGCGTTCTGACTGGCGCCGGTCATTGCCACATAAAGGTACTTGTCCACAGTCTTTCCTCTGTCTGACGGACGCTTGCCGCCCACCGCTGTACTGAAGAGGTCATTGCAATTTGCGCACCAACTTTATTTTGACGCGCTGCGGCGCGGGTTTGCGCAGGGATGAGGGAAGATTCGGTGCGAGGAGACGGCGGGGTTCTGCCGGTTGCGGCAAGGGGTGGCCTGCCGAGTCACGTTGATCTTGTGGGAGCGGGCTTGCTCGCGATTCTGGCGGCGCGATATGTCTGGCACACCGCAGCGATATCATCGCGAGCAAGCCCGCTCCCACAGATCAGCACTTACAGGCTCAAGCGTCCTTGCCCGGCTTAATAATGTCGTGCTCGCGCAGTTTGTTGGCGATGGTGGTATGGGACACCCCCAATCGCTTGCCCAGCAATCGGCTACTCGAGTGCTCGGAATACAGTTGCTCCAGCACCGCCTTTTCGAAACGCCCGACAATCTGCTCCAGGCCGCCCTCCAGCGAGAACTCGCCCAGGGGCTGGCGCACGCCGTAATCCGGCAGGCGGATATGCTCGGCCTTGACCACCCCGCCATCGCACAACGACACCGCCTGGAACAGCACGTTTTCCAGCTGGCGCACGTTACCCGGCCAATGGTAGTGGCTCAACCGATCCATTGCCGCTGGCGCCAGGCGCGGCAGCGAGCAACCAATCTGGCGACTGGCCTGATCGAGAAAATGCTCCACCAGCGGTTCCAGCCCGTCCAGGCAATCGCGCAGCGGCGGAATATGCAGCGATAGCACGTTGAGCCGGTGATACAGGTCCTGGCGAAACTCGCCACGGGCGCACAGCTCGGACAGGTCGACCTGAGTGGCGCACATCACCCGCACATCCAGATACACCTCTTCATCACTGCCAACCCGACGAAAGCAACCATCCTGCAAGAAGCGCAGCAATTTGACCTGCAAGCGCGGGCTCATTTCACCCACGCCATCGAGAAACAACGTACCTCCTGCTGTCAGCTCCAGCAGGCCGAGCTTGCCTTCCGCCCGCGCCCCTTCAAAGGCACCGGGGCCGTAGCCGAACAGTTCGGTTTCAGCCATCGACTCAGGTAAGCCGGCGCAGTTCAGCGCCATCAATGGCGACTGGCCACGAGGGCTGGCCAGATGGCAGGCCCGGGCCAGCAGCTCCTTGCCGGTGCCGGTTTCGCCTTCTATTAATAGCGGCGCATCCAGCGGTGCCATTCGCCGCGCTTCGCGCACCACCGCGGCCATGACTTTCGAGCTTTGGAAAATACTGTCGAAGCCGCGCAGCTCCTGCTTGCGCACATTGTAGATTTGCTCGCCCACACGGTCGGCGCGGTGCAGGGTCAGCACGGCCCCGGCCATCGCCTCGCTTTCGTCGTGTTCCAGTTGCAGCGGGGCGATATCGGCCAGGTACACCAGGCCCTTGATCTTGACCCGCAAGCCATTGATCCGCGACTTGTTGGCCCGCACCAGTTCGGGCAGGTCGAAGTCTTCGGCGTAGCGTGACAGGGAAATCCCCGGCACTTCATCCACCCGCACCCCAAGCAACTGTGCGGCGGCACGGTTGGCCGCAACAATGCAACCGCCCATATCGATAGACAGCACCGGAAATTCCAGCGCCCCGAGCAAGGCGTTAAGCTCCATATGCCGGCGCTCGCTGGGCATCAAGCCCACACGCTTGACGCCAAACACCCCGGGGATGGTTTCAAACTTCGGACGCAAGGCCTGAAATTGCAGATTAATCAGATTGGGGCAGTACAGATAAATCGCATTGCCCTGATCACCCCCGACCTCGCCGCGCTTGACGTTGATGCCGTAGGCCACCAGCAGATTGAGAATGTCGCGAAGGATGCCAATCCGGTTTTGGCAGTGGACTTTGATACGCATGGGCAGGGCTCGGGAATAACTAACAATGGATGTCCTATGTGGGAGCGAGCCTGCTCGCGAAGGCTCAAAGAGCGCCATTCGCGAGCAGGCTCGCTCCCACAGGGAGGTTTTCCGGCTTCAGAGGCATTTCATCGTCACGATTTTGTGACAGTTGTGCTGTCGCACAATCAAGAATGACAGCCTGCCCCTCACATCGTAACGAATACTTTACGAATAAGCGCCATCATCCCAGCATTACTGGCTTTAGGCTAGCTGCACATGACAATCACTTGAGGTATCACTAAGGCATCGCAACAACACCGAATAATAAAAACGATTTCCTTGCGGAGAGCCCCATGAAGCAAACGAAATACGTCGCCCGCGAGCCTGATGCCAATGGCTTTATCGACTACACACCTGCCGAGCACGGGGTGTGGAACACGCTGATTACCCGTCAGCTGAAACTGCTGGAAGGCCGCGCCTGCCCCGAGTACATGCAAGGCATCGAAAAGCTGGGCCTGCCCCACGACCGCATCCCGCAACTCGACGAGATCAATCAGGTACTGGGCGCCACCACGGGCTGGCAAGTTGCCCGGGTACCCGCACTGATCCCCTTCCAGACCTTCTTCGAGTTGCTGGCCAACAAGCAGTTTCCAGTGGCCACCTTTATTCGTACTCCCGAAGAACTCGATTACCTGCAAGAGCCGGATATTTTTCACGAAATCTTCGGCCACTGCCCGCTGCTGACCAACCCATGGTTCGCCGAATTCACCCACACCTACGGCAAGCTGGGCCTGCAGGCGAGCAAAGAACAACGGGTGTATCTGGCACGTCTGTACTGGATGACCATCGAGTTCGGCCTGGTCGACACGCCGGAAGGCAAACGCATTTACGGTGGCGGGATTCTGTCGTCGCCCAAAGAAACGGTTTACAGCCTGTCTTCAGAGCCGGAACATCAGGCTTTCGATCCGCTGGAAGCCATGCGTACGCCGTATCGCATCGATATTTTGCAGCCGCTGTATTTTGTCCTGCCGGACTTGAAGCGACTGTTTGACCTGGCCCATGAAGACATCATGGGTATGGTCGAAAAAGGCATGACAATGGGCCTGCACGCGCCGAAGTTCACGCCCAAGCCGAAAGCGGCTTAACCCTTTTTTAGTCATCTATAAAAACTGATTTCAGGAATCCACCATGAACGCACTGAACCAAGCCCACTGCGAAGCCTGCCGCGCCGATGCCCCACAGGTCAGCGACGAAGAACTGCCGATCCTGATCAAACAGATCCCGGACTGGAACATCGAAGTTCGCGACGGCATCATGCAGCTGGAAAAGGTCTTTCTGTTCAAGAACTTCAAATTCGCCCTGGCCTTTACCAATGCCGTGGGCGAGATCGCCGAAGCCGAAGGCCATCACCCGGGCCTGCTGACCGAATGGGGCTCGGTCACCGTGACCTGGTGGAGCCACTCGATCAAGGGCCTGCACCGCAACGACTTCATCATGGCCGCACGCACTGATGAAGTCGCCAAAACTGCCGAAGGTCGCAAGTAATGCACTTTGCCGATATTGGTCGGGTACCGGGCGACCCGATTCTCGGTTTGATGGACGCCTATCAACAGGATACCAATCCGGACAAGTTCGACCTGGGCGTGGGCGTCTATAAAGACGCCAATGGCCTGACGCCGATCCTGCAATCAGTAAAGTTGGCCGAGCAGCGCCTGGTCGATCAGCAACAGACCAAAACCTATATCGGCGGTCATGGTGACAGCCGATTCGGGCAACTGATCAGCGAACTGGTGCTGGGCGAAGACTCACCCCTGCTGGCCAGCAAGCGCGCTGCAGCGACCCAGACCCCGGGCGGTACCGGGGCCTTGCGCCTGAGCGCCGATTTTATCGCGCAATGCTTGCCGGGCCGTGGCATCTGGCTGAGCGATCCAACCTGGCCGATCCACGAAACCATCTTTGCCGCAGCCGGGCTGAAGATCAGTCACTACCCTTACGTGGGCAGCGATAACAAGCTCAATGTCGCGGCCATGCTCGAAGCCCTGGAACACGCGCCAAAAGGCGATGTAGTGCTGCTGCACGCCTGCTGCCACAACCCGACCGGCTTTGACCTGTCCCAGGCGGACTGGCTGCAGGTGCTGGACGTGGTCCGTCGTCGTGAATTGCTGCCTTTGATCGATTTTGCCTACCAGGGTTTTGGCGACGGAATGCAGGAAGACGCCTGGTCGACCCGCCTGTTCACCCGTGAACTGCCGGAAGTGCTGATCACCAGCTCGTGCTCGAAGAACTTCGGCCTGTACCGCGAACGCGTCGGTGCATTGATTGTGTGTGCCAATGACGCCGAAAAGCTGACCGACATCCGCAGCCAGTTGGCCTATATTGCGCGAAACTTGTGGTCCAACCCGCCGGATCACGGCGCGTCGGTGGTAGCAACCATCCTCGGCGATGCCCAGCTGAAAAGCGTGTGGATCGCAGAAGTGGAAGCCATGCGTAGCCGTATCGCGCAATTGCGTAGCGGTTTGGTGGAAGCCCTGATCCCGTTCGGGCTGGCGGAGCACTTTGCCCATATTAATGAGCAACGCGGGATGTTTTCGTACACTGGCCTGACCCAAGAGCAAGTCCAGCTGTTACGCGAGAAACACAGCGTGTACATGGTTGGTTCGGGGCGCGCCAATATGGCCGGGGTCGACGGCACGCGCCTGAGCCTGCTGGCCAAGGCGATTGCGCAGGTGTGCACACACTAGCCCCCCCACCCGTAGCAGCTGCCGAAGGAACGAGGCAGCTGCTACAGGGCTTTGCCTTTTGCAGCGACAGCTGCAATATGAAAAGTTCGATACAAATCCCCCCAGACGCAATAAAAAGACAAATTGTCACACTCCCTCCTGTATCCTTAGCAAGCTACTTAAAACACACCTTACGAGGAGCGCGACGATGCACGAGATCCCAAACCTCCCCTTCCCAAGCCTGCACGAAACCGAGCAGCCAACCCCGCAACACACCAGTGGCGAAAACCCCGCACTGGACGAGGCTTCTGAAAGCCTGCAGGCCGAAAGCGAAGACTGACGGCGCACAATCAGACGGTGCGAAAAGCATTCAGTTTTTCACACCGTCTGACACAATCGCCCCTTATTGCGGAATCAAGCGTGACTGACACCTTCAGCGATACCCAGGCCAGCGTTCTGATCGGCACCGCCGAGAAAATGATCGACCTCTGGGAGCGCCTCAGCCCCGAAAAACAAGCTCTCCTGCTCAAACGGTTCGGCACCCAGGAAAATGCACTGGCCGCTTTAATCGCGACGCAACTGGTTACACCACTATAATCTGCACCAACCCGCTCCCCGCAGGACCCCTACCCCATGCCTGAAACACAGCGCCCCATGGCAATCACGCTGCAAGTGGTTTCCATCGTCCTGTTTACCTTTATCGGCTATTTGAACATTGGCATTCCGCTGGCCGTACTGCCGGGTTACGTGCATAACCATCTCGGTTACGGCACGGTGATCGCCGGGCTGGTGATCAGCGTGCAATATTTGGCTACGCTGCTGAGCCGGCCTTACGCCAGCCGCTACATCGATACCCGGGGCAGCAAGCGCGCCGTGATGGTTGGCCTGGCCGGCTGCGGCCTGAGTGGCGTGTTTATGCTGGTGTCCAGCTGGCTGACGAGCATGCCGGCCTGGAGCCTGGCCAGCCTGTTGATCGGCCGGCTGGTGCTGGGCAGCGCGGAAAGCCTGGTGGGCTCCGGCTCCATCGGCTGGGGCATAGGCCGGGTCGGCGCACAGAACACGGCCAAGGTGATTTCCTGGAATGGCATCGCCAGTTACGGCGCCATTGCCATTGGCGCACCTCTGGGCGTGGTCATGGTCGGCCACCTGGGCATGTGGAGCCTGGGCGTAAGCATTATTGCCCTGGGAGCGCTGGGCGTACTGCTGGCCTGGCCAAAACTGGCAGCACCCATTGTCAGCGGCGTGCGCCTGCCGTTTCTGCATGTACTGGGACGAGTACTGCCCCACGGCACCGGGCTGGCCCTGGGCTCGATCGGCTTTGGCACCATCGCCACCTTTATCACCTTGTATTACGCGACCAACCACTGGGAAAACGCAGCGCTGTGCCTGAGCCTGTTTGGCGCCAGCTTTATCAGTGCGCGTTTGCTGTTTGGCAACCTGATCAACCGTATCGGCGGTTTTCGCGTGGCGATTGCCTGCCTGAGCGTCGAAACCCTGGGCTTGCTGCTGTTGTGGCTGGCGCCCAACCCGGAGTTGGCCCTGGCGGGCGCGGCCTTGAGCGGCTTTGGCTTTTCGCTGGTGTTCCCGGCGCTGGGGGTTGAGGCGGTCAACCTGGTGCCGGCCTCCAGCCGGGGGGCTGCGGTGGGTGCGTATTCGCTGTTTATCGACCTGTCGCTGGGCATCACCGGGCCGCTAGTGGGTGCCGTGGCGGCAGGGTTCGGCTTTGCTTCGATCTTTCTGTTTGCGGCGCTGGCGGCGCTTGGCGGGTTGATGCTGAGTGTTTATCTGTATCGTCAGGCGCAGAACGCAAGAGCGTCCTAGCTCGCGCTCAGGGTGATTAAACCTGTGGGAGCGGGCTTGCCCGCGATGCAGACGGAGTGGTGTGCCAGGTAAAGCACGGTGATGCCATCGCGGGCAAGCCCGCTCCCACAGGACTGCTGCTGCCCTCTAGAAATCCACCCTGCCCCGCCCCGCCTTGATGTTGCCGCGCTTGGTCTTGGATTCCAGCCGACGTTTTTTTGAGCCCAGGGTCGGCTTGGTCGGGCGGCGTTTTTTCTCCACTTTGGTGGCGCTGACGATCAACTCCGCCAGACGCTCCAGCGCATCAGCCCGATTCTGCTCCTGGGTGCGGTATTGCTGGGCTTTGATAATCAGCACGCCATCACTGGTGATGCGGCTGTCACGCAGCGCCAGCAGCCGCTCCTTGTAAAAATCCGGCAACGACGAATTGGGAATATCAAAGCGCAGGTGCATGGCGCTCGAAACCTTGTTGACGTTCTGCCCGCCCGCACCCTGGGCGCGAATGGCCGTCAGTTCGATCTCGGCATCAGGGATATGCACGTTGTTGGAAATCACCAGCATCAAAAAAGGGTCCGTGTTCAGAGCATCAAGGATACCCCACAAACAACAAACCCGGCGCAATGGCCGGGTTTGCAGGGTTAAACACAGCGTTTATTTGGCAGAGCTGTAAGCCGCTGCCTGCGCCTGTACCGCGCGCTTGTTCTTGATCACGAAGCACAGCCACATAAAGGCCACCCACACCGGAATCGCGTACACCGACACGCGAATCCCCGGGATCAACAGCATGATCACCAGGATAAACGCTACAAACGCCAGGCAGATGTAGTTGCCGTACGGATACCACAGCGCCTTGAACAGCGGGACTTGCGCGGTCTTGTCCATATGCTGGCGGAACTTGAAGTGCGAGTAGCTGATCATCGCCCAGTTGATCACCAGGGTCGCCACTACCAGGGACATCAGCAGTTCCAGCGCATCATGGGGCATCAGGTAGTTGAGCAGCACTGCAATGACCGTCACCGCCGCCGAGGCCAGGATCGAGTTGACCGGCACGCCGCGCTTGTCGATTTTGGCCAGCACTTTCGGCGCATCGCCCTGCTGCGCCATACCCAGCAACATGCGGCTGTTGCAGTAGGTGCCGCTGTTGTACACCGACAATGCTGCGGTCAAGACCACGAAGTTGAGGATGTGCGCAGCGGTGTTGCTGCCCAGCATCGAGAACACTTGCACGAACGGGCTGCTGCTGTAGCTGTCGCCACCGGCATTCAGGGTTTCAAGCAGCGAGTCCCACGGAGTCAACGACAGCAGAACTACCAGGGCACCGATATAGAAAATCAGGATGCGGTAGATCACCTGGTTGATCGCTTTCGGGATCACGGTGCGTGGTTTGTCGGCTTCAGCTGCGGTGAAACCGAGCATTTCCAGGCCGCCGAAGGAAAACATGATAAAGGCCATGGCCATGATCAGGCCGGTCGTCCCGTTCGGGAAGAAACCACCGTGTTCCCACAGGTTGCTGACCGAAGCCTGAGGGCCACCGCTGCCGCTGACCAGCAGGTAGCTGCCCAGGGCGATCATGCCGACAATTGCCACGACCTTGATGATCGCGAACCAGAACTCGGCTTCGCCAAACACTTTGACGTTGGTCAGGTTGATCAGGTTGATCAGCACGAAGAAGGCCGCTGCCGAGGCCCAGGTGGGGATCTCCGGCCACCAGTAGTGCACATATTTGCCGACGGCGGTCAGCTCCGACATGCCCACCAGGATGTACAGCACCCAGCAGTTCCAGCCCGACATAAAGCCGGCGAAACCGCCCCAGTATTTATGGGCAAAGTGGCTGAAAGAACCGGCAACCGGCTCTTCGACGATCATTTCACCGAGCTGGCGCATGATCATGAACGCGATAAAGCCGCAGATCGCATAGCCCAGAATCATCGATGGACCGGCCGACTTGAGCACCCCGGCCGAACCGAGAAACAGGCCAGTACCAATCGCGCCACCGAGGGCTATCAGCTGGATATGACGATTTTTCAGGCCGCGTTTAAGCTCGCCCGAATGCGAGGTATTTCCACTCATTGCAAAGGTCCCACACAAGGTTTGATGTGATTCAGTGCGTTGTAACTTGAGCACCAGAGGCAGTGATCGAAGGGTCTACAACACAAATCAAACCCCAGCGCAGGCGCCAGGAATCCAAGGTTGTTTCACGAGTCATGCGTCACCTGTTTGTTTTTATCTGTGACGGAATCGAACCCGCAACGCTTGTGGCATTGCGGAATTATCAAGGCGGATAGCCTTGAGGTTTTGGCCGTTCGGTGTAACGCCGAGCGGCGCAAAATGCGCGGGTACGCAATTGAGTCACAGTTAAAACGCGGCGCATTGTACACCCGCACGAAGGCAAGATCCCATCACACAGCCGATTGCAATACGAAACAAGCCGCAATTTATGTAGGAACTGTCCTAATTCTGTAAATCTCGGAAGGTTTTCATTACAAAGGGATGATTTCAGCGGTTTAGGGTCGGTAAGTGGCTGAATTCGTATAGGTTTATTGACATGGTGTAACGATTATTTGCCACGCGAATTACGACCCGTAGCAGCTGCCATCAGCATTTCGCAGACATAAAAAAACGCCAACCCCTGGGGGTTGGCGTTTTTTGTACCGCGCTTACCGCTTACCGCTTACTGCGGCTTGCGACGACCGAAGCCCGGGCGCTGGCCCGAACCTGCCGGGGCACCACGACGCTTGCCCGACGGCGCATCGTCAACCAGCTTTGGCCCGTTACGGGTTGGCTTGGTTGGACGCTTGTTGATTTCGCTCGGACGCTCGGCAACTGGCGCACCACGACCTGCTGGCACACGATCAGTACGGCCGGCAGGCTTGCGCGCCGGACGAGCCGATTCATCACGAGCCGGACGGCCCGGACGCTCGCCTTCGATATGCGGCTGGCGTGCCGGACGCGGCGCAACAGGTGCACCTTCAGCCGGGCGCAGCACGCGGGCAACACGGTCACCACGGGCCACAGGGCGCGAGGATTTGCGCTGCATGCGCTCAAGCTTGTCTTTGCTCTTGGCGTTCATCTCAGGCATGGCAACCGGCGTGAGGCCGACTTCAGCGCTGAGAATGTCCACTTCGAACTGGCTCATTTCGCGCCAGCGACCCATCGGCAGATCGGAGTTGAGGAACACCGGACCGAAACGTACGCGCTTCAGGCGGCTGACCACCAGGCCCTGGGATTCCCACAGACGACGCACTTCACGGTTACGGCCTTCCATCACCACGCAGTGGTACCAATGGTTGAAGCCTTCGCCGCCTGGCGCCTGCTTGATGTCGGTGAAACGCGCCGGACCGTCTTCCAGCACAACGCCGGCCTTGAGGCGGGCAATCATGTCGTCATCCACTTCGCCACGCACACGTACCGCGTATTCACGGTCCATTTCGTACGAAGGGTGCATCAAGCGGTTGGCCAGCTCACCGTCAGTGGTGAACATCAGCAAGCCGGTGGTGTTGATGTCCAGACGACCGATATTGATCCAACGGCCTTCTTTTGGACGCGGCAGTTTGTCGAACACGGTCGGACGGCCTTCAGGGTCGTCACGGGTGCAGATTTCGCCGTCGGGTTTGTTGTACATGATCACGCGGCGAACCGATTCGGCTGCCTCTTCACGCTTGATCACCTTGCCATCGATGGTGATGGCGTCGTGCAGGTCTACGCGCAGACCCAGGGTTGCATCCTTGCCATTGACCTTGATCCGGCCCTGGCTGATCCAGCTCTCTACGTCGCGACGCGAGCCAACGCCAATACGGGCGAGGACTTTTTGCAGTTTTTCGCCTGCAGGGCCAATTTCCTGGCCGTCTTTAGGGTCGAGATCTTTCATCTGGGCACCTCCCGGTGTGTCAATTCAGGCGAGCGCCTGAAGTGTTAAAAATGGGCCTTGGGGCTCTGCTGAGCCCCAGAGGGTCGCGAATCATACGCGGATATTGACCATTGCGCATCAAAGGCTAGTCACGAAGTGCGTGGCTCACTTGGTTTTCCGCCGGCCGGTGGCCTCAAGCGCCAGTAAACGCAGGGCGGATTCGGCCAGCACCGCACGTTTTTCGTCTTTGTCGAGTTTCTTCCAGGCCTTGATTTCACGCTTGGTCCGCCCGCAGCCCAGGCAAATGTCGTCAGTGAATTTGCAGACTCCGATGCAGGGGTCTTTGGTTGAACTCATGACAGCCCTCCGAAAATTGTGTGGGAGCGGGCTTGCTCGCGATGGCATCGCTGCGGTGTGCCTGACAGTCCGCGTCGTCTGCATCGCAGGCAAGCCAGCTCCCACGGGTCATGCATTGCCCGCAGAATCCGCGGCTTGCCAGGATCCTTAATGGGAGTGCATCAGTCTTCCTGCTCGCGGCGTTCCTGTTCGATGGCTTCGGCCAGGGCCTGAGCCTCAAGCTCTTCGTCGCTCAAGGCAGATCGCTGCTCAAGTGCAGCAACCGCAGCGCGCAATCGCTCGCGGGCCAACTCGGCCGCAGAGGGTTGCTGCGGTTGTGGTTGGGCTTCTATTTCCGGCTCGGACTCAGGCTCAGGCTCAGGCTCAGGCTCTAGAGCTTCAACTGGCGCAACGTCGCGCAGCAAATCATCAAAGTCAGTTTTAAGACCCTCCTCCATCGAGTCCAGTTCCGTCAGCAGGGTGCGGAAGCTGGTTTCGTCTTTCGGCTCTTCCGGCTCGGCGCTTTCGTCGGCCAGCGCCTGAAGATGCGCAGGCACCGGGGCATCGTCAAAATCGAGGATCGGATCCGGCTCCAGCTCGCGCAGCTCGGCCAGTGGCGGCAATTCATCGAGGCTCTTGAGGTTGAAGTGGTCAAGAAAGCCCTTGGTGGTGGCAAACATCGCGGGCTTGCCCGGCACGTCACGATAACCCACCACGCGAATCCACTCGCGCTCCAGCAGTGTCTTGACGATATGGCTGTTGACCGCCACACCGCGCACATCTTCGATCTCGCCACGGGTAATGGGCTGGCGATAAGCGATCAGCGCCATGGTCTCCAGCATGGCTCGCGAGTAACGTTGCGGGCGTTCTTCCCACAGACGTCCGACCCAGGGCGAGTACTTTTCGCGGATCTGCAGGCGATAGCCGGAGGCAACTTCTTTCAGTTCAAAGGCGCGGCCGTCGCAGGATTTGCGCAGCAGTTCCAGGGCCTTCTTGAAGACCGGCGGTTCCGGGCGCTCGCCCTCTTCAAACAGTTCGAACAGGCGCTCAAGGCTCTGCGGCTTTCCCGAGGCCAGCAGAAAGGCCTCAAGCAAGGGGGCCAGCTCGCGGGGTTCAGTCAAATTCATGGTTTCAGCTCTTTATTCGGCTCTTGCCCGCACATGGATCGGCGCGAAGGGTTCATTTTGTACCAACTCGATCAGCGACTCTTTGACCAGTTCAAGAATGGCCATAAAGGTCACGACTACACCCAACTTGCCTTCTTCAGCGGTAAACAGCTCGACAAAGGGCACAAAGCCACCCCCCTTGAGACGCTCAAGCACGTCGCTCATGCGTTCGCGGGTCGACAGGGCCTCACGGCTGACCTGATGACTTTCAAACATGTCGGTGCGGCGCAGCACTTCGGCCATCGACATCAGCAGCTCTTCGAGCGCCACTTCCGGTACCAGTTTGCGCGCCCGTGCTTCGGGGGCATCGAGCTTGGGCACATAGATCTCGCGCCCTACCCGGCTGAGCCCCTCAATGCCTTCAGCGGCAGCCTTGAAGCGCTCGTATTGCTGCAGGCGGCGAATCAGCTCGGCACGGGGGTCACCCTCGTCCTCCTCGATTTCGGCCGAACGCGGCAACAGCATCCGCGACTTGATCTCGGCCAGCATCGCGGCCATGACCAGATACTCGGCCGCCAGCTCCAGGCGCACGGTTTTCATCAGCTCGACATAACCCATGTACTGGCGGGTAATTTCCGCCACCGGAATGTCGAGAATGTCGATATTTTGCTTGCGGATCAGGTACAGCAGCAGGTCGAGCGGGCCTTCAAAAGCATCAAGAAACACCTCCAGTGCATCCGGGGGAATATACAGGTCTTGCGGCATTTCGATGACCGCCTGGCCATAGACCATGGCCAGAGACAGTTCTTGCTGGGCACCGGCCCGGGCCTCAGGTGCTTCTACGTCAGACATCAGGCCTCGACCATAAAGGGTTGAGGATCACCGCAGCCCACCCGCACGATCTCGGGGTCACCACTGTCCACCAGGCTGATGACAGTGGAGGCCTTGTTGCCGCCAAAACCGCCGTCAATGATCAGGTCGACCTGTTTTTCCAGGGCATCACGGATTTCATACGGGTCTTCCATCGGCTCGCTCTCGCCCGGCAGGATCAGGGTCACGCTCATCAGCGGTTCGCCCAGTTCTTCAAGCAATGCCAGCGCAATCGGATGGCTCGGTACGCGCAGGCCAATGGTACGGCGTTTAGGGTGCAGCAGCAGGCGCGGCACTTCGCGGGTGGCATTGAGGATAAAGGTGTACGGCCCCGGCGTATGCGCCTTGAGCAGACGGAAGATGCCGGTATCCACCTTGGCAAACAGCCCCAGCTGCGACAGGTCACAGCACATCAGGGTGAAGTTGTGCTTGTCGTCCAGGTTGCGCAGGCGCTTGATCCGCTCGATCGCACCCTTGTCGCCCATCTGGCAACCCACGGCGTAGGACGAGTCGGTGGGATAAATCACTACCCCACCCTTCTTGATGATTTCAACGGCCTGTTTGATCAGACGCGGTTGTGGGTTTTCCGGATGAATCTGGAAAAATTGACTCACAGTGTTTACCTGTTCAGACGTTGGCAGTGGGTTTGTCATATTTGAATCGACACCACAATGGCGGCAAGTCTTCCGGAAGCGGACGGTATTCGCCGATCTCGGACCACCCTCCTGGACCATGAAAATCACTGCCGGCACTGACCAGCAGACCGAACTCACGCGCAAGGATCGCCAGGCTGCCAACCTGATCGGCCGGCTGGTACCCGTTGACCACTTCAATCGCGTGACCCCCAGCTTGAATATAGTCGCCAATCAGCCGTCGGCGCTTGCTGCGGGTAAAATCGTAGTGCGAGGGGTGCGCCAGACTGACCCAGGCGCCTGCTGCGCGCAGGGTGGCGACGGTGTCTTCCAGGGTCGGCCAGTGCAGCTTGACGTCCCCCAGCTTGCCGGCCCCCAGCCATTTGCGGAAGGCTTCGGCGCGATCCTTGACGTAACCGGCCTCGACCAGAAAATCGGCAAAATGCGGACGGGCCGGGGCGTTGCCGCTGTCACCCAGGGCTTGCTGGATACCCCGTGCGCCTTCAAGCGCACCAGGCATACCCTTGAGCGCCAGCTTGCGACTGATCTCTTCGGCGCGCAGCCAGCGGCCATCGTGCAATTTGGCAATGGCCTCGACCAGCGCCGGGGCGTTGACATCGAAACCGTAGCCGAGCACATGAATCGTCGCCCCGCCCCAGGTGCAGGACAACTCCACGCCGTTGACCAATGTCATGCCCAGCGCCTGCGCCGCCGCGCGGGCTTCGTCGAGGCCTTCAAGTGTATCGTGATCGGTCAGGGCCAGGACTCGCACACCTTTCTCGAACGCACGCGCGACCAGTACCGCAGGCGCCAAGGCGCCATCGGATGCCGTGCTATGGCAATGCAAGTCAATTTCCACGGGGATTTAATAACCTCTAGCTGACGCTTTCGCTGTCATTGATGTTTGTTATTATGCCGCCACATCCTGCTTCTGGCTGCCACTGTGAAACAATTCATCGACTTCATCCCGCTGTTACTGTTTTTCATCGTTTACAAAATCGAACCGCGCATCGTCGAAATCGGCGGGCACAGCCTGTCGGTCGGCGGTATCTACAGCGCTACCGCCATGCTGATAATCAGTTCGCTGGTGGTGTATGGCGCGCTGTTTATCAAGCAACGCAAACTCGAAAAAAGCCAATGGCTGACCCTGATCGCCTGCCTGGTATTCGGCAGCCTGACTCTGGCCTTCCACAGCGAAACCTTCCTTAAATGGAAAGCCCCGGTGGTCAACTGGCTGTTTGCCCTGGCGTTTGCCGGCAGCCACTTTATCGGCGACAAGGTCCTGATCAAGCGCATGATGGGCCACGCCCTGAGCCTGCCAGATGCCATCTGGACCCGCCTGAACGTGGCCTGGATCGGGTTTTTCCTGTTCTGCGGCGCGGCCAACCTGTTCGTGGCATTCACTTACCAAAGCATCTGGGTCGACTTCAAAGTGTTCGGCAGCCTGGGCATGACTGTGTTGTTCCTGATCGCCCAGGGCATTTACCTGTCGCGCCATCTGCATGACACCGACCCGACTGATACCACCCCCAAGACCAAGGACTGACATGCTCTACGCCATCATTGCAACAGACGTCGCCAATTCCCTCGAAGCTCGCCTGGCTGCCCGCCCTGCGCACCTTGAGCGCTTGCAACAACTGAAAGCCGAAGGCCGCATCGTACTGGCCGGCCCGCACCCGGCCATCGACAGCAATGACCCTGGCGCTGCCGGTTTTAGCGGCAGCCTGATCGTGGCCGAGTTCGAATCCCTGAACGCTGCCCAGGCCTGGGCCGAAGCCGACCCTTACGTTGCCGCTGGCGTATATGCCAATGTCAGCGTCAAGCCGTTCAAGCAAGTCCTGCCGTAACCTGTATCTTTACCGGCAGCCGGCGCAAACAGCACCGGCACCGGTCAAATCGAGTAAGTCATGAGCGACCTGTTACTGATAGATGATGACCAGGAGCTGTGTGAGCTGCTGGTCAGTTGGCTGAGCCAGGAAGGCTTTCAGGTTCGCGCATGCCACGACGGTGCCAGCGCCCGCAAGGCGCTGGCAGAGTCCAGCCCCGATGCCGTGGTGCTGGATGTCATGCTCCCCGACGGCAGCGGCCTTGAGCTGCTCAAGCAATTGCGCAACGACCACCCTGATCTGCCGGTGCTGATGCTTTCGGCCCGAGGCGAACCGCTGGACCGCATCCTGGGCCTGGAGCTGGGCGCCGATGACTACCTGGCCAAGCCTTGCGACCCTCGCGAGCTGACAGCCCGCCTGCGCGCCGTATTGCGCCGCAGCCACCCGGCGGCGGTGTCCAGCCAGATGGAGCTGGGCGACCTGTGTTTCAGCCCGATGCGCGGCGTGGTCACCATCGACCAGCGCGACATTACCCTGACCGTGTCTGAAAGCCGCATCCTTGAAGCCCTGCTGCGCCAACCGGGTGAGCCGCTGGACAAACAGGAACTGGCGCAGATCGCCCTGGGCCGCAAGCTGACCCTGTACGACCGCAGCCTGGACATGCATATCAGCAACCTGCGCAAAAAGATCGGCCCGCACCCGGATGGCAGCCCGCGCATCGTGGCACTGCGCAGCCGCGGGTATTTCTACAGCGTCTGAGAAAAGCGCCCTCACCCTGTGTAAATCCCCGGCAAAACCGTCTTTACCAAAGCTTTACCCACGGTTGACAGCGATTGACCTTGATCTCCCTAAACTGGGCGCATCCGGAACAACCGGAATCCAAATTCAAAGGAGACACACCATGCGTAAGACTCTAATTGCTTTGATGTTTGCTGCAGCACTGCCAACCGTCGCAATGGCCATGCCTGGTGGTGACGGCCAGATGGGCCCTCGTCACGGCGGCGAGCACCACGGTCGCGGCGACGCCCCTTACAGCCAGCTGGACCTCACCCGCGAGCAGCGCCAGCAGATCGGCAAGCTGATGGGCGAGCAAATGCATGATCGCAAGCAACTGGTCGAGAAGTACCTGGAAAAACTGCCAGCCGCCGACCAGAAAGCCCTGAAAGACGAGATGAAGGCCAAGCACGACAAAACCCAGAGCGATATTCGCGCCTTGCTCAAGCCTGATCAGCAAAAACGCTTCGACGAGATGCAAAAGAAACGCGCCGAGCGTCAAGCCGAGATGAAAGAGTTTAAGGACTGGAAAGCACAGCAAGCGCCAAAAGCGCAATAATCTGTCTGCCCACCAAGCCCAACGGCTCACGCCGTTGGGCTTTGGTCGTTTCAATCAATGACTTGTGAGGAATTACCGTGCGATCACTGTTTTGGCGCATTCTGGCCAGCTTCTGGCTGGCGATTGCCCTGGTCGCAGGGTTGTCGATCCTGCTGGGGCATATGCTCAATCAGGACGCATGGATTCTCAGCCGTCATCCCGGGATCGCCAATCTGGCGCAACAGTGGACCGAGCGTTACGAAACTCAGGGCGCCGATGCGGCGCAGGATTTCCTTGAACGGCGCAAGCGCCGTTATCACATCGACGTGCAAGTGCTCAACGAAAGTGGCGACCCGCTGGTACGTGGCACCTTCCCGCGTCGGGCAGCCGCCTGGGAAGCCCGCCAGAATCCGGGCACAGAACAGTTGCCATGGCGTCGCCTGACCGTCGAATACACCAGCCCGAAAACCGCCGAAACCTATTTGCTGATTTACCGCATTCCGCACCCGGAACTAGATGCCTGGCACCGCCAGAGCCTGATCTGGCCCCTGAGCGCACTGGGGATAGCGCTGGTGGTGCTGACGCTGTTCAGCCTGATGGTGACGCTCTCGATTACCCGCCCGCTCAAGCGTCTGCGCGTTGCCGTGCATGACCTTGGGCAAACCACTTACCAACAGAACAGCCTGGCGCAGTTGGCGTCGCGACGTGATGAATTTGGCGTGCTGGCCACCGACTTCAACCGCATGGGTGCCCGCCTGCAAAGCCTGATCGGCAGCCAGCGCCAACTGCTGCGTGATGTGTCCCACGAGCTGCGCTCGCCCCTGGCCCGGCTCAAGATCGCTCTGGCCCTGGCTGAACGCGCCGGGCCTGAAGAACGTGAAAAACTGTGGCCACGCCTGACCCGCGAGTGCGACCGGCTGGAATCGTTGATCAGCGAGATTCTGACCCTGGCCCGAGTCGATGCCGATCAGGCCAGCGCCGAGCAGGTCGACCTCAATGCACTGCTCAACACCGTACAAAAAGACGCCTCGCTGGCGGCTCCCGAGCAGTCCGTACTGCTGCAAGCCGAACAGGGGTTGGGCCTCAACGGCTGGCCAACGATGATCGAGCGCGCCGTGGATAACCTGTTGCGCAACGCGCAGCGCTTCAACCCGCCTGGCCAGCCGATTGAACTGAGTGCGGAGCGCGAAGGCGAACACATCACCATCAAGGTTCGCGACCATGGCCCGGGGGTCGCTGAAGAGTACCTGGCGCAATTGGGTGAGCCGTTTTTCCGCGCACCGGGCCAGACAGCGGCCGGCCACGGGCTGGGATTGGCCATTGCGCGACGGGCGGCGGAACGCCATGGCGGGCGGCTGATGCTGGGCAATCACCCGGATGGCGGATTTGTTGCCACCCTGGAGTTACCGCTGAAACCGGACGGTAACCTGTAAAGGTTTCGCAGCAATTTGATCGCGTAGCAGCTGCCGTAGGAACGAGGCTGCGTCCGATTGCAAAGCAATCGTAAAATCAGAATCCGCGGTTTAACTGAATAATCGCGTGCGCTGATTTTGCGGTGGCTACGCCGCCGAACGCAGCCTTGTTCCTTCGGCAGCTGCTACGGATATTGGTACAGGGCTACTTAACCGACCACGCCTGCACAAACTCGGCGCTGTCCACCTTGGGCGCAACGCGCAACTCGTTCTGCGGCGTGCCCAAATACAGGAACGCCACCACTTCCTCGCCCTCACCCAGCCCCAAACCCTTGGCCACATGCGGTGCATACGACAACTCGCCGGTGCGCCATACCGCGCCAATGCCCTGGGCATAAGCTGCCAGCTCAATGGCATGGGCCGCACAGCCCGCGGTAATCAGCTGTTCAGCCTTCGGCACCTTGAAGTGATCCTGCAAACGGGCAATCACTACCACCACCAAAGGGGCGCGCAAAGGCATGGCGCGAGCCTTGTCCAGGGCGGCCTGGGTCACTTCGCCACCTTGGGCCAGCACGGCCTCGGCGAGGATTTCACCCAGTTGATTGCGCGCAGCGCCTTCAACCGTCAAAAACCGGTAAGGACGCAACTGACCGTGGTCCGGCGCACGCAAGGCGGCGGCGAAAAGTACTTCACGTTGCTCAGCCGTTGGCGCCGGATCGAGCAGGCGCGGGGCAGAAACACGGTTGAGCAAAGCGTCGAGAGCCTCCATTGGCCACCTCCTGAAGAAAATGTGCAGCTATTCTAACGGTATCTCCCGAAGGCTTGGCGGTTTACATAGCCCGGACCACAGGTAGAATGGCGCCCCTCTTTCATCCCCGAGCTGACTTCATGGCGTTGCCGACATTACGCATCATCGGTTTCATTATCGGCATCTTCCTGATTACGCTCGCGATCAGCATGGCCGTGCCCATGCTGACCCTGGTGATTTACGACCACCTGGGCGACTTGCCATCCTTTTTGTGGGCCAGCCTGATTACCTTCATTGCCGGCCTGGCGCTGGTCATACCGGGCCGCCCCGAGCAGGTGCATCTGCGCCCCCGGGACATGTATCTGCTGACTGTGTCCAGCTGGGTGGTGGTGTGCATCTTCGCCGCACTGCCGTTTTTGCTGACGCAGCACATCAGCTATACCGATTCTTTTTTTGAAAGCATGTCCGGCATTACCGCCACCGGCTCCACCGTGCTGAGCGGCCTGGACACCATGTCCCCCGGCATTCTGATGTGGCGCTCGATGCTGCACTGGCTGGGCGGCATCGGCTTTATCGGTATGGCGGTAGCCATCTTGCCCCTGCTGCGCATCGGTGGCATGCGCCTGTTCCAGACCGAGTCCTCTGACCGCTCCGAAAAGGTCATGCCGCGCTCGCACATGGTGGCCCGCCTGATTGTCGCCACTTACGTCGGCATCACCATTCTGGGCAGCCTGGCATTCTGGTGGGCGGGCATGAGCGTGTTTGATGCGATCAACCACGCCATGTCGGCCATTTCCACCGGTGGTTTTTCGACCTCCGACCAGTCACTGGCCAAGTGGTCGCAACCGGCGGTGCACTGGGTCGCCATTGCCGTGATGATCATGGGTAGCTTGCCGTTTACCTTGTATGTGGCCACCCTGCGCGGTCATCGCAAGGCCCTGATCAAGGATCAGCAGGTACAAGGCTTGCTCGGCTTGCTGGTCGTGACCTGGTTCGTGCTCAGCATCTGGTTGTGGTGGACTACCAACATGCCGTGGTGGGACGCCTTCCGCCATGTCGCGCTCAACGTGACCTCGGTAGTAACGACCACGGGCTTTGCTCTGGGTGACTACAGCCTGTGGGGCAATTTCTCGCTGATGCTGTTCTTCTACCTGGGCTTTATCGGCGGTTGCTCGGGCTCGACTGCAGGCGGGATCAAGATTTTCCGCTTTCAGGTCGCCTATATCCTGCTCAAGGCCAACCTTAATCAACTGATCCACCCTCGAGCGGTGATCAAGCAGAAGTACAACGGCCACCGCCTCGACGAAGAAATCGTACGCTCGATCCTGACCTTTTCGTTTTTCTTCGCCATCACCATCTGCGTGATCGCGCTGGCCCTGTCGCTGCTGGGACTGGACTGGATGACCGCCCTGACCGGCGCCGCCAGCACGGTGTCGGGCGTAGGGCCAGGGCTGGGCGAGATCATCGGGCCGTCCGGCAACTTCGCCAGCCTGCCGGATGCGGCCAAATGGATTTTGTCGTTGGGCATGTTGCTTGGGCGACTGGAGATCATTACCGTGTTTGTATTGTGCATTCCGGCATTTTGGCGGCACTGATCCACAGAAGAGACCTGTCATGGACCAAATCCTGTCACTGCGCCATTACCGCCACGACCTGATTGCCCATAGCCATGAACATGCGCAGGTGGTGATCAGCTTGTCGGGCAAGCTGGATTTCGAAGTCGAGGGCCGGCCCAGCCTGCTGCGCCAGCAACAGCTGATGGTCGTGCCTGCGGGCGCCCACCACACCTGTGGCAGCTCGCAAGGCAGCCACTGCCTGGTGCTGGACGTGCCTGGTGACAACTGGCTGGGCCAGTCCCTGGGTGGGCACGCCGATGCCAGCCGCCGATTGCTCGACAACCCCGCACAGCTGCCTCTCGACCCGAAACAGCATCAACTGGTCGACTGGCTCGCCACCAGCCCGATAAACGACCCGTTGATTGCCCGCCAGGGTGCGATTCTGCTGCTCGCCAGCCTGGCTAACCTTGCCGGCGAACGGGCGCAACCCAAACGCCTGCCCTACGCGGCCATGGATGCCTATATTGAGCAGAATACTGCCTACCCGTTACAGGTTGCGGATCTGGCTCAAATTGCAGGCTTGTCCTGCGCCCGCTTGCACAGCCGCTTTGCCAGCGAGTGCGGGCAAACGCCAATGGACTACATCCGCCAGCGACGCCTGCGCAGTGCCCTGACGCTGCTGCGCCAAAGCGCCCTGGCCATAGGCGAAATAGCCAGCCGCGTTGGCTACAACTCGCAAAGCGCGTTCGCCGCCGCCATGCTGCGCGAATTCGGCGCCTCGCCTTCGGTGCTGAGACGCGAGTCTGGCGACAACTGACGCCAGTGTCGCGACAGACAGCTCCCTGCCCTGCCCCGTAGACTGCACGCCTTGCCTGTATTGAACCAAGGATTGCAATGACTCCGCGTACTGCCCTGGGCGCCCTGCATATCGGCGCTTTGATGTTTGGCCTGACTGGCGTGTTCGGCAAACTTGCCGCTGCATCGGCTTCGATCATCGTATTTGGCCGCGCCGCTTTCGCAGTGCTGGCATTGCTGTGCTTCACCGCGCTGGCCAAACGCAGCGCCTGGTACCGACTGACCCTGCGCGACGCCCGCAGTTTGCTGCTGAGCGGTGTGCTGCTGGCCGGGCACTGGATAAGCTTTTTTGTCTCGGTAAAAATCGCCGGGGTCGCGATTGCAACCCTGGGCTTTGCCAGTTTCCCGGCGTTCACGGTGATTCTGGAAGGACTGATTTTTCGCGAACGCATTCGTCCCAACGAAATAGTTCTGGTGGCGCTGGTCAGCATCGGGCTGATCCTGGTCACGCCAAGCTTTGACCTGGCCAGCCAGGCCACCGAAGGGCTGCTGTGGGCCGTCGCTTCCGGGTTGCTGTTTTCACTGCTGTCGCTGAACAACCGCGCCAACTCGGGGCGGATGCCCGCCGTGCAGGCCGCCATGTGGCAAAACGCGGTGGTCGCGTTGTGCCTGCTGCCCTTTGCCGGCCCGGGATTGAGCGAAGTCCGCCCGCTGGACTGGCTATGGATCGGTCTGCTCGGGGTGTTTTGCACCGGCGTGGCACACAGCCTGTTCGTCGCCAGCCTGGCAGTAATCAAGGCGCGCACTGCCGCCGTGGTCTTTGCCATGGAACCGGTCTATGGCATCACCCTGGCATGGTTGCTGTTCCACGAAACACCCTCGCTGCGCATGTTGCTGGGCGGTGTACTGATAATCGTCGCCATCGTGGTGTCGAGCCGCATGCGCAGCGGCCCCGCACCCGATAAGGCAGGGCTGGACGCCGCCGCTCACTGAGCCCGGTCGTTGTGCCCCAGGTCGCGCTGCGGGTCAATTTGGTCACGCACTCGCTGCTTGAGCACCTTGGCTTCGGGAAAGCCGCCGTCAGCCTTGCGTTCCCAGATCTGCACACCGTCGCAGGTGATGCGAAACACCCCACCGGTGCCAGGCTCCAGCACGACCCGGCCCAGGTCTTCGGCAAAGGTGCTGAGCAACTCTTGAGCCAGCCAGGCGGCACGCAGCAGCCACTGGCATTGGGTGCAGTAGGTAATGACAATTTCGGGTTTATTGATCGACATGATTTCAAAGGCTCTTGAAAGGAAGGCGCCGCTATAATAGCCGCCTTTCTCGCTTGCCCAGAGACTCATGATGCGCCGCCTGCTCTGTTGTTTGTTCCTGTGTCTTTGCCCTTTGGTGCTGTTTGCCGCCGAAGCCGCCAAACCCAAAGTCGGCCTTGTGCTGTCCGGCGGCGCGGCCCGTGGCCTGGCCCACGTTGGCGTATTAAAGGCCCTGGAAGAACAGGGCATTCATATCGATGCCATCGCGGGCACCAGCATGGGCGCAGTGATTGGCGGTCTGTATGCCTCCGGCTACAAAATCGATGAGCTGGAAAAACTCGCGCTGAGCATCGACTGGCAAGAGGCCCTGTCCGATGCGCCGGAGCGCGAAGACATACCTTTTCGGCGCAAGCAGGATGACCGCGACTTTCTGGTCAAGCAACAACTCAGTTTCCGCGACGATGGCAGCCTGGGCCTGCCATTGGGCGTGATTCAGGGCCAGAACCTGGCATTGCTGCTCGAAAGCCTGCTGGCCCACAGCAGTGATGTGCGCGACTTCGACAAACTGCCAATCCCGTTCCGCGCCGTGGCCACTGATATCGTCAATGGCGAAAAAGTGGTGTTTCGCAAAGGGCATCTGCCCCAGGTGATCCGCGCCAGCATGTCAATCCCGGCGGTATTCGCCCCGGTCGAGATCAACGGCCAGCTGTTGGTCGATGGCGGCATGGTCGACAATATCCCGGTGGATGTGGCCCGGGAGATGGGCGTGGACATGGTCATTGTGGTGGATATCGGCACCCCGTTGCGGGGGCGCAAACAACTCAACACCGTGTTCGACATCCTCAACCAGTCGATCACCCTGATGACCCGAAGCAATTCAGAAGTGCAGCTGGCATCATTGAAGCCTGACGATATTTTGATTCAGCCCGCCCTGGCCAGCTATGGCGCCACTGATTTTGGCCGCTCACTTGACATCATCAATGCAGGCTACAGGGCCACGCAGGTGCTTGAGAAACGCCTCGCCAGCCTGCGTCAACCTACGGACGTGCAACTGGCTGAAGCCCGCACCCCCGAAGAACGCACTCCGGTGATTACCGCGATCAAGATCGAAAACGACTCGAAAATCGGCGATTCGGTAATCCGCTACTATATTCGCCAGCCCATCGGCGAGCCCCTGGACCTGGGCCGCCTGCAACGTGACATGGGCACGTTGTACGGGCTCGATTACTTCGATCAGGTGCAATACCGCGTGGTGCACAAGGGCAAGGAGCGCACCCTGGTCATCAGCGCCAAAGGCAAGCGCAGCGGTACTGACTACCTGCGCCTGGGGCTGAACCTGTCGGACGACATGCGCGGTGACAGCGCCTTCAATATTGGTGCCAGCTACCGAGTGAACGGCATCAACCGGCTGGGTGCCGAATGGCTGACGCGGGTGCAGATTGGCGACAAGCAAGAGCTGTACAGCGAATTTTACCAGCCCCTGGATGCCGGCTCGCGCTACTTTGTCGCCCCCTATATCCACGCCCAGTCACAAAACGTGGAAATCATCGACGAGAACGACCCTATTGCCGAGTACCGGCTAGAGCGCTATGGCTTTGGCCTTAATTTTGGCCGCCAAATCGGTAACAGCGGTGAAATTCGCCTGGGCATCGGTGAGGCATGGGGCAAGGCTGACGTACGCATCGGTGAGCGCGACATGCCGAGCCTCAGCTTCAAAGAGGGATCCTATGATTTGAAGTACTCATTCGACTCACTGGATAACGTGTACTTCCCCCATTCAGGAGAAGACATCAGCCTGAGCCTGCGCCAGTTCGACCCGAGCCTTGGCTCGGATGAGCGCTATCGACAGTGGGAATTCAAACTGGACAAAGCCATGAGTTCAGGCCCCAACACCTGGGTATTGGGCGGGCGTTACGGACGTACCCTGGACAAGACTGAAATTGTCACCTCGAGCTTCTTGCTCGGCGGGGCACGACAACTCTCGGGTTTCAGGGAAGATGCGATTTCGGCGCAGAATATAAGCCTGATGCGCGCCGTTTATTATCGTCGCCTCACGCCCCGCTCGTATTTGCCGTTTGATTTTCCGTTGTATGCCGGCGCTTCTCTGGAGCGCGGACGGGCCTGGAACAACGACAACGAGTACAACAGCGGCTATATCAATGCGGCGAGCATTTTTATCGGCTTTGACACTCCGCTGGGTCCGCTGAACTTCAGCTACGGCTTCAACGATGATGACCAGAAAGCGCTGTATCTGAACCTGGGGCAGACGTTCTGACGGCTGAAAACAGACTACTGTGGGAGCGAGCCTGCTCGCGATGCTGGCAGCGTGGTCTTTTAGACAGGCCGCAGTGATGCCATCGCGAGCAGGCTCGCTCCCACAACAGGGATGTGTGAGATCAGTTCTTTTCGAGGTTATCCAGAATCCGCTTGTGCACACGCAGGCAAATGCGCGCTTCTTCTTCATCAATACCCACGAACAGTTCCTGACGCAACGCCGTGGCAATGGCTTCGATCTGTTCGATCAGCGGGCGGGCAGAATCACTCAAGACGATTTTTTTCGCACGGCGGTCTTCAACCACCGCGTGACGCTGCACCAGCCCCTGCGCCTCGAGGCTGTCAAGCAGACGAGCCAGTGTCGGACCTTCAACGCCAACGCTCTGGGCCAGCTCGCGCTGCGTGGGCGCCTCGTCAAAACGGGCCAGATGCAAAAGCACCAGCCAGCGTGCCTGGGACAGGCCCAGGCCAGCGAGACGACGATCCAGCTCGGCACGCCAACCACGGGACATTTGGGCCAGTTGCATACCAAAACGGTGTTGATCGGTTAACGGCATAAAAAACTCAATGTTTAGACTGAAAATAGAGTGAAACTAATTATTAGTCAGCTAAGCATGCCGTTTGCTCATAGGCAAGGCCTATAAGTCAATCAATCGTTACATAATCCCCGTAATAGCTAGATTTCAAACTCCGATTGCAGGGCTGCACGCACGCAATACAGCACGCCCTCAGGTACCCGCCCCTTGAACTGCTCGGCGATGCTGGCCACGCTCGGCAGCTCGCCTTCACCATCGAGGAATGCATCCTGCACTTCCTCCATCAGCTCTTCAGGCAAGTCCAGTGCCTGCTCCAGCGACAGCTCCTGACGACCTATGGCTTCGGCCAGCATGGTGTAAACGTTCTTTTCCGAGCACTGCAATTGCCCGCTGATCTGCAGCGGAGTCATGCCGGCGCGGGCCAGGCTGATCAATTCGTGGCGGATATCGGCCACCACCTTCGGTGTTTCGCCCTGCCCGCCCAGCACTTCGAGGAATGCCTCGCCATAACGCTCCAGCTTGCGTGCACCGACACCGCTGACCCTGGCCATCTCGGACATCGAGGTGGGCTGGCTGCGCAGCATTTCGAGCAGCGTGGAGTCGGGGAAGATGACATAGGGCGGTACGCCGTGCTCCTCGGCCAGTTTGCGCCGCAGGGCACGCAGGGCTTCCCACTGTTCGCGCTCTTCGCCACGCACCAGCTGGCTGGCCGGGCTGGCAGAGCTGCTCTTGACCGAGGTTTGCGGCTTGAGCTCGCGACGCAGCTCCAGGGTCACTTCGCCACGTAGCAACGGCCGGCAGCTGTCGCTCAGGCGCAGGCCGCCGTAGCCTTCAATATCGATGTCAGCCAGACCACGGGCCACCAGCTGGCGGAACAGCGTGCGCCACTCGCCTTCGGCGCGGGCTTTGCCCACACCAAAAACAGACAGATGTTGATGGCCAAAGCTGCGGACTTTTTCGTTTTCGCGACCCAGCAACACGTCGATCAAGTGTCCGGTACCATAACGTTGGCCCGTGCGATAAATGGCTGACAGCGCCTGGCGTGCCGGTTCGGTGGCGTCCCAGGTCTGCACGCCGTCCACGCAGTTGTCGCAATGCCCGCAAGGTTGTGGCATTTCTTCATCAAAGTAAGCGAGCAGGGTCTGACGGCGGCAGCGGGTTTCTTCGCACAGCGACAGCATGGCGTCGAGTTTGTGGTGCTCCAGACGCTTGTGTCGCTCGTCGCCTTCGGAGTTTTGCAGCATCTGCTTGAGCATCACCACGTCTTGCAGGCCGTAGGCCATCCAGGCATCTGCCGGCAGACCATCACGGCCTGCGCGGCCGGTTTCCTGGTAATACGCCTCTAGCGACTTGGGCAAGTCCAGATGCGCAACGAAACGCACGTTGGACTTGTCGATGCCCATACCGAACGCAATGGTGGCTACCATGATCAGCCCTTCCTCGTTGAGGAAGCGCTTCTGGTTGGCAGCCCGGGTGTCGCTGGGCAAGCCGGCGTGATATGGCAAGGCCGGGAACCCCTGATCGCAGAGGAACTGCGCGACTTCATCGACTTTTTTACGGGACAGGCAGTAGACGATGCCCGCATCGCTGCGACGCTCCGACAAGAACGCCAGCAACTGCTTGCGCGGCTGCTCTTTGGGCACGATGCGATAGAAAATATTGGGACGGTCGAAGCTCGACAAAAAGCGTTCGGCATTCTGCAAATGCAGGCGAGTGACGATCTCTTCGCGGGTGCGCTTGTCGGCCGTGGCCGTCAGGGCAATTCGCGGCACAGTGGGAAACACTTCAGCCAGTTGGCCCAGCTGCAGGTATTCAGGGCGGAAGTCGTGGCCCCATTGCGATACGCAGTGAGCTTCGTCGATGGCAAACAAGGCGATGTCCAGGCTCTGCAAAAACGCCATCATGCGCGGCTGCACCAGACGCTCCGGCGCAAGATAGAGCATCTTGACTTCGCCGCGCTTGATACGGTTGGCCAGCTCGCGCTGCTGCTCGGCACTCAGGGTCGAATTCAAGGACGCCGCGGCCACCCCGAGTTCTTCAAGGGTCGCGACCTGGTCGTCCATCAAGGCAATCAGCGGCGATACCACCACGGCCAGGCCATCGCGCAGCAAGGCCGGCACCTGGAAGCACAAGGACTTGCCGCCGCCGGTGGGCATCAGCACCAGGGCGTCGCCACCATTGGCCACGCGCTCAATAATGTCACCCTGGCGGCCACGGAAACTGTCGTAGCCGAAGATGTCTTTGAGTACGCGTTGAGCCTGTTCGAGCATAGAAACTCCAGAAATCGCCGAAACACCCCTGCGCCAGCACGATCCGCCACGCCCGCAAGCCTCTAAAAGGCTCGGACCCAGGCCACCGGTACGCGACATTTAACGCAGGGCATCACAAAACGCGGCAGTATACCCGAGCACTCCCCCGCTGCGGGGGGTGTAATTGCAACACCGATAACCGGGAACTGATGGCAAATGTGCCCTGCGACTGGCTTGGAAGCTCAAGAAAGCCTAGAATTCACTATCGTTTATTTACTAGGTAACACTTAATGTCCTTCGCTGAGCAACTAACCCGCCTGCAAGCCTTCCTCGACGCCGACGAGCTGCATGACGAGGCGCTGGACTACGTGGCCACCCACGGCTATCTGACTGCCCTGTCCATCTGTTCCGAGGAAGTGCCAGAGCGCGAATGGATCGACGCGATCTTCTCCGAAGCCCCGCACTACAAGGACGACGCCCAGCGCACCGAAATCGAAGGCACGCTGATCCAGCTCAAGGCTCACATCGCCCGTCAACTGGCGTCCGATGAAGAGTTCGAACTGCCATGCGACCTGGATCTGGGCGACGAGCCGGATGATTCCGACCTGCGCGGCTGGTGTGTAGGCTTTATGGAAGGCGTATTCATGCGCGAAGCCGCCTGGTTCGAAACCGCCGAAGAAGAAGTCAGCGAAATGCTGCTGCCAATCATGGTGGGCTCGGGCCTGTTCGATGATCAGCCAGAATTCGAAGACATCGCCAAAGATGCCAACCTGATGGACGACATGATCGTTCAGATTCCGGAAGCGCTGACCGCCCTGTACCTGCTGTGCCAGGCGCCAGACGAAAAGCCGGCGATCCTCAAACCGCGCCACCACTGATCCTTTAGTGGTTCAGCCCCCACTCGGCAACCGCCCGCGGTTGCTGCGCTACGCTTTGTTTGCCATCGGCTGGCTGAGCGTAGCCCTGGGGGTGATCGGCATATTTCTGCCGGTACTGCCTACAACCCCCTTTCTGCTATTGGCTGCCGCATGCTTTGCGCGCAGTTCGCCGCGTTTTTATCAATGGCTGGTCGAGCACCCACGGCTCGGGCCATGGATCCGCGACTACCTGGACGGTAATGGCATCCCGCTCAAGGGCAAGGTCTACGCCATAGGCCTGATGTGGCTGAGCATTGGCCTGTCCTGCTACCTGGTACCCTTGCCATGGGCCCGGGGCTTTATGCTGACCAGTGCCGTGCTGGTGAGCATCTACATCCTGCGACAAAAAACCCTCGAAAAACCCTGAAACCCTGTGGGAGCGGGCTTGCTCGCGATCGCCCCAACTCGGTTTCCCTGACATACCCCGCCGCCTGCATCGCGAGCAAGCCCGCGCCCACAGATTACGACTTGTGCCCGTGATTTTTCAGATAGGTATCGGCGCCCATCGCTTCGATCTGGCCTTCAATCAGCGCCTCGAACGAGCGCAGCAACGGCGTGAACGAGGTGGCCGGCTCCAGAATTTCCAGCGCCTGCACAATCGCTTCCAAAGTAGACAGGGCACCCGGCCCCGGCGCCTTGCGCAACCGGTAACGTGACACAGCGCCCTCGGGCAACGTCACCCGCGGCAATTGCGCCAGCAGCGGATTAAGGTGCAGCAACTTGCGCGCTTTGCGCCAGGTGCCATCGGGTACCACCAACAGCAACGGCAGGTCTTGCTCGCCGACAACATCGGCCACGATCAGTTGCGCATCGTCACCGGGGAACAATAACCGCGCCCGATACCCCGGCGGGTTGAGCAAGGTTGCCAAATCTTCGAACACCTCGCCAACCACCAATTGTGCGTTGGTCAGCCCCAAGGCTGCCAGTCGGGCGGTGTTCAGTGCGTGATTGACCTCACTGGGGTGCTGCAACAGCAACACGCGGGTACGGCTTGCCAGTTGTGGAATAAGTTCGCACAGGCAGTGGGACTGCGGGCGCATACAGCGCGGGCATTGGGCTCGGGACATAGAGTAAACGGGCTCGTTCAAGGTTTATGAAGCTGGGCTTTGAGCAGGTCGCGAAACGTCTGGATCAAGGGTTCGCGGCTGCGACCACGGCGCACGATCATCGAGAACGGCGCCTGATAGCCAAAGGTCGCGGGGAGCAGCACGCGCAGGTCACCCTTCTCCACCCAGGGCTCGGCATAGTGTTCGGGCAGGTAACCGATGTAGGCGCCCGAGAGCACCAGAATCAGCTGTGCCTCCATGCTGTCCACCGTCGCCGCGCTGTGCTTGAAGCCGTGGCGCGCCAGTTCAGCCTGGCTCCAGTAGCCGCGCCCGACCATCCGCTGCTGGGTAATCACCGGCCCGGGGATACGCCGTTCACTAAATAGAGGGTGTCGCGTGCTGCAGTACAGCCAGTGCTGCTCGCGGTACAACGGCTGGTAGACCAGCCCGCTCATGCGCGTGGAAAACGCTCCGATGGCCAGGTCCAGGCGATTGTCCTGAACCCCGAGCTGCAATTCATACGGGCTCATCACCGATAAATGCAGGTGCACCGCTGGATGCTCCTGGCTGTAGGCACCAATGGCCTCGGCAAAGGGCAAGGCCTTGTCGTTGACCGTCGAGTCGATCACACCCAGGTTCAGGGTACCGCGCAACTCACCCTTGAGCGCTGCCGCGTATTGCTCGAAACCTTCCAGTTCGCCCAGCAGGCGCAGGGTTTCCTGATGGAACAACTCGCCCTTGCTGGTCAGGCTGAACCCGCCACGACCGCGATGGCACAGCACCAGCCCCAGATTGGTTTCAAGCTGGCTCATATAAGTGCTGATGGCAGACGTCGAGAGGTTGAGCGCCTGCTGGGCATTGGCGAACCCCTGGTGCCTGACCACGCTGGCAAAAATTCGCAATAGTTTCAGATCGGGTAAAGCGTTGGCCATCAGTAACTCACTTTCCACCGTGGGAGCGGGCTTGCCCGCGATACAGGCGCCCGGGTTTCAGCCTGCTCTGTGGTGATGCATTCGCGAGCAAGCCCGCCCCCACAGGCAATGATGAATGATCAAAGTCTACCGCTATCAGTTTAGAAAAACCTGAACTAAGTATTTGTTCGCAGCGATTCTTCCCGCCTCGTACCTTTCGCAGAATCGAGCGCCATAACTCCTACAAAACGACGAGGCCTTACCCGTGGACAAAATTCTTCATCAACCACTGGGCGGTAATGAAATGCCGCGCTTCGCCGGCATCGCCACCATGATGCGCCTGCCCCACCTGCAATCGGCCGCCGGCCTTGACGCTGCTTTTGTCGGTGTGCCCCTGGATATCGGCACTTCGCTGCGCGCCGGCACCCGCTTCGGCCCCCGCGAAATCCGCGCCGAATCGGTAATGATCCGCCCGTACAACATGGCCACCGGCGCCGCCCCCTTTGATTCATTGTCGGTTGCCGATATCGGCGATGTGGCGATCAACACCTTCAACCTGCTGGACGCCGTGCGCATCATCGAAGAGGCCTACGACGAAATCCTTGAACACGATGTCATCCCCATGACCCTGGGCGGTGATCACACCATCACCCTGCCCATCCTGCGGGCCATCCATAAAAAGCACGGCAAGGTTGGCCTGGTGCATATCGATGCCCATGCCGATGTAAACGATCACATGTTTGGCGAGAAAATCGCCCACGGCACCACCTTCCGCCGCGCCGTGGAAGAAGGTCTGCTGGACTGTGACCGCGTGGTGCAGATCGGCCTGCGTGCCCAGGGCTATACCGCTGAGGACTTCAACTGGAGCCGCAAACAAGGCTTCCGCGTAGTGCAGGCCGAAGAGTGCTGGCATAAATCCCTGACGCCATTGATGGCCGAAGTGCGCGAGAAAGTCGGTAACGGCCCGGTGTACCTGAGCTTTGATATCGACGGCATCGACCCGGCCTGGGCGCCGGGCACCGGCACCCCGGAAATCGGCGGCCTGACCACCATCCAGGCAATGGAGGTGATCCGCGGTTGCCAGGGCCTCGACCTGGTCGGCTGCGATCTGGTAGAAGTCTCGCCGCCGTACGACACCACCGGCAACACTTCATTACTGGGCGCCAACCTGCTCTACGAAATGCTCTGCGTGCTGCCCGGCGTAGTACATCGATAAGGACATCTCTGCGGTGCCAGCAAGCCTTGCGCTTATGGCACCAAGCCACCGTGCTTTAGCTGCATCCATAAAAAAAATAATCGGAGATTCGCCATCATGGCTCTAGATCTACTGGTCGTCCTTATCTACGCAGCGGCAATGCTGGTGCTCGGTTACTACGGCATGCGCAAGGCCAAAACCCACGAAGACTATCTGGTTGCCGGACGAAATCTGGGACCCACGCTGTATATGGGCACGATGGCCGCCACCGTTTTGGGCGGTGCCTCTACCGTCGGCACCGTGCGCCTGGGCTATGTTCACGGGATTTCCGGCTTCTGGCTATGTGCCGCTCTGGGTTGCGGGATCATCGCGCTGAACCTGTTTTTGGCCAAGCCGCTGCTCAAACTGAAAATTTTTACCGTCACCCAGGTGCTGGAAAAACGCTACAACCCGATGGCCCGCCAGGCCAGTGCGGTGATCATGCTGGCCTACGCACTGATGATCGGCGTGACCTCAATCCTGGCCATCGGCACCGTTCTGGAAGTGCTGTTCGGCCTGCCTTTCTGGATCTCGGTATTGATCGGTGGTGGCGTGGTGGTGATCTACTCCACCGTGGGCGGCATGTGGTCGCTGACCCTGACCGACATCGTCCAGTTCGTGATCAAGACGGTCGGTCTGATGTTCGTGCTGCTGCCCATCTGCCTGTACCGCGTCGGCGGCTGGGACGAACTGGTGAGCAAGTTGCCAGCCTCGAACTTCAGCTTCACCAGCATCGGCTGGGACACGATCATCACCTACTTCATGATTTATTTTTTCGGCATCCTGATCGGCCAGGACATCTGGCAACGGGTATTCACCGCCAAAACTGCCAAAGTGGCCAAGTATGCTGGCACATTCGCCGGGTTCTACTGCATCCTCTATGGCCTGACCTGTGCACTGATCGGCATGGCCGCACACGTGCTGATTCCCGATCTGGATAACGTCAACAACGCCTTTGCCGCCATCGTCAAAGTGTCGCTGCCAGACGGTATTCGCGGGTTGGTGATTGCAGCAGCACTGGCGGCCATGATGTCCACCGCCAGCGCCGGTTTACTGGCAGCCTCCACCGTACTGACCGAAGACCTGTTGCCAAGGCTGCGCGGCGGCAAGCAGTCGAGCCTGCGGATCAACCGCCTGTTTACCCTGCTGACGGGCATTGCCGTACTGGGTATCGCGCTGGTGGTGTCTGATGTGATCAGCGCCCTGACCCTGGCCTACAACCTGCTGGTGGGCGGCATGCTGGTGCCATTGATCGGCGCGATTTTCTGGAAACGCGCCACTACAGCGGGCGCCATCTCCAGCATGAGCCTGGGTTTTATCACCGCATTGATCTTCATGATCACGGACGGCCTGGACGCCAACACCCCGATCTACTACAGCCTGGCCGTGGCACTGGCAAGCTTTGTGCTGGTCAGCCTGATAGATCGGCGCCCTGTGGCGGTGGCCAGCGTCGCCTGAGAAGGTCTTCTTGAGCGGGTCCGACGTTCCTGTTCGTACCCGTTTTTCTGCCGATCTCATTTCATACAACCGCAAACACCAATACCCCGCCCACGCAGCGCCTTGTCGCTGCCAGCCCATTAGTCAGTCCAACTACGCTTGAAAAGCGGCTACAGGGGATGTAGCCGCTCAACTTCAAACTACCTGTGATTGATTAAATGGACTTAACACCATGACCCACTTCAAGACGTACCTGGCTATTGCCGTGGTGGCCACCACCACGATGCTCACCGGCATGAATGCTCAAGCCGATGTCACCACACTGACATTCGAGATCATCAACAACACCTCCGGGCCGCTCAAACTCAATCGTTCAAACTGGAACCTGTCGCTGGTCGAACCTGGCTACTTTGATGTCGATCCGTTAAGCGAGCATTCGATTGCAGTCAGCTATAAAACCAGCTTCGGCTACCCGCGCAAAACCCCTGCGATACTTCGCGAAGTCTTTTCATACGCCAATGGCAATCGGGAATGCACCTTCAACACAGCACTGCGGGTTACCCAGTCATTTGGCGTATTCAAACCCACACTGAGCTCTACACGATCTGCCAGTGCAACCTCGACGGGTATGGATGATGCGAAATGTGAAGCGCGAATAACGGAGAAAACAGACCAGGCGCCGCTAAACTACAGCGTGCGTTTTACCATGGGCTGACAAGCCCTGATGGATGGGGGCAGTTCACACTGCCCTTGTGTTGCCTGCAGCCCTTCACCCCTCTCGCCGGCAATCACCGGGAGCCGTGAACAGCACGCGACGCAAACGCAACTTTAGCGGCGACGTTGCGGACGACGACGCGGATCCTCGACAGGGATAGGCACAGGTTGCATTGGCGGCTCGATCAGGCCGAGGGCCACGCCCAGGTCATGGAGCCAGGTTTGCAGTTTGTCTTTCATATATCCCCCTTGGGGTCACTCGAGCGACGGGAATTCAGTGGTCGCTTCGTACAGATAATAGTCCTAAGTACTACAAGATGCTTGCTTAAGGTCAATGAACTTTAGGCTAAGTCGCCCCATACATCGGATTCAGGCCAGCACTTGAAGTTGCAGCGATTAATCATGAACTGGCAGCGAACGGGCCTGTTGCAGCTGTATCCAGGCATTCAGGTTTGCCCCCGTCATGCCTTTTCGCCACATCAGCCAGGTCGTGGCGCATGCAAAAGGTTGTTTCAAAGGGTGTACACGGACATTTTCACGCCCCGGCAAGCTGGCCAGCATCGAAGCCGGCATCAATGCGACCCCCGACCCCGCCGCCACGCACGCCAGCATGCCTTGATAGGATTCAATCTCCATTACCCGGCCCATGGCTGCGCGATCACTGGCGTACCAGGCTTCAAGCCGGGCCCGATAAGAACAGCCCTGGCGAAAAGTAAACACTTCACGCCCCTGCACATCCTTGGCGTGGGTGATCTGCGGATGATCCAGATCACTGATCAGTACCAGGCGCTCGTCACAAAACTCCACCCCGTCCAGGCCTGCCAATTCCAGCGGGCCATCCACCAGGGCGGCATCCAGGCGCCCGCCCAGCAGCCCTTCGAGCAACTCGCCGCTGGGTGCCGATTGCACATGCAGATTCACCGCCGGGTAGGTGCGATGGTAGTGCGCCAGCAGGTTCGGCAAATGGATTGCCGCAGTGCTGTACATGGTGCCCAGGGTGAACTTGCCCGAAGGCACGCCACCCTGCACCGCGCTCAGCGCTTCATCGTGCAGGGCAAACAAACGTGCGGTGTAATCCAGCAGCACCTGCCCTGCCGGAGATAACTGCAAGCGCTGACGCTCACGCATAAACAGTTCGACCCCCACCTGCTCTTCCAGTTGCTTGAGCCGGGTCGACAGGTTGGAAGGCACTCGGTGCAGACGCTCAGCCGCACGGGTGATCGACCCTTCTTCAGCCACGGCCTGAAAAATACGTAATTGGCTGAACTCCACACGATTCTCCAAAACAGAATAAGTAGATCACTATTATTCATTTTTAGAGAAAGTCAAATACCACTAGCCTGACGGTCATTGTTCACTATCGGGAAATCCCAGCATGTCACCCCTGATTCGCCTGCTCGCCAGCCTTGTTGCACTCATGATGGCCATGGGCATTGGCCGTTTTTCCCTGACGCCTCAACTGCCGCACCTGATCAGCGAAGGCCAGATCGACCTGACCGGCGCAGGACTGATTGCCGCCGCCAACTACCTGGGTTACCTGCTCGGCGCCCTGGATGCCATGCGCGCCAGGCGCCCCGACCAGGTGCGTAATCGATTGCATACAGGCCTGTGGCTGTGCGTTGGGCTGACGCTGGCGTCGTACTGGGCCCAGGGGTTTTGGGCGCATCTGTTATTACGATTCGGCTCCGGGATCGCCAGTGCCTGGGTGATGGTGATGATCACCGCACTGAGTCAGCACATCGCTATCACCGCCAATCGACCGCGTCTGGGCGCTCTGGTTTTTGCCGGGCCCGGTCTCGGGGTGATGCTGACCGGACTGCTGGCCCTGGCCGCCAATTTAACCGGGCAAGACTCGGCCTCGCTCTGGATGATTTATGCCCTGGCGGCACTGCTGATGTTGCTGGTGATTTTGCCCGCGCTACCGCAACCCGCTGCACTTGCCGCCCGGCCTCAAACGATGCAGCCCGATAACCGGCAACCCGGGATCGCCCGTCTGGGAGCAATTTATGGGCTCTATGGCCTGGGCTATATCATCCCGGCGACATTTTTATCCCAGATGGCCAATGCCCGGTTTCATGGCCAGTGGCAAGCCGATCTGTTCTGGCCAGCATTCGGGCTATGTGCTGCCATTGGCGTGGCACTGATCAGCTTTCGTCGGCCGCGCCCTGCTACCACGCGCTTCTGGCTGATGGGCGGGTTATGGATTCAAGCCCTTGGTGTGCTGGCGTGCCTGCTTCCGAGCAGCGCGGGGCTGGCACTTGGTGTAATCCTCTGCGGCACACCGTTTCTGGCCTGCATGCCGCTGGTGATGCAGTGCTCACGGGATCTGGCGCCCAATGCCACAGCGCGCAATGCGGCCATGCTGACCGCCTGTTTCGCCGTGGGCCAACTGTGCGGGCCATTGCTGGCTGCATTGAGCAGCCATTTCAGCGGCGGCTTGCAACCGGCACTGATCATCGCGGCCAGCGGGCTGCTGCTAGCGGGCACTCTGGCCTGGCAGTCGGTCAGCCCCCCAGCAGAGCACGCACTTTGCGACGCACCCACTGCTCGGCGCTGACAAACGTAATACCGCACAGCACCAGCACTGCGCCCACCACAAAGTTGACGCTCAGAGGCTCATGCAGCACCAGCACACCGAATGTCACTCCGAACAGCGGGGTCATGAAGGAGAACACCGCCAAGTTGGAAGCCATATAACGCTTGAGTAACCAGAACCACACCAGATAACTGAAGAACGACACGACCAGCCCTTGAAACAGCACACTGGCCACCGCCACGGTGGTCAGGCTGACGTGGCTGATCTGGCCGCTGAAAGCGGCAATCACCAGCAGGCCGAAAAAACCGACAATCAACTGATAGAACAGGGTCAGGGTCACAGGTGCCTCCGACAACCGCGAGCCGCGCACCACCACCGTGGTCGCGCCCCAGGCCATGCCCGCCAGAATGGCGTAGGCATCGCCCAGCAGCACGTTGCGGTCCATGTCAGCAAACGACATACCGCCCGCGAATGAGAAGGCAATCCCGGCAAACGCGAGTAATATCCCCAGCCATTGCAAAGGCCGCAAGCGCTCGCTGGGCAACAGCCAGTTAATCCCGAGTGCGGTGAAAATGGGCGCGGTATAGAGAAATACCGACATATGCGCGGCACTGGTCAGTTGCAGGCCTTCGGAAATAAAGAAGAACTCCAGGCCGAACAAGCTGCCTGCCAGTAAACCGCCACGCCAGGTGGCAGGCACCTGGCTCCAGCCACCCTTCCAGCAGATCAGCAGCCCAACCAGCAGTGCTGAAATACCGGAGCGCATGGCGGCCTGCATCACGGGTGCGATATCGGGTGCCGCCAGCTTGATGATGACCTGTTGCACACCCCAGATCAGGCACAATCCCAGCATCACTTGCAGTGCGAAAGCATCCGTTGCTCGCCGCGAAACACTCATAGTTCACCCGAAAAAAGCCACACCTAAAAAGGTCGAAAACAATCAGGACGCCAGCTTGCGTGCCGCCCAATAACCCGACAGGGCTGCAAGACAGGTCAGTAACCCGCCCCAGGCCATGTCCATCAATGCCAACTGGGGCGACCAGCCTTGCAGCGTGGCCCAGTTCGTCATGTCATAGGTGCCATAAGCCACCAGCCCGAAAAACGCACCTGCCAGAGCAGCCCTGCGCGCACTGGCCCGGGCAAGGGCCGGCAACACCACAAAGAACACCACGCCCAGCACATACAGCAGGTAAAACACGATGGCCGGGCCCCACTTGGGTTGAGCCAGCATCAACGAACCCAACAGCTCTTTATAGGTAGAGCTCATAAGCAGGCCCAGCCACAGGCCGTCAAGCACCAGAAAAGCCAGTAACGCACCAATATACGCCCACACTGCCTTGCTCATGTCGCCAGCCCCTCGTGTTGGATCAGATCAGTTCGATACGGTCCGGGTGGATCGCAATCTTGCCTTCCTTGTAGAGCGCACCAATGGCTTTCTTGAAGTTGCCCTTGCTGACGCCAAAATGAGTACTGATGACTTCAGGGGCACTTTTGTCGCTCACGGCGAGCACACCGTTGTTGTCGCGCAACTTGCTGAGGATCTTCGAATTCAGGCTGCTGGCTGCTTCCTGGCCAACCGGTTGCAGGCTCAGGCTGATCTTGCCGTCCGCACGGACTTCCTTGATATAGCCCTTTTCCTGCTTGCCCGCACGCATGAACTTGAAGATTTCATTCTTGTGGATCAAACCCCAGTGCTTGTTGTTGATCACGGCTTTAAAGCCCATGTCCGTGGCCTCGGCCACCAACAGATCAACTTCCTGGCCGACCTGATAATTGGCCGGGGTTTTGTCCAGGTAGCGGTCCAGACGGGCAGTCGCGGTGATACGACGCGTGTGCTTGTCGAGGTAGACGTGCACCACGACATATTCGCCGGCGGTCATCTGGCGCTTTTCTTCGGAATACGGCAACAGCAAATCTTTTGGTAAACCCCAATCGAGGAATACGCCGATGCTGTTAACTTCAACCACTTTCAAGCTGGCAAATTCACCGACTTGAACTTTTGGTTTTTCAGTGGTGGCAATTAACTTGTCAGCGCTGTCCAAATAAACAAAGACGTTGAGCCAGTCTTCATCTTCGCTGGGAATATCTTTTGGAATATAACGATTGGGCAACAGGATTTCGCCGTCAGCCCCACCATCCAGATACAAACCGAAGTTTGTATGTTTAACCACTTGCAAACTGTTGTAGCGACCGATTAAAGCCATGTCCAATACCCTCATTACGTAGGCGGCATTCTACCCGAGTTTAGGGGGGCAAATTGGAGTGCCGCAGCCCGCCATCCAAAAAATCTGCGAAAGGTTTGATTTATCAGGTTTTTCCAACGCGCCTTGGACGCCACTCGTCAGCCTGGCGGATGCTCAAAGGCCATCTGCGCACGGCCGGACACGTATACAAAACCTCCCACGTTATGAATTAAAACAGCGAGTTAGCCGACAATTATGCAGTCGTTCATGCTGACTCATACTGCACCGATATTATTTTACGAAGATATTTAACAAGCAATTGTCAAGTATTTCAGGTACTATCGCTGGCCAAGTTATTTTCTACAGGTCAATAGCCGCCATGCGTGTAAAAGCATCCGCCAGCAAAGCAAAGCCAGCTCCCGCTGTTGAAACCAGTGATTCCATCAATGCTCAAATCGAAGCATTCCTGAAATCCGGCGGCGAGATTCAGCAAATCAGCAAAGGCGTCAGCGGCCAAACTTTCGGCCCGTCCAAGCAAATCACGCTCGGCAAGAAGTAATACCCCCTCGCTTCATCTGGTCCTTATGCGCTTTGCCCTTCAAGGCGCTAGGACTCTCGATTTATCCCCTTTGTTCCCCTGCCCCGCCCCCGATTCGCATCGATAAATCGACGAACGGCACTTTGTTGCCGATATTCCTGCGTATGCTCCGAAGGCTCTGAATCAAGCCTTTGAGCCCAAATAGGGAGCCGATCATGCTGACACGGACGGTGTTGCTGGCCAGCACGCTGCTGACCAGCACCATTGCAGACGCACAGGTGTTTTCCCGCGAGCTGGGCGACTTCGACCTGAAGCTGGCCACCCAGCCCAGCCGCAGCATGGCCCAGGGCCTGGTCAAGCCCACCAGCCCCGGCTCGACCTTTCATGGCGGCCTGGACCTGACCCACGACAGCGGCTGGTATGTCGGGCAATGGGCGCCAACCATGGGCATCAAGCCTGGCAGCAACCTGGAAGTGGATTCGTATCTGGGCTACAAGCGCCCCTTTGACCAGACCCTGAGCTATGAGCTGGGGGTGATCCATTACAGCTACCCCAAAGTCGACTCACTCGACAGCCAGCAGATCTTTGCAGGCCTCACCGTGCTGGGCACGCGCTTTGGCGCCGCCTTCAGCAATGATCCGGGGCGCCGCGACAGCACATTGTTTGCCGACCTGGGGGTCAACCAGCCCTTTGGCATCGGCGTAAGCATGAAATACACCACCCACCAACTGGGCACACCGGTGTCCATTGCCGACGGTGGCAGCGTACGCGCATTCAATGACTGGTCGATCAAACTCTCGCGCCCCTGGATGGGCATTGACCTCAACGTGATCTACAGCGATTCCAGCCTGGACGGCAGCGACTGCTCTGCCTACTCAGGGCAGAACACCCAGTGTGATGGCTTACTGACATTTAAGGCCGAGCGGACGTTCTACTGAAACGCCCGGGTTTTGTCGGAGCGGGCTAGCTCGCGATGCAAACGGCGCGGTTTCCCAGTCACCCCACGATGACACCATCGCAGGCAAGCCAGCTCCTGCAGACATTGCGGCGCTCACAAAATCTGCGGCGTTTCAGGCAACAAAAAACCCGGCGCAGGCCGGGTTTTTTGTGAGCCATGCCAGCGATTTACTCAGCCGCTGGTGCTTCTGGCTTGCGGCGCTTGAGCGGCGCCATGCCGTCCTTACTGACCAACGAAAGAGCGTCGGTCTTCGGGCGGTTGGCGATCTTGCGCTTGGTCGGTGCCTTGGCGCCCGACTTCTTCTTGACGCCCTTGGCGTCGGTCTTTTTCTTCTTCACACCAACAGCCTTACCCGAAGCCTTGACGTTTTTCGGGCCGCCGTAGACGCCTTTGACTTCCTTGATGGTACGGCGCTCGAAGCTTTGCTTCAGGTAGCGCTCAATGCTGGACATCAGGTTCCAGTCACCATGGCAGATCAGCGAGATCGCCAGGCCATCATTGCCCGCACGGCCAGTACGACCAATACGGTGAACGTACTCGTCGCCGCTGCGAGGCATATCGAAGTTGATCACCAGATCCAGGCCTTCAACGTCCAGACCACGGGCCGCCACGTCGGTAGCCACCAGAATCTTGACGCCGCCCTGCTTCAGGCGATCGATGGCCAGCTTGCGGTCTTTCTGGTCTTTTTCACCGTGCAAGACGAACGCCTTGTACTCCTGAGCCACCAGGCGACCGTAGATGCGGTCAGCCATGGCACGGGTGTTGGTGAAAACGATGGCTTTTTGATAAGTCTCGTTAGCCAGCAGCCAGTTAACAATTTGCTCTTTGTGCTGGTTGTGGTCTGCCGTGATGATCTGCTGACGCGTGGTGGCGTTCAACTGGCTGACCTGGTTGAGCTGCAAGTGCTCAGGGTTGTTCAGTACCTTGCCGATCATCTCACGCAGGCCCGAACCACCGGTGGTGGCCGAGAACAGCATGGTTTGCTGACGGTTCGGGCACTCATCGACCAGACGTTGCACGTCTTCGGAGAAACCCATGTCGAGCATGCGGTCGGCTTCGTCGAGTACCAGAACTTCAACTTCTTTCAAGTCAAGGTTGCCGGCATTCAGTTGCTCGAGCAAACGGCCAGGGGTGCCGATCAGGATATCCGGCACCTTGCGCAGCATGGCCGCCTGAACCTTGAAGTCCTCACCGCCGGTGATCAGACCGGACTTGATGAACGTGAACTGCGAAAAACGCTCAACTTCTTTTAGCGTTTGCTGTGCCAGCTCGCGGGTCGGCAGCAAAATCAACGCTTTGATACTGACGCGGATTTTGGCAGGACCAATCAGACGATTCAGAATCGGCAGTACGAAAGCGGCGGTTTTGCCACTCCCGGTTTGAGCTGTAACCCGCAGGTCACGCCCTTCGAGCGCGAGCGGGATGGCCGCTGCTTGCACAGGCGTAGGCTCGACAAATTTAAGCTCGGCCACAGCTTTAAGCAGGCGTTCGTGCAGGGCGAAATCGGAAAACACGGGTGCTACCTCGAAGAAATACAAAAAATCAGCGGCATAGAGTAACGGTTTCGAGCGCCAAGGCCGAGTTACTTTGCACGAACGGCGTGAAACAAATGGTTTTTTAGGGTCTTTAGTCCAATCAGGGCCCACAAATCGCCCTGAAGTGCTCTAATCCCATGGCCATTTATTACCGGATATCGTTTTAGCTTATGGATACTCAAGCACTCTGGAGCCAAATCCAGGACCTGTGGGCCAATCTGGATCAACATCCCTGGGTTTCGGCCATACTGGGCCTGATCGTTCTCGTGGGCGTCGCCCTGCTGGCCGGTCATATCGCACGCATTATTATCCTGCGCGTGACCAAAATGCTCGGCCGCCAACCGGCCCTGCACTGGATCAATGATTTACGCGAACACAAGGTGTTCCATCGCCTGGCGCAACTGACTCCCTCGCTGATAGTGCAGTTCGGGCGCAATCTGGTGCCGGACATGAGCGACAACGGTCGCCACTTCCTTGGCAACCTGGCGCTGGCCATCACCATCTTCGTACTGACGCGGGTTATCAGTTCACTGCTGGACGCCTTGCTCGACATCTATTCGCGCACCAACTACGCCAAGACGCGCCCGATCAAGGGCTACATTCAGCTGACCAAAATGTTGCTGTATGTGTTCTCGGCCATCATCATTGTCGCGACCCTGATCGACCGCTCGCCAATGCTGCTGCTTTCCGGGCTGGGGGCAATGTCTGCGGTTATCCTGCTGGTCTACAAGGACACCCTGCTGTCGTTCGTGGCCAGCGTACAGTTGACCAGCAACGACTTGCTGCGGGTTGGTGACTGGATCGAAATGCCTCAGGTCGGGGCCGATGGTGATGTGATCGATATCACCCTGCATACCGTCAAGGTGCAGAATTTCGACAAGACCATTGTCTCGATACCCACCTGGCGCCTGATGTCCGAGTCGTTCAAGAACTGGCGCGGCATGCAGCAGTCCGGCGGCCGGCGGATCAAGCGCAGCCTGTTTATTGACGCAAGCGATGTTGCGTTCCTGACCGATGAGCAGGAGCAACGTCTGGAGGGAGTGCGCTTGCTGAGCGACTACCTGCATCGCAAGAAAGCCGAACTCAAAAGCTGGAATGAAGCCCAGGGCAACGTGGCAGCCATGTCAGCCAACCGTCGACGCATGACCAATATCGGTACTTTCCGCGCCTATGCCCTTGCCTATCTGAAAAGCCATGCCGATATCCAGCCGAACATGACCTGCATGGTGCGCCAACTGCAAACCACGCCTCAAGGCGTACCCCTGGAGGTGTACTGCTTTACCCGAACCACTGTGTGGGACGAATACGAACGCATTCAGGGCGATATCTTCGACTATCTGCTGTCAGTACTGCCCGAGTTCGGTTTAAGCGTGTACCAGCAACCAAGCGGCAATGACCTGCGCAAGGGGCTGTTGACCAGAATACCGATCGAAGAGTGATGTGTAGCCGCTAAGGAGTACAGAGAGGCTGCGAGAATCTGAAAGCCCTGCGGGGCTTGTCGCAGCCTCTTGTCTCGTCAGCGGCTACATGTTCAGGCGTGCTTGAACTGCGGGTCGCCAGTGAGTTTGAACAACAACTCGATGCCCTGCGGCCAGGTGCCATAGCCACCTTCGCCATTGATATGCCCGGCATTCTCCAACCATACCAGTTCACTCCCCCAGGCCTGGCTGAAGGCCTCGGCCCGCTCGCGGGTGACATAGGGGTCGTTGGTGCTGGCTACGGTGATGGCATCAAAAGGCAGGGTATTGAGCGGCATGGGGCTAAAGCCTGAGGTCCCGGCCGGGTAGCTGTCGGCCTCGGTATCACTGGGCGCCACCAGCAACGCCCCGCGCACCCGCCTTGCCTCCTTGGGGTGCTGCTGGGCCCAGCGGGCTATCAGCGTACACGCCAGGCTGTGACCCACCAGCACTACGGGGCGCTCGCTCTTGGTGATTTTTTTATGCAGGTTCTGCACCCAGTCAACACAGGCGGGGGTTTCCCAATTGTCCTGCTTGACCCGATGCAAACCGCTGTAGCGCTGCTCCCAGTGAGATTGCCAATGCTCTGTTCCTGAATTGAACAGGCCCGGCAAGATCAACACCCTGACTGTCATTCCGACTCTCCCTTAAGGCGATAGATGGACTGAGATTGACCTTAGACCGTCACAGCCCTGCGGTCTAGCCGGCTTATCCAGACGGCAATCAATATCACCAGCCCGCCCAGGAACAACCGCCCCAGAGGCTCGTGTTGATTCCAGATCAACAGGCTGAAAAACAGACCCACCGGCACATGCACGTTGTTCATGACCGCCAGGGTCGCGCCACTGACCATGCAAGCGCCCTTGTTCCACCAATACAGGCCAAGTGCAGTGGAGACCAGCCCCAGAAACACCAGCACTCCCCACTGCAAGGGGGCTTCAGGCCAGAAATCGGCTTTGCCGAACAACACAAAAGCAGGCAGTACCACAGCCAGCGCACCCAGATAGAAGTAACCGAAGCGCCGGTAATGCGGCAAATCGCTCGGGTAGCGGGCGACCAGATGCCGGTACATCACCTGACCGGCGGCATAAGTGAAGTTGCCCAGTTGCAGGAGCAGGAAGCCCTTGAAAAATTCGGGGCTGATGGTGTCAAAACGAATGACCGCAGCCCCCATAACGGCGACCAGTGCCGCAACAAGCGCCCACGGGTTGAAACGGCGGTTGATTGCATCCTCGATTAGGGTCACGTGCAGGGGGGTCAGGATGGTGAACAACAACACCTCCGGAACCGTAAGCACTCGAAAACTCAAGTACAGACAGACGTAGGTGACACCGAACTGCAGCGCCCCGATCAACAGCATGCCGCGCATGAAACCGGGTTCGACCTGACGCCAGCGTGTGAGCGGAATAAATACCAGCCCCGCCAGTACCACACGCACCAGTACCGCAAAGTAACTGTCGACGTGCCCCGCCAGATACTCGCCAATCAGGCTGAATGAAAACGCCTGAATCAGGGTAACAATTAACAGATAGCCCATGAATCTCTCGCTCAAAAACCGTAGTTGCCTGTTCGTTTACGCCGTGGCGAATTCGAAAGAATGGGCGACCTTAGCGGGTTTGCCGGGGAAGTAAAATGCTGGCTTGCCAATCTCATCCGCTCCAGGGCAATTGAGAGCTCAGGGCGCACAGCACTAGAAACCGGTCAGCCGCTTCCATTCCTGCAAGGCGTCCGGGCCCAGCGGCCTGAACAACGCCGGATCGTGAAAGAGTGCCTGCTGGATCTCAACCAGGTTCATGGTTGCGCTTTGACTCATAAACGGCACCAGTTGCCCGTGCCACAGGGCTCCGTCCGCGGTGAAATAGCCGCTTTTGTAGGGCCGTCCGGGATAAATCTGCGAGTAGATTTTTTCCGCGAAATAATCCACCACACTTTCATCATAATTGACCCCCTCCCCGGAAATGACCTGCAAACCGGCTCTGCGATGAGAGGCCGCATGGACATACTCATGCACTACCGTGGAGCGCACCTTGTCGGAGTCCACCAGACCGTTTACCACATAATCCGGATGATCCGTGGCGATATGGATCTTGCCTTGCGGGGAGGTCCAGGCGACAGGGCTGGCTTTCGTAGAGGCCGCGTCGTAGGGGATATCCATCCTGACCGCCAAATCACTGGCCGTTGTCGAAATGACTTCAACGCCCTCCAGTTCAACATTGAACCGGGTGCGGATTTCCTGCTCAATTCGCTTGAAGTCGATGCCGCTCTCAACCTGCCAGGGGGTACTTGCCGGCAGCTTGTTCAGGTTGCGGTAAAGCTGCGGCCCGTCCGGCTCCGGGGTGAACATGATCTCGGGGGCGGTCTCCCATTTCGATCTTGGCTTGGGTTGCAGAGTAATCTGCGGGGCCAGGTCCCAGACACCTGAGGTCTGGCCCTGAGCTGGCCTATACGCAACAAAGGGGCCAGCCTGTTCACCATCCGTATGCAACTGCCAGAATCTGTTTCTGACCCGCACCACCTCATAAGCCTCGGGCGGATCTCCAACCGCGATATAGGATCTATTGTTGAAGGTATGGACACCTGTTGTCGTATCGGGCTGCCGCCCTTTCAATGAAACGTCGCTGCGCCGGAATGTGGTCATGTCCCCCAATGAGGCCAGCCCGTTATCGTCCTGCAGTCTCCAGGTATGCAAACTGGCGGTCTCTGGCACTTCATCTCCCCCGCCCTTGATCCCTCTTCTTTTCCATTGCCCCGCAGCTCCCGCTTCAGGCTTGGCAATTACCCCGCTGCTGAGCAGTTGCGAGGGATTGTCAGGACTTCTGACTCGCAGCAAGTAATAACCATCGGGAAGATCAGGGCTGGCAGAAACAAAGAATTTTTGCTGGCCGAAATGTACTGACCGGGCGCCTGAGGCCAAGCGCGGCCCATAGGGAAGACTGGATACAGGATCAATCAGGCGGTAATCACTGGTCGTGACGCTGCCCGTATTGCGAACCTGCACGTCTTTGACATCACTGACCGTACGCAGCTCATCGCCCTGAGCCACAGGCTTCCAGGCCCCGGGATCCGCGACCGTTACCAGCCCCTGTTTAATGTTGTAACGCGCCACGCTTAAAAGGCCGGTCACTTGCCTGAAGTGCCCGAGACCTTTCTCAGCCAGACAAGCACCACCCTCAAGCAGTTTGGCACCGCTCCACTTGAGCAAACGGGGCAAGCCATCCAGGGGATTCAGCTCCTGAGCCAGAGACACCAGCAGGGTTCTGGCGAGCTTGCCCATCCGGGGCAACACGGCCTTGAAACCGATCTTTCCAGCCAGGTTGATCACCCGCACTGCCCCCCCGGCAAATCTTACGACGGGGACCAAAAACAGCAGATCCAGGAGCATCCCGAATGCCCCCGAAGCTCTGCGTTTCTGATCATCCGAAAGCAGATCCTCGATGCCCCCCCAGAAAGGCGTAATCGCCTTTAGCAATGACAGGGCAGGATGTGCCTGGTCAAAAGCTGTCACTCCCCGAGCAGCCGCACGAGCTTGTCCCTTGTCGATATAGAGCGGAATCAGCCTGGCAATCTGTTTGCTGCGCAAGGAGTTGAACGTATCGGGCAGATGACTGCTCGTCTCGTCTCCCGCTGGCACGCTACCAAGCTCCTCAATAATCAGCCTGGATCGGGAGGTCTCATGGGGCATGGGTTTGTGCCCGGTCCGATAGGCATTTTCGTCAATATTCAAAACCGTGCCATGCCGAAAAGTGTGGACCCAGGTGTGAATACCGATTTTCTTTGGAGCGATTACGCCTCCTACCAGCAATGGCTTGAGCCTTGGACTCTCTTGTATGTGCAGCGCCCTTGGGAAAATCTCGTAGAGATCACAGGTTTCTTTTTTGCACACTTCGAGAATAAACCCCTGACGCAACATCAGTGAATCCGTGATTTCGGGGCTGTCCTCACTGACACTGCCGGTACTTTCAGCTCTGACACGCAATACCCTGACATGGCTGTATTCAATGTCCTGACGCTGCCGCGGGGGCAGGCTGTCCAGTAAAAACCTGACAACCGCCTGTTGTGCTGCCACCAGCGCCGCCTCATAGGCATTGTACTGCCGGTTGAATTCCAGCTCGATATTCACCGGCAACTTCTTGAGCCGTGAGAAGCGCTCGGCACTTGCACGAACCTCCTCGACACTCGGTATGGTGGCTGACGTGTAGGGCGGAAAATCCAGCTCCAGATGCTTGCCGGCAGCATAAAGCTCAAACAGCGGCATTCTGCCCCTGGCAGCCGTGAACTCGCTGAAATAGGGATTCAGGCCGCGCCTGGCAAGCTCTTTTTTTGCAATTTCAAACCTGTTGGGGGCAGGCTTGAACAGGTCATTGGTTGCTTTGAAAATCGCGTATTCATACGCATCCAGCGCTTGTACTGCGCGCTGGATCTCCACACTGGAATAAGCAGCCAGGGGCATTTTTGGTACAACGCCATGCAGAGCCGCCCAGGCCATCAGTGGAGGCAGGCGCAAGGCAAGAATGGCTGAAGACTTCTCGCGGAGCAGAACCTGTTCCTGCTCGTTTGCTTTGGCGGAAAAAACGAGCCCCTGCCCCTGCTTGCCAGGCAACAGGATGACTTCCTGAAATGTCATGCGCAGTGTCGAGCCTGGCTCGATGGCATGCGCCAGTTCGGCACCATGGCGCAGGTTGACCCAACTGGCCGAACCGTAAGTCAGTTCGCCAGGAATATCGCGGACACTGAAATCCGGTGGCATGGCCGTTCGCAACAACCGCGCCAGCAACGCGGCAAACGCCGAGGATGCAGCTTGTCGCGAAGTAAGCAAAAAGGTCTCAAAATCGCTGCGGATCCACGCATAGGTCCTGCCCCATAGACGATCCGAGTGCAAATCGTAACCGGCCACTTCACCAGCCTGCGAGTATCGAAGCACAAGAGTCTTCCAAACCAGTTGGGTACATAGCGTCACCGGGCTGGTCTCACCATCGCGTGCGCCATGCCACCCCAGGACCTTGAGCAATTCGCGACCGAGACACTGACCGCATTCTGAAGTCAGCAGCTGTTGCAGCGCGACTGCAGGCCTGGTGTGAGCGAACCGGGCAGGGTCAAAATCAGGCAGGTAATGTGCCAGCAATTCCAGCGGCGGCAGAGCGTTAACACCTTGTGAAGGCTGCCGGGACGATATAAAACCCTTGACGGCATTCAGCAGCTTTCGCTCCTGATCCGCAGTGAGAAGGCAGTCAATCAGGGGCGTGCCCCGCTCCATACCCATACACCGAACTGCATACTGCTCTTCAAGATCGTTCAGTGCCTGCAGCCTGGCAGGAGCCGTAGTCGGGTCAGCCGGAATGACACGGTAGTACTCGAGCATTTCCGGCAGAGTTACAGACTCACCGTAATCAAAAAGATAGGTTTGCCCGTCACCCTGCAGGTAGGTCTCCAGATGCCCGCGCAGTCTCACCGGCAGTGTTTCTGCAAGCGGCAGGCGCTGGTACAGCACCTGTATAGCCTCGCCACGCAAGTCATCCTTGAACAACTGAAACTGGCGAATTACCTCACTGATGGCGCACTGCAGCTCTGAATGCATGGCTGGACGCAGCCTGCGCGAAGACGGTACAGCAGACTGCTTGAGCATTTCGGACATAGCCTGCAAGTCCGCCAAGGTAGCGTCTGCCTGCTGTTTGAACGTGTTTATCGGTTCATCTGGCACCGCCTCGGGTGCTACAGGCAATTGGTACTCGACAGCGATGTACCTCAATGGGCGAACAAGAGCCTGTATGCTTTCACGAAACTCCTGCGCTGCCATTTCGATGCAATTGTCACCTGCACAGATAAAGAAAAGATCTGCTTGGGCAAAAACGTTGAATGCCTCGAGATTGGCAACCATTTCACGTAGCACATCGCCGAGCGGACTGGTACTGACAAGCTGCAAATGCTCTGGATTTATCCTCCCGGCTGACAGATCTGTGACTTTGCTGTCATCGCGGTAACCCTTGAGATTCAGACTGTCCATATCGAATGGTGAAACCAGTGGCTGGATCAGGGGGAATGCCTGCACCAACCCGTCATTCAGGGCGGTGTTCCTGAACGCTTGCGCGATGTGCTTTCCCTGTCGGGCTGACTCGCACACCTGCAGCGCATGCCCGACACGAAACCTGGCCCTGAGATCAATTGCCTGCTCCAGATAAAGGGGCTCCACCGAGCCAGAACGGATCAGATGCGTACAACTGTCCTGCTGCCAGCTCAGCAGTGTTGTCAGGCAGTGGGCAAAGGCATCGCCGCCGGGTACACCCGGATAGTCCACAAGCGCACGTGGACGATGGGCAAAAACAGCGTCCCGGTGGCCCAACGCAACCCCGGCTCGCAACCAGGGATGGTTTTGTGGTTGATCCAGCCAGAGCGTCATGCAGTCACTGAACTCACTGCCCGAGGAAAACTCGATCAGTCCCTGACCTGCAATCAACAGGATGACACCCGCAGGACTGTAGATGGGCAGATCCCGCGGACTGCTGGTAAGAACCAGACATCCGGCAACCCGGGCCTCGATTCCAGGCACCCGCAGAAACAGCTCATACACGCCAGGGCTGTGCAGATCCATCGCATCGCGCACGCCGCCGGTTATCCCCTTGATCATGGCCGCCCCTTCCGCCGTCAAGGTGCCGTCGCGCATACGCAGATTGGCTTCAGCAGCCCTTTGCCTGGCCATTCTGTGTGCCAGCCAGGCCTTGAGAGGCTCGTTCATCGGCAGGTCACGGGCATAGCGATTATCGGCGTCCTGCAGAAGTTTAAGCAGAACCCCAGGCTTCTCCAGACCGGAGTGACTGCGATAAAAATGGCCCGCACTGGCCGCAGGGTATGTCCAGGCAGTCATTTGGCCGTCCGTGCTCATGCCGTCCGGATGCGCAGCCAACTCGCCGCTCTCCCTGTAGGCCGCGAACAGCTGGACAATGCTGCGGCTCTCCCATTCATGGCCGGATACCCCCAGGACGCCGAAAACAAGTCGCTGCGGATCGACACCTGCCAGCTCATGGGGCGAGGCAACAGTCATGGCCGACTTGAGCCCGTCCAGCGGTGTACCGCTATAAAAAGCCGCTACCTGTTGCTGGTAGTTCAAGCTGGCCCGGACACCTGCATCCTGCAACATGGCCACGAGCTCACTGCCGGTATTGTCGCCGCCAACAATGCGCGCCCCCAGATCCCCATAGACTCCCGCCTTGTCGAAGATACCGACCAACCCCTGAAAAACCGGCAGCTCACGGCTCGCCAGATATCGACTCAGTTCCTCACCCAGAGTCCGGGAAGTGGCGGGACTGGCAACCTGCTCGGTCTGATCCTGATTCCACACAAGCCGATAATCAGTGACATGCATTGCATCCAGGTCAAATGCTTGTGACACAAACGCAAAGCGCCGGTGCAACGTTGTGCGAAACGAATCTCTGGCGGCCGCAAGAAAAGTGGGCTGTCGGGATAGGTGGCCGGCAATGGCCAGCGCTTCTCTTTGGAGTTGCGCCTCTGGGCGGGACGAAAGCATGGACATGGCACACAGCCCTTAATCAGTGATGTTTTGCCATCCGATAAGGATCCCGGGCAAAACAATTAAAGGGCAAAGCTAACAGAGCATGGACCTGTAAAAAGATAGATACATAGCGCACTTGAAAGGCGTGAACATGCTTGTACGCAACAAATGCTCCAGACAAAAAAAGCCCGATCCAGCGCAAAGGCTGATCGGGCACGGGCACTCAATAAAGTGCAAAGGGAGGTTCGATGCGCGAACCGCATGCTTGAAGGAGCAATGAAACAATTAAGCCATCGGGCGATTATCTGTCGATTAACAGACTACGCGATGGCAGACAACCTGGCCTTGGCCTGATTCAAACCTTTCTCCTGGAAGTCACCGCCCAGGTTCATCCCTTCGGCATGGATAAAGGTCACATCGTGAATGCCGACAAAGGCCATGACCTGACGCAGATATGGTTCCTGATGGTCCGAGGTGCTACCCGCATATAGCCCGCCGCGAGCCGTCAACACGTATGCTTTCTTGCCGGTCAAAAGCCCCTGTGGACCGGTTTCGGTGTACTTGAAGGTCACCCCGGCGCGCAATACGTGGTCCAGCCAGGCCTTGAGCGTGCTCGGTATCGCAAAGTTGTACATGGGCGCCGCCAGCACCAGTACATCAGCGGCCAGCAACTCGTCGGTCAACTCATCGGAGCGCTTGAGGGAGGCGTGCTCGTCTGCACTGCGTTGTGCTTCGGGCTTCATCCAGCCACCCAACAGGTTGGCATCAAGGTGCGGTACCGGGTGCAGGGCAAGGTCGCGAACGGTGACCTGATCGGTCGGATGGGCTGCTTGCCACTGGCTGATGAACTGCTGGGTCAACTGACGGGAAAACGAGCCTTGCTGGCGGGCGCTACTTTCAATGATCAGAACATTGGACATGGCGGACAAGCTCCATCTGTAAATGCTGTAAGAATGGAGCCAAGATTAGGGGTCATTGATTCGATAAAAAAGCGCAATTACCTGCTACAACCTATCTATAAATCTGTTTGTTTAACGGTATCCTGTAACCACTCCAAAATCAGAGGAATTCATTGTGAAAGCGCCCCGCGTGACCCTTGATCAATGGCGCACCTTGCAGGCTGTGGTCGACCACGGAGGCTTCGCACAAGCCGCTGAAGTTCTCCACCGCTCACAGTCGTCTGTCAGCTATACCGTGGCCCGCATGCAGGACCAGCTCGGCGTGCCGCTGCTGCGCATCGACGGACGCAAGGCGGTGCTGACAGAAGCCGGTGGCGTGTTGCTGCGTCGCTCCCGGCAACTGGTCAAGCAGGCCAGCCAGCTCGAAGACCTTGCCCATCATATGGAGCAAGGCTGGGAAGCCGAGGTGCGCCTGGTCGTCGACGCAGCCTACCCCAACGCCCGGTTGGTGCGCGCCCTGACCGCTTTTATGCCGCAAAGCCGGGGCTGTCGCGTACGTCTGCGTGAAGAGGTTCTTTCCGGCGTCGAGGAAGTGCTGCTCGAAGGCGTGGCTGACCTGGCCATCAGCAGCTTCAATATTCCCGGCTACCTGGGTACCGAGTTGAGCACCGTGGAGTTTGTCGCCGTGGCCCATCCCGACCACCCGTTGCATCGCCTGCAACGCGAGTTGCATTTCCAGGACCTCGAAAGCCAGTTACAAGTGGTGATTCGTGACTCCGGGCGCCAGCAACCACGCGACGTTGGCTGGCTGGGCTCCGAGCAGCGCTGGACCGTCGGCAGCCTGGCCACGGCGGCTGCCTTTGTGGGCAGCGGGCTGGGGTTTGCCTGGTTGCCACGGCACATGATCGAGCGCGAGCTCAAGGAAGGTCTCCTCAAGCCGTTGCCGCTCAACCAGGGCGGCAATCGTCACCCGGTGTTTTTCCTGTACGCCAACAAGGACAAACCCCTGGGCCCGGCAACTCAAATCCTTGTCGAATTGTTGCGAACTTTCGACACGGCACCGCTCGAGGCACCTTTCGCCGCACCGCAGCAAGCGTGATGAGCAGTGGGCAGGAACCTGATTCGAGAATATCCTGTCCAACACCCGCCGCCCGTGAACATCTGCCATTGCAAGATGTGGCACGGGCACTGGTTCAATGCCCCCCAGCTTCACTGACGGTGCGGCATAGAACGGTCACCCAACTTTTCAGGATCACTGAACCATGCTTAAAAAAATTGCTCTTGCCGCTGGCGCCCTGCTGTTCGCTGCCAACCTTATGGCGGCTGAAACTGCCAAAGCGCCTCACGTGGTACTGGATACCAGCTTTGGCAAGATCGAAATCGAACTGGACCCGGTCAAGGCTCCGATCAGCACTGACAACTTCCTCAAGTATGTCGACAGCGGCTTTTACAACAACACCATTTTTCACCGCGTGATCCCGGGTTTCATGGTGCAAGGTGGTGGTTTTACGTCGCAGATGGTGCAAAAACAGACCCGCGACCCGATCAAGAACGAAGCCAGCAACGGCTTGCATAACGTTCGCGGGACCCTGTCGATGGCACGCACGTCGAACCCGAACTCGGCCACCAGTCAATTCTTCATCAACGTGGCAGACAATGCGTTTCTGGACCCGGGCCGTGATGCCGGTTACGCCGTTTTTGCCAAGGTAGTAAATGGCATGGATGTTGTTGACCAGATCGTCAACTCGCAAACCACCACCAAACAAGGCATGCAAAATGTGCCCATCGATCCGGTCCTGATCAAGTCGGCCAAGCGTATCGACTGACAGGCGCTATCACGCAGGAAGCGCTGACTGGAAACAATACACGGTCGCTGCTGCCGCAGACGGCTATGCTGCCTTCGCCTGCAGCGACCGTGTTTTGCTCTGCCGGTCACACCACTATAAGGAGAGCCCGCGCTGCGGGCGTCAGTGCCAATGCTCTATCGTCGCTTCGAACAACTGATCGATATTTTTCGCGAAGCCCCCACTCCGGCTCCGCCCAGCACTGTCTGGGCATTTTATCTCTACTACCTGCGCCAGGTCTGGCCCGTGTTTGCCGCCTTGCTGGTGGTCGGGCTGATCGCGGCACTGATCGAAGTATCGCTTTTCAGCTACTTGAGCACGCTGATCGACCTGACCCAGGGCACGCCCAATACTGACTTTTTCAAGGTCCACAGCGGTGAGCTGATCTGGATGGCCGTGGTCGCACTGATCATCCGCCCGGTGTTCTTCGGCCTGCATGACCTGCTGGTGCACCAGACCCTGAGCCCCAGCATGACCAGCATGATCCGCTGGCAAAACCACAGTTATGTACTCAAGCAAAGCCTCAACTTTTTCCAGAACGATTTTGCCGGGCGCATCGCCCAGCGCATCATGCAAACCGGCAACTCCCTGCGTGATTCGGCGGTACAGGCCGTCGATGCGCTGTGGCACGTCCTGATCTATGCCATCAGCTCGCTGGTGCTGTTTGCCGAAGCCGACTGGCGCCTGATGATCCCCCTGCTGACCTGGATCCTGTGCTATGTCGGGGCCTTGTATTACTTCGTACCACGGGTCAAGGAACGCTCGGTGGTATCTTCTGATGCACGCTCCAAACTGATGGGCCGCATCGTCGACGGCTATACCAACATCACCACCCTCAAATTGTTCGCCCACACAAACTTTGAGCAGCAGTACGCGCGCGAAGCCATTATCGAGCAAACCGAAAAAACCCGACTGGCCAGTCGCGTGGTCACCAGCATGGACGTGGCAATCACCAGCCTGAATGGCCTGCTGATCGTCAGCACCAGCGGCCTGGCGCTGTGGCTGTGGAGCCAGTCGCTGATCAGCGTCGGCGCAATTGCCCTGGCCACCGGCCTGGTGATTCGTATCGTCAACATGTCCGGCTGGATCATGTGGGTGGTCAACGGCATTTTTGAAAATATCGGCATGGTTCAGGACGGCCTGGAGACCATCGCCCAACCTGTCGCCGTGACTGACCGCGACCAGGCTCCACGCTTGATCGTCAACCGTGGCGAAGTGCGTTTTGAACACGTTGACTTCCACTACGGCAAGCGCAGCGGGATCATCAGCGACCTCAACCTGGTAATTAAACCCGGTGAAAAAATCGGCCTGATCGGCCCTTCCGGTGCCGGCAAGTCAACCCTGGTGAACCTGTTGTTGCGCTTGTATGACCTACAAGGCGGTCGCATCCTGATCGACGATCAAAACATCGCCGAAGTGACGCAGGAAAGCTTACGCGAACAGATCGGAATGATTACCCAGGACACCTCGCTGCTGCATCGTTCGATCCGCGACAATTTGCTGTACGGCAAGCCGGACGCCACCGACGAGGAGCTGTGGGAAGCCGTGCGCAAAGCCCGGGCCGATGAGTTTATCCCGCTGCTATCCGATGCCCAGGGCCGCACCGGTTTTGACGCTCATGTGGGCGAGCGCGGCGTCAAGCTGTCCGGCGGCCAGCGCCAGCGTATCGCCATTGCCCGCGTGCTGCTCAAGAACGCTCCGATCCTGATCATGGACGAGGCCACCTCGGCACTGGACTCCGAAGTCGAAGCCGCGATCCAGGAAAGCCTGGAAACCCTGATGCAAGGCAAAACCGTGATTGCCATCGCCCACCGCCTCTCCACCATTGCACGGATGGACCGTCTGGTGGTCCTGGAAAACGGCCGTATCGCTGAATCCGGAACCCACAGCGAGCTGCTCGCCAAAGGTGGCTTGTACTCGCGTTTGTGGCAACACCAGACCGGTGGTTTTGTCGGCATCGACTGAACCAAAAAAGCGCTAACTGCAAAGCGCGTGGAGCACAACGCCAGCCCCCGATTTCAAAGGGGGCTGGCGTTTTTTATGGCACTGGAAAAAAAATCGGCGAGTGCTGTAATTAGTAAAGGATTCGGGAGAATCCTGTAGTAAATCGCAGGAGGCAACGCCGCTTCAATTGCTCGATGGATTTATCCATCCGGGATCTCCTCCATGACCTTGTTCAAACGTTCCGTCACTGAGTTGCTGGGTACTTTCTGGTTGGTATTGGGCGGTTGCGGCAGTGCTGTGCTCGCAGCCGCGTTTCCTGATGTCGGCATCGGCCTGCTGGGGGTGGCTCTGGCATTTGGCTTGACCGTGGTGACCATGGCCTTTGCCATCGGCCATATAAGTGGTTGCCATCTCAACCCGGCCGTGTCTTTCGGCTTGTGGGTTGGTGGACGCTTTCCTGCAAAAGAACTGCCTGCCTACATCATTGCCCAGATCCTCGGCGGTGTGATTGCTGCCGGGCTCCTGTACATGATTGCCAGTGGCAAACCCGGCTTTGATCTGGCTGCCAGCGGGCTCGCAGCCAATGGCTATGGCGACCACTCACCCGGTGGCTACTCCATGGTGTCGGGGCTCATCTGTGAAATCACCATGACCGCCATGTTTATCCTGATCATCATGGGCGCCACTGACAAACGGGTATCCGCGGGGCACGCCCCTCTGGCCATCGGCCTGGCGCTGACGCTGATCCACCTGATTTCGATCCCGGTGACCAACACGTCGGTCAACCCGGCGCGCAGCACAGGCCCGGCGCTGATCGTAGGCGGCTGGGCGCTTCAGCAGTTATGGATGTTCTGGTTGGCGCCAATGCTGGGTGCGGCCATTGGCGCACTGGTCTATCGCTGGCTGGGCAAGGAAGGCAGCTAAACGGCCGGACGCGAGGGTCAGGCCTGCCGATATGGCAGCGCCGACCTCGCCTCTTCAGCATACGCCAGCACACCGACCCGCTCACGCTGCAAAAAGTCACTTACGGCCGCCTTCAAGCCCTGATGGCGCAGGTAATGCCATGAGTGTGTGATCACCGGTTCAAAGCCGCGAATCAGCTTGTGCTCGCCCTGAGCACCGGCATCAAAACGCCTGATACCGTGGGCGATAGCGTAATCCATGCCCTGGTAGAAACACGTCTCGAAATGCAGGCGGTCAAACTCGCCAAGACATCCCCAGTAGCGACCATAGAGACTGTCGCCGCCGATCAGGCTGAACGCCATCGCAACCGGGGTCGAACCCTGTTTGGCCAGCACCACGCGAATCGATTCGGGCATGCGCTCGGCCAGCAGGCTGAAGAAATCCCGGGTCAGATACGGCGTTTGCCGTCGCACAGCATAGGTGTTGGCGTAGCAGGCGTAGACAAAATCCCATTGCGCTTCACTCACCTGCTGGCCTTCCAGCCACTCAAACTCAAACCCCTGCCCTGCCACTTGCTCACGCTCTTTGCGCATCTGTTTGCGCTTGCGTGAGCTCAGGGCATCGAGAAAATCCTGAAAGTCCCGGTACCCGCGGTTCTGCCAGTGAAACTGACAACCCAGCCGTTGCATCCAGCCGGGTTGTTGCGCCAGCGCCGTATCGGCGAGCAGGTCGGTGAAATTGATATGGGCGCTGGACAACCCTTCGATCTGCAGATAACCGGGCAAGGCCGCCAGCAGCTCAAGCCCGTCCTCGGCACGGGCGGCCAACAACCGGGGGCCGCTGACCGGACTGAACGGTACTGCCGCAAGCAGCTTGGGGTAGTACTCGATACCTGCCCGCTCACAGGCTTGCGCCCACTCGTGATCGAACACGTACTCACCGTAGGAATGCCATTTTCGATAACTGGGCAACGCCGCCTGCAACTGCCCATTTTCATAATGCAGTAAATGCTCGGGCTGCCAGCCTGAATGCGGGCCCAGGCTGGCACTGTCTTCCAGGGTAGTGAGAAAGGCATGGCGCAAAAAAGGCTGGGCCACCGGCACCAGCGCATCCCATTCATGGGCGGGGATGGTGGACAGGCTGTCGAGTCGTTGAAGCGGCATTAATAGTCCTCAAGGCGCGGCGTAGACGCGATGGTATCACCCAACCACTGAATCGCTTCACTGTCACAGACTTGCTATCAGTCTGCCACTTTTCTGTCATATCCACCCGCGATACTGACGCCGCTTCTTAGAACACGGGGTTATGAGCGACCTGTTTGCCAACACGCTCATGACACGCCAAGCCTCGTTAACGTGAGCCCGTAAAGGGCCGATTTTTCTTGGGGTGGCTAGGGCCATCTCAGCACTGGGAGATTCATAATGCGTCTTGTATCTACACGGGTTGCTGCGGGACTGTGTGGTGGCCTGGTATTGGCCATGAGCGTTCCGGCCAGCGCTGCGGTCGATGCCAAACTGCTCGAAATGCTAAAAGCCAACGGCTCTATTTCGCCTGCACAGTACTCCGAGCTGCAAACTGAACTCGCCAGTGAGAATCAAGCCAAGCAAGAAGCTGCCGCCAATCAGGTGAAAAAATCCGATCTCAGTGCCTTCGAACAGAAAGTCGCCTGGGCCGCCAAAACCGAACTCAAGGGGGATGTACGGGTTCGTCAGGAAACCGTCAAGATCGACGGCGAATCCGATGGCAAGAACAAGGACCGCCAACGTATTCGTGCTCGCCTGGGCGCCTATACCGAAATCAACCCGCAGGTGAATACCGGTATCCGTATCGCCACTGGCGGCGGTGACGATGCACGTTCCACCAACCAGGATCTGGACAACTACTTCGACAAGAAGCAACTGTGGCTGGACATGGCGTTCATCGACTACCACCCGACCGCCGTCAAGGACCTGCACCTGATTGCCGGCAAGATGCCACAGCCGTGGGTCAATATGGGCGATGTAATCTGGGATAGCGATATCAACCCGGAAGGTCTGGCCGCCACTTACAAACACAATCTGGGCAACAGCGGCGTCGAAATGTTTGGTAGCGCCGGTTACTACACCCTCAAGGACAACGTTGACGGCGAAGGCGTGCAATTCAAGCACGACCTGAGCCTGTACGCCGGCCAGCTGGGTGCTCGCTTCGCCCCTACCGACAGCCTGAAAGTGACCTTGGGCGGCAGCGTTTACAGCTACAACAACGACAAGGACAGCAAGTGCCCGACCACCGGGACCAAGACCACCCCATGTGCACTCGGCGTCAACGGTAACAGCACTGACGAGTTCCGCCTGTACGAAGGCTTCGGCCAGGTCGATATCGCCAACCTGCCCGTGCCGCTGTCGCTGTACGGCCAATACGTGCATAACGCTGCCACCGACAGCGATCAGGATGATGCCTGGTTGGTGGGTTTCAAATCCAAGCTCAACGCCTTCAGCCTGGACTACAACTACCGCGATATTCAGCGTAACGCCGTGGTCGGCGCTTTCACCGATTCTGACTTCGCCAACGGTACTACCGGTTCCCGCGGTCACAAGTTCAAAGTGGGTTATGAAATCGACAAGAACTTCGGTGTCGGCGTGACCTACTTCCTGACCAAGGCCGACTACGCGACCTCCACCCAGAAAGATGCCAAGGCCAACACCTTGCAGCTGGACCTGGAAGCCAAGTTCTAAAAGAAAGGTTTACTCAATAGACAAAACGCTGAAGTCATTCAGCGTTTTGTGCCGTAAAAGCAGAGCGAGGATGCCGTCGGCCCCCATCACATCCACCGACAGTGTTCTCGTTCATGCCCCGCCATCAGCGCGACTGCTCGCGCATCATTCGCTCAACCGTCTGCTCCAGATCCTCCGGTGGCGGTTCGGGAAGTTTTTGCAACGTGCCCCTCAACAAACGCATTTGCCTGATAAAACGCCTGCAGTTCGGACAGAACAGCAAATGATGGCGTACCAACAACCGCTGACGAAAACTCAGCTGGCCATCCAGATAGTCACTTGAGACCGCTACTTGCTGTTTGCAGGTCAACATTCGCCAGTTTCCTCGAAATGTTCCACGGTCGCGAAGACTTTGAGTCGGGCGCGATGTATCAACACCCGGACATTAGAGAGCGATATCTCAAGAATATTACAAATTTCTTCGAGTTCGAGCCCCTGGCGCTCGCGCAACACCAGCACACTGCTCTGCAACTGCGGCAGACTGAGGAGCGTTTGCTCAAGACATTCGCGCAACTCATCTTCGCTGAGCAATGCGTCAGGGCTGTCCTGATGCCAGGAATAAGGGGCAAGCAACCAGTGGCCATCGCTGGAAAACCGCTCATCGTCGACAGTACCGTGGGGCGAAGGCAAATCGTCGAGCAGCACTTCACGACGATTTTGCTTGTAGCGTTGTTTCGCCGCATTGGCCGTGATGGTCAGCAGCCAGGTTTTCAGGCTCGAACGGCCTTCGAACCCGGACAGGTTGCGCACCACTGACAGCCAGGCGTCCTGAACGATTTCGTCAGCATGGCGATTGCCGACGATCGCATAGGCCACAGCGCGCATGGCACCTTGATAGGTAGTGACCAGCTCGCGGAAGGCCTGTTGCTCGCCGTTAAGCAGACGTTTGAGCAGGTCAGCGTCGTCAACAGTTGCCATGCAGGTCTCCGCAACCGGAAAGTGATTTTTCTGTGTGGGAGCGGGCTTGCTCGCGATAGCATCACCGCAGTTTGCCTGTCAGACCGCGCTGCCTGTATTGCGAGCAAGCCCGCTCCCACCACAAACCAGCTGTGACCTTAGCGTTTACGCAGAATCACGCTGCCAATCGAGTAGCCGGCACCGAACGAGCTGAGCACCGCCAGCGAACCGCTTGGCAAGTCGTCCTGGTACTTGTGGAAGGCAATCACCGAACCGGCCGAACTGGTGTTGGCATAGGTGTCGAGAATCACCGGAGCTTCTTCGACCGAAGCTTCGCGGCCCAACAGCTTGCGCACGATCAGGTGGTTCATGCTCAGGTTGGCCTGATGCAACCAGAAACGTTTGACTTGCGCCACGTCCAGCTGGTTTTCCTGCAGATGCTGGCCGATCAGTTCAGCCACCATCGGGCAGACATCGCGGAAGACCTTGCGCCCTTCTTGTACGAACAGTTTGTCCGGGCTGTCAGCTGGCTCGTCGGATGCACGGTTGAGGAAGCCGAAATTGTTGCGAATATTGTTCGAATACGTAGTCAGCAGTTTAGTGCTGACGATGTCGAACTGGTGTTCGGACGTTGCCAGGTCGGCACGCTCGACCACTATCGCGGTCGCGGCATCGCCAAAGATAAAGTGGCTGTCACGGTCACGGAAATTCAAGTGGCCGGTGCATACTTCAGGGCTGATAAGCAGTACCGCGCGAGCCTGGCCCAACTGGACGCTGTTGCTGGCGGTCTGGATACCGAACGTTGCGGAAGAACAGGCCACGTTCATGTCAAAACCAAAACCCTGAATGCCCAGTGCATGTTGCACTTCGATGGCAATGGCCGGGTACGGGCGTTGCAGGTTGGAGCAGGCCACGATCACGCCGTCGATGTCAGCGGCGGTTTTACCCGCGCGTTCCAGCGCTTGTTTGGCAGCGCCAACGGCCATTTCGCAGAGTACCGACATTTCGTCGTTGGAGCGCTCCGGCAAATGCGGGCGCATGCGCTGCGGGTCAAGGATGCCTTCCTTGTCCATCACAAAGCGGCTTTTTATGCCCGAAGCCTTTTCGATAAAGGCGGCGCTGGACTCGGCCAGAGGCTGGATTTCACCGGCCTCGATAGCCACGGCGTGGTCCGCGTTGAACTGTTGTACATAGGTATTGAAAGACTGCACCAGCTCTTCGTTGGAGATGCTGTTGGCCGGGGTGTACAGGCCGGTGCCGCTGATGACGACGTTATGCACGATCGTTCCTCTATTCTGTTCAAGCAGAAGATATTGAAATCGTTTCAGGTACGGATAGCCGCGAAGTTTGCCATAAATGCCAGCATTTGGCGTTATTTACGGATCTTGCAGTGATCCCCCGTGGGAGCTGGCCTGCTCTCGATTGCAGCAACACGGTGCAAATGCATGACCGCGTCGCCTGCATCGCGAGCAAGCCCGCTCCCACAGGACTGCAGGCTCAAGCCTCCACCAAACTCCACTGCTTACTCAGGCGCTTGTCCGAAATCGGCACCTTGGTCCCCAGTTGCTGGCCGAATAACGACACCCGATATTCTTCCAGCCACCAGCGGTACAACTCAAGTTGCGGATCGCGCTTGCCCTCCTGCGCATGCTTGGTCGCACGCGCCTGGTACTGCGCCCACAAACCACTCAGCTCACCACTCCAGACCCGGTCTTTTTGCACCTGGCCCGGCAGTTTTTCAAGACGCATTTCTATCGCCTTGAGGTAGCGCGGCAACTCTTTAAGCCACAAAGCCGGGGTTTCGCGCACAAAACCCGGGTACACCAGATGGCTCAGCTGCTGCTTTATGTCATTCAACGCCACCGCCTGGGCCAGATCGATCTTGCCCTTGAAGCGTTTTTGCAGACCATGCCACAGTTTGAGGATTTCCAGCGTCAGTCTGGCCAGCTTTTCCGCATGTTCGGTCCAGGCTCCGCGCTTGCGCTCGGCAAGCGATGCCAGCCCCGCGCCATCACGGGGTAGTACCGCCTCGCCTTCCAGGATGCAGCTGTCGAGGCTGGCCAGCAGAATGTCCTCCACCAGGCTCTCGACCCGACCCAATTCGCGGTACAAAAGGCCAAGCTCAGTCAACCCTGGCAGCTTGCCACGCAAAAATTTCGCCGGTTCCGCCAGTTGTTGCATCAGCAAACGCTGCAACGCACGGCGATGCTGGAACTCAGCCTCGGCCGGGGTAGAAAAGCGCCCTTCCTTGACCGTATTGCCCTCTTCCACCAGCGCCGGGTAAACCGTCATCGACAGCCCGGCGATCTTCTGCTGGGTTTTCTCCGCCACCGGGGCAAACACCTTGGCCTCGACCGGCTGCTGATTTTTCGCGGTTTGCGGTACGGCCAGTGCTGCCTGACTGGCCTGGGCAAAGCGGGCCGTCAATTCGGCCAGATCACGACCCTCGCCGAGAAACTTGCCGTCGGCGTCGACCACTTCGATATTCATCTTCAGATGATTTTCAACTTGCTGCGCGGCTTGCGCCCAGGCCTCGTCGCTCACCCGAGCGCCGGTCATGCGCAGCAATTCGCGGCCCAGGGTTTGTGGCAATGATCCCTCAGCAAATTCCATGCGCTGCAACGCGGCCTTGACGAAGTCCGGCACCGGCACGAAGTTTTTGCGCAATGCCTTGGGCAAACTGCGCACCAGGGCGATGCATTTGGCTTCTATCATGCCGGGCACCAGCCACTCCATACGTTCCGGCGGCAAAACCGGGAGCAGCGGCGCTGGCACCTTGACCGTCACGCCATCGCGGGGGTGGTTGGGTTCAAAGTGATAGCTGAGCTCCAGGGTCAAATCCCCCAGATGCAAAGTGTCAGGGTAATGCATGGCCGTGATTTCGGTGGCTTCGCGGGCCAGCACGTCTTCTTCGCGCATGATCAGCAACTGTGGATCTTTCTGGCTGTTGACCCGATACCAGCTGTCAAATGTCGCGGTCTGATGAATCTCGGCCGGCAGGCGAGCGTCGTAAAACGCGTAGAGGGTTTCTTCATCCGCCAGAATGTCACGGCGCCGGGCCTTGGCCTCCAGTTCGTCGAGTTGTTCAAGCAACTGCGCGTTGGCCGTCAGGCATTTGGCCCGCGACTGAATTTCGCCACGCACCAGCCCTTCACGGATAAACAGCTCGCGGGACAGCACCGGGTCAATCGGCCCGTAATGCACGGCACGGCGACCGACCACGATCAGGCCGAACAGGGTGATCTGCTCATAGGCCACCACCTGCCCGCGCTTCTTCTCCCAATGGGGCTCGAAGTAGTTCTTTTTCACCAGATGCCCGGCCAGCGGTTCGATCCAGTCCGGCTCGATCTTGGCCACCATCCGCGCATACAATTTGGTCGTTTCTACCAGCTCGGCAGTCATCAGCCACTGCGGACGCTTTTTACCCAGCCCCGAAGACGGATGGATCCAGAACCGCCGCTGGCGCGCCCCGAGGTAATCTCCGTCCTCGGTTTTTTGCCCGATCTGGCTCAGCAACCCCGACAGCACCGCCTTGTGCAGTTTTGCATAATCGGCCGGTTCCTGATTGACCGTGAGCTGCATATCGCGACAGATCAGGCTCAATTGACGGTGGGAATCACGCCACTCGCGCAACCGCAGGTAGTTGAGGAAGTTCTTGCGACACCAGTTGCGCAGCGGGCTGGCCGTCAGCGCCTGGCGCTGCTCCTCAAAACCGCGCCATACGTTGATCAGACCGGCAAAGTCAGAGTCGACATCTTTCCATTGCGCGTGGGCCTGATCTGCCGCTTGTTGACGTTCCGGCGGACGTTCACGCGGGTCTTGCACCGACATCGCACTGGCGACGATCAATACTTCCTGCAAACTGCCGAGCTTGGCGGCTTCGAGCAACATACGGCCCATGCGCGGGTCCACCGGCAGGCGGGCCAACTGACGGCCCAGCGGTGTGAGCTGATTTTCGCGGTTAACCGCCGACAGTTCTTGCAGCAGATTGAAACCGTCGGTGATTGCCTTGCCGTCCGGCGGCTCAATAAACGGAAACGCGGTGATTTCGCCCAGGCGCAGGTGCAGCATTTGCAGGATGACTGCCGCAAGGTTGGTACGAAGAATCTCGGGGTCGGTAAACTCCGGGCGACCGTTAAAGTCTTCTTCGGCATACAGGCGCACGCAGATACCCGGCTCGACCCGGCCACAACGGCCCTTGCGCTGGTTGGCGCTGGCCTGGGAAATCGCTTCTATCGGCAGGCGCTGGACCTTGGCCCGGTAGCTGTATCGGCTGATGCGCGCCGTGCCGCTGTCAATCACGTAACGGATGCCCGGCACAGTCAATGACGTTTCCGCTACGTTGGTGGCCAGCACCACACGGCGGCCCGGGTGCGACTGGAAAATCCGCTGCTGTTCGGCAGGCGACAACCGCGCATACAACGGCAGGATCTCGGTGTGCTTGAGTTGCGCCTTGCGCAGCATGTCGGCGGCATCGCGGATTTCCCGCTCGCCTGGTAAAAATACCAGCACATCGCCGGGGCTTTTACGCTCACTGCGCTCGAACGCGGCAATCTCGTCCAGGGTGGCAATAATGGCCTGGTCGACGCTCAGGTCTTCTTCAACGTTGTTGCCCTCTTCGTCCTGCTGGGAGGTCAACGGGCGATACCAGGTCTCGACCGGAAAGGTACGGCCCGACACTTCGACAATGGGCGCGTCATTGAAGTGTTTGGAGAAACGCTCAAGATCGATGGTTGCCGAGGTGATGATGACCTTCAAATCGGGACGACGGGGCAGCAGGATCTTCAGATAACCGAGCAAAAAGTCGATGTTCAGGCTGCGCTCGTGGGCTTCGTCGACGATGATCGTGTCATAGCGTTCGAGATAGCGGTCGTGCTGGGTTTCGGCCAGCAGGATACCGTCGGTCATCAGCTTGATCAGGGTATTGGAATCGCTCTGATCCTCAAACCGCACCTGATAGCCGACCAGCGCACCCAGCGGCGTGCCCAGCTCTTCAGCCACCCGGCTGGCCACACTGCGGGCGGCGATGCGCCGCGGTTGGGTATGGCCGATCAGGCCGTGCTGCCCACGGCCGATTTCAAGGCAGATCTTCGGTAACTGGGTGGTTTTGCCCGAGCCGGTTTCACCGGCCAGGATCAGCACCTGATGCTTGAGCAGCGCGGCCTTGATCTCGTCCCGCTTGGCCGCGATCGGCAGATTTTCGTCATAGCGAACCTGCGGCACACTGGCCGCCCGCGCTGCCACCTGCGCGCACGACGCCTGCACCCGCTCGGCCCAGGCGGCCAGCTTGGCGTCGTCAGGCTTTTTGCGCAGCTCATGCAATTGCCGGCGCAGCTTGTGGCGGTCGGCAATCATGGCTTGATCGAGGTTTTTCAACAGTTGGTCGATAGCAGGCGATTCGTCAGTCATCAGGTGCGCAGAATTCTTCGTAAATGCAGGGGGCGGATTGTCGCAGATTTGGACGCTCATGCACGAATCTGTAGGAATTAGCGCGTTGTCTTGTCCGCTGCATCCCCTACACTGCCCGCCTTGAAACTTGTAAGGAAAATCCCGTGAGACTTGTCGATTTGCTGCGCATGCTGTCGCTGGCAGGCATTTGGGGCGCCAGCTTTCTGTTTATGCGGATCATTGCACCGGTACTCGGGACCATCCCGACAGCTTTTTTCCGGGTTTCCATCGCAGCAACCGGTCTGGTAGTGATTCTGGCGCTGATGCGCGTGCGCTGGGATTTCGGCGGCAAACTCAAGGTAATCCTGATACTGGGGGTTATCAACTCCGGGGTACCGGCCACACTGTATTCGGTGGCGGCCCAGGTGTTGCCTGCCGGTTACTCATCGATTTTCAACGCCACCACACCGTTGATGGGCGTATTGATCGGCGGTCTGTTTTTCAGCGAAAAATTGACCCTGACCAAAATGGCCGGGGTGTTTCTGGGCTTGCTCGGTGTAGGCATTTTGACCCGTGCCGGGCCGGTTGCTTTCAATCTGGACTTGCTGATGGGCGCCCTCGCCTGTCTGCTGGCCACCACCTTTTATGGATTTGCCGGCTTTTTGGCACGCCGCTGGCTGGATCAGCAAGGCGGTCTCGACCCTCGTCTTTCGGCACTGGGCAGTATGCTCGGGGCTACTTTGTTCCTGCTGCCGCTGTTCGGGCTGAGTGTGATCAATCAGCCACCGGTCAGTTGGGGCGGGACGAGTGTCTGGTTATCGTTGCTGGGTCTGGGGCTGGTGTGTACGGCGTTTGCCTATATCCTGTACTTCCGCTTGCTGACCAGCATTGGCCCGGTCAAATCCATGACCGTGACCTTTATGATCCCGCCGTTTGGCGTGCTGTGGGGCGCGCTGTTTCTGGGCGAGCCGCTGTCGATGGCGCACCTGTACGGAGGTCTGCTGATCGCTGTGGCGCTGTGGCTGGTGCTCAAGCCCGGGGCAATGGCAGCGTCCAAATAATCACATGCCGTGGTGGGGTTTTGGCAGGCAATTGACATAAAAAAATCCAAAAAAAACCGCTCTCGAGAGAGCGGTTTTTTGTGTCTGATGCAATCAGCCAAACAACCAGCGCCACAGCAGTATCAGTACCAGCACCGCCAATATCGGCCGGGCGATACGATAAAGCTTGGGATTGCGGCGCTTCCACTGTTTGACCACGCCACTGAAACGGTCACTGAAGGTTTTGCTCCAGGCGTAGGCCTTGTTGATCCCGCCAACGCGTTCGTCGTCCAGGTTCTGCGGCGCAGTCGCCTTACCCAGTTGCGCGCTGACCCAACGGTTGATACGGGTCATCAGCGGGCTGGTCAATGGCCGCTCGATATCGCAAAACAGAATGACGCGGGTGATATCGGTTTCGTTCTTGACCCAGTGCACGTAAGTCTCGTCGAACATCACGTCTTCACCATCACGCCAGGCGTATTCCTCGCCATCGACAAAGATGCGGCAAGCGTCGGAGTTGGGGGTCGACAGGCCCAGGTGGTAACGCAGCGATCCGGCAAACGGGTCGCGGTGCGGGTTGAGGTGGCTACCGCCCGGCAACAGGGCAAACATCGCACCTTTGACGTTGGGGATGCTGTTGACCAATTCAACGGTTTTGGGGCACAGCAATTCAGCAGATGGCAGCGCCTTGTCGTACCACTTGAGGTAAAAGCGCTTCCAGCCCTTTTTGAAGAACGAACCGAAGCCTGCGTCGTTGTTCTTCTCGGCGGCGCGTATATAGCCCTCATCGAACAAGTGCATGGCTTCTTCGCGGATCGCTTGCCAGTTGTCCTTGAGCACATCCAGCTCGGGGAACTTGCTGCGGTCCAGGTACGGCTTGGACGGTACCCCGGAGAACAGGTACATCAGGGCGTTGTAGGGCGCAAAGAACGCGGAGTGGTTGACGAATTGGCGCAACACCGGCAAGCGTGCCTTGCCGCGCAGGTGCACGTAAAGAATGCTGCCGACAAATAACAGTATGAGCCCTGCCTTGATGGCGAAGGATAAGGTCATGCAACAACTCCTCAAAAATACCGTGCAGCATCAATAGCCCGATGTAGCAGCAGGCCATGATAAACACTACAGGCGTAGGACAAAACCCACGAATCCAAATAATCAGTATTAAGTCTTACGCAACAGCAGGCTGATTATTCAGAAACTTGGGCATTAGCCACTTGATTTGAGTCAGTTGCACAAACTCTGCGGGGAACGGGCGCGCCACCCCCCGCACAATGTTACGGGTGCAATTCCTGCTCGCTGAACAGGTCGCTGAACAGGAAGCTCGACAGATAACGCTCGCCCGAATCGGGGAGGATCACGACGATGGTCTTGCCTTGCATTTCCGGGGTTTCCGCCAGTCGCACCGCCACGGCCATCGCTGCACCGCAGGATATACCGCACAAGATGCCCTCTTCCTGCATCAGGCGCAGGGCCATGGCCTTGGATTCGTCATCGCTGACCAGTTCGACCTTGTCGACGATCGACAGATCAAGGTTTTTGGGGACGAAACCGGCACCGATGCCCTGGATCTTGTGCGGTGAAGGCTTGATTTCTTCTCCGGCCAACGCCTGGGTGATCACCGGCGAGGTGATGGGCTCGACGGCCACCGACAGAATCGGCTTGCCCTGGGTGTGCTTGATGTAGCGTGAAACTCCGGTGATCGTGCCGCCGGTGCCGACGCCAGACACCAGTACATCAACGCCGCCATCGGTGTCGTTCCAGATTTCCGGGCCGGTGGTTTTTTCGTGGATCGCGGGGTTGGCCGGGTTCTCAAACTGCTGCGGCATAAAATACCTGGCCGGGTCGCTGGCCTGAATTTCTGCGGCTTTGTCGATCGCGCCCTTCATGCCCTTGGCCGGCTCGGTCAAGACCAGCTCGGCACCCAGCGCCTTGAGTACCTTGCGCCGCTCGATGCTCATCGATGACGGCATGGTCAGCATCAATTTGTAACCACGCGCCGCTGCGACAAACGCCAGGCCGATCCCCGTGTTCCCCGACGTAGGCTCGATGATGGTCATGCCCGGCTTGAGTACGCCACGGCTTTCGGCATCCCAGATCATGTTGGCGCCAATCCGGCATTTAACTGAATAACCGGGGTTGCGGCCTTCGATCTTGGCCAGGATGGTCACGCCGCGCGGCGCAATGCTGTTGATCTGGACTAAAGGCGTGTTGCCGATGGATTGGGCGTTGTCTGCATAAATGCGGCTCATGGCGGGGTCCTTGTGCACCTTTTGGGAAGATCCCAAGGGTAGGCCTCACGCTGACATGCGTCCAGTCATGGCGTGACGCCTCATTCTGGGACTGAATGGCGCGTCTGCGTTCACGTCAGGCGGGCAGCGCGTTATAGTCGGACATACTTTTCAGTTCTCCCGCCCTGCCCCTTGCAGGACCCGGGTCATGGTTTGAGGAATTGCAGATGAAGTTTGAAGGCACACGCGCCTATGTGGCCACCGATGACCTGAAACTGGCGGTCAACGCGGCCATTACCCTGGAGCGGCCGCTGCTGGTCAAGGGCGAGCCCGGCACCGGTAAAACCATGCTTGCCGAGCAACTGGCTGAATCCTTTGGCTGCAAGCTGATCACCTGGCACATCAAGTCAACCACCAAGGCCCACCAGGGCCTCTATGAGTACGACGCAGTCAGTCGCCTGCGTGACTCGCAACTGGGTGTCGACAAGGTTCACGATGTGCGCAACTACCTTAAAAAGGGCAAGTTGTGGGAAGCCTTCGAGGCCGAAGAACGCGTCATCCTGCTGATCGACGAAATCGACAAGGCAGACATCGAGTTCCCCAATGACCTGCTGCAAGAACTCGACAAGATGGAGTTCTACGTTTACGAGACGGACGAGACGATCAAGGCCAAGGTGCGCCCGATCATCATCATTACCTCCAATAACGAAAAAGAACTGCCGGACGCCTTCCTGCGCCGCTGCTTCTTCCACTACATCAGTTTCCCGGACCGCACCACGCTGCAGAAAATCGTCGACGTGCACTTCCCCAACATCAAGAAAGAGCTGGTCAGCGAAGCGCTTGATGTGTTTTTCGATGTGCGCAAGGTCCCGGGCTTAAAGAAAAAACCTTCAACCTCCGAGCTGGTCGACTGGCTCAAGCTGCTGATGGCCGACAATATCGGCGAGGCGGTGTTGCGCGAACGTGATCCGACCAAAGCCATTCCGCCACTGGCCGGTGCCCTGGTGAAAAACGAGCAGGATGTGCAATTGCTTGAGCGCCTGGCGTTTATGAGCCGCCGCCCCAATCGCTGATTTCCGAGAAGGCGAAAAGCATGCTGCTTAATCTGTTCAATGAAATGCGTGCGGCCAAGGTGCCGGTTTCAGTGCGTGAGCTGCTGGACCTGATCAACGCCCTGAAAAACCGGGTGACCTTCGCCGATATGGACGAGTTCTATTATCTGGCCCGTACGATCCTGGTGAAGGACGAGCGCCATTTCGACAAGTTCGACCGCGCATTTGGCGCCTATTTCAATGGTCTGCAAAACCTCAATGAACACCTGGAGGCACTGATCCCCGAAGACTGGCTGCGCAAGGAGTTCGAACGCTCGCTGAGCGACGAAGATCGCGCCCAGCTGCAGTCACTGGGCGGGCTGGACAAGCTGATCGAGGCGTTCAAGCAGCGTCTGGAAGAGCAAAAGGAACGCCATGCCGGTGGCAACAAATGGATCGGCACCGGTGGCACCAGTCCGTTCGGCTCGGGCGGTTATCACCCCGAAGGCATCCGCGTGGGCGATGCTGGCGCACGTCAGGGCAAGGCGGCCAAGGTCTGGGAACAGCGCGAGTACAAGAACCTGGATGATCAGGTCGAGCTGGGCACGCGCAATATCAAGGTCGCGCTGCGTCGGCTACGTAAATTCGCCCGCCAGGGCGCAGCGGATGAGCTGGATATCGACGGCACCATCGACCACACCGCTCGCGATGCCGGGTTGCTGAATATTCAGATGCGCCCGGAGCGGCGCAACAATATCAAACTGCTGTTGCTGTTCGATATCGGCGGTTCGATGGACGCCCATATCAAAATTTGTGAAGAGCTGTTTTCCGCGTGCAGAACCGAGTTCAAACATCTGGAGTACTACTACTTTCACAACTTTATCTATGAATCGGTGTGGAAGAACAACCAGCGTCGTCAGGTTGAGCGCATCTCGACCCAGGACCTGCTGAACAAATATGGCGCGGATTACAAAGTGATCTTTATCGGTGACGCGACGATGGGACCCTATGAGATCACCCATGCCGGGGGCAGTGTCGAGCACTGGAATGAAGAGCCGGGCTACAAGTGGATGCAGCGTTTTATGGAGAAATACAAAAAGCTGGTGTGGATTAACCCGTATCCCAAGGACACATGGCATTACACGGCTTCGATCGGGATCGTACGTGATCTGATCGAAGACCGCATGTATCCGCTCACCCTTGAAGGGCTGGAAGAAGGGATGCGGTTTTTGGCCAAATAATTCAGCGCGGTGAGTGTGGCAGCGGGCTTGCTCGCGATTGTTCGACGCGGTGTTCCTGCTTTACCGCGCCGCCTGAATCGCGAGCAAGCCCGCTCCCACATAAATGGCGCTAAGCCACAAACCGCCGCATAAACACCACATGCTGGCGTTGCGCCGCCTCCTGCGTGGTCGGACGCATATGCACGCCCTCCCCCGGCAAGCACTGGGCCAGTCGCGCCAGCGCCAAAGGCGTCAAGGCGCCAAGTCGCGGGTAACCGCCAATGGTCTGGCGGTCATTGAGCAGCACGATCGGCTGGCCATCCGGCGGCACTTGAATGGCGCCCAGCGGTATCCCTTCCGAGATCATCGGTGCGCCCTGATACACCAACGCAGGCCCCAGCAAACGGATGCCCATGCGATCGGCGCGAGTGTCCAGCGTCCAGGCGCTGTTGAAAGCATCGAAGGTACTTTGCCCGCTGAAAGCACCCATTTGCGCGCCCATTACCACGTCCAGCGCCGGATTGGCGCTGAATACCGGTTGCAGTTCGCATGGCAACTCTCGCAATTGCCCGGCATGCCCGGCGTACGTCAATTCATCACCTGCCACCAGCCCGCGACCAAAACCATCCGGCCCGCCGAGCTGCTCACGGGCGACAGTCGCGCAACTGCCCAGCACTTGCGGCGCAACAAAGCCCGCGGGCGCTGCCAGATAAGCCCGAGCACCGCTCAGCGGCCGGGTAAATACAAGGGTCTGGCCTTGCTTCAGGACAAAACTGCGCCAGGGCTTGAGCGGCTGCCCGTCAATGGTGGCCGCCAGGTCCGCGCCCGCCAATGCCAGAGTGCAATCGGCCTTGGCAACAAGGGTCAGGCCGCCCAGGGTGATTTCAATCACCGCTGCATCCGGCGAATTGCCCAGCAGCCAGTTGGCCCAGGCCATCGACAGCCAGTCTGCGGCGCCGCCCTGGGTTACGCCCAAATGCCGCACGCCAAAACGCCCCGCGTCTTGCAGCAGGCACAATGGAGTGCTGGCCTGAATCAATAAGTGGCTCATGCCAAGGCCTCCTGAGGCGTGTCGTCACCGCCCAGGCGGATAAATTCAGCATGGGACACGGGTGCAAACTGCACCCTGTCACCGGGTTGCATCAGGCTGTAGCCATCACGTTCACGATCAAACAGTGCGCTCGGCGTACGCCCGACCAGGTTCCAGCCCCCCGGGGATTGCGCCGGGTAGGCTGCCGTCTGTCGCTCGGCAATGCCCACGCTGCCACTGGCCACACGCTTGCGCGGGGTGTTCAGGCGTGGCGCGGCCAGAGCCTCTTCAACCAGCCCCATAAAGGCAAAACCTGGAGCAAAACCCAGGGCAAACACCTGGTATTCGTGCTCACTGTGCCGGCGAATCACTTCGCTTACCGAGCAGCCGGCGCGCTGGGCCAGCAACGTCAGTTCCGGGCCCACGCTCACGTCGTACCACACGGGCAGCACATGACACTGGCCAAGGTTGCGGGTTTCCGGGCGCAGGTCGGTCAAGGCCTGGGCGATCAATTCACGGGCCTGGGCCGGGGTCAGCGCCAGCCCGTCGTAATGCACCATCATTGTGGTGTAGGACGGCACCAGATCGATCAGATGCACCGCAAAGCAGGTGCGGATCCGCTCGCTGGCAGCCAGTATCCAGGGCATGTTGCTTTCGGCAATTTCATCAAACAGGCGCAGCATCAGGCAATCGATGGCGACCACTTCGATACGCGGCTTCATGCCCGCGCCTGCTGCTCAAGGGCTTCGCGAATACGCTGCACAGCAGCAATCGAGCTAATGTTGTCGCCATGCACACACAGGGTATCAGCGTGCAAATGCAGGGCACTGCCGTCACTGGCAAGCAGGGCCTTGCCCGCTGCAATGGTCAGGGCCTGCTGCACGATGACATCCGCATCGTGGTGGACTGCCCCCGGTAGTTGTCGCGAGACCAGCCGCCCGGCGTTGTCGTAGGCGCGGTCGGCAAACGCTTCAAACCACAGTGTTACCCCAAACTCGTCGCCGATTGCCTGGGCGGCACTGTTGTCTCGCGTGGCCATCAGCATGAGCGGCAAGCTGGAATCGTAAGCGGCCACAGCCTGAACCACTGCCCGCAGCTGTACCGGGTTGGCCATCATGTCGTTGTACATCGCGCCGTGGGGTTTGACATAGCTGACCTGCACACCCTGTGCGCGGCAAATACCGTCCAGTGCACCGATCTGATAATGCAGCAGATCCTGCACTTCCTGCGCCGAATAGCTCATGGATCGGCGCCCAAAGCCCGCCAGATCCTGATACGCCGGATGAGCACCGATCTTCACATTATGCGCCACAGCCAGGGCCACGGTTTTGCGCATGATGCCCGGGTCGCCGGCATGAAAGCCGCAGGCAATGTTGGCGCAATCGATAAACGGCATGACTTCGGCATCCAGGCCCATGGTCCAGCTGCCAAAACTCTCACCAATGTCACAATTCAATAACAGGCGGCTCACGATGATGCTCCTGTGGTCTTTTTATAGATTAGGTAGGAGCATTTTTCGACAGGCGCGGGCCATTCGTCCAACTAATAAAAGCCGGGCTCGGGCATAAGAAAAATTTGATTGCTTAACATTTCTTGTGAAAGGGGATATTCCCCCGGGGTCAGTAGCTGCGCTCGCGGCGGGCAATGCGCTCACGCTGGCGTTTGCCGCCGAGCACGACCCAGTCCACCAGCCGCAGGAAACCTTCGATAATGAAGGAGAACAGCAAGGCACCCGCCATCGCCCAACCAATGGCGCTCGGCGACAACAACACCTGGTAGGTGTAGGCGTTCAGGGTTTCTTCGCGAATGGCCGGATCAGCCGCATAGGCCACTTGCAGGGCGCGCATGTACCACGGGCCCTGCATGGCCTGGAACTGCTCATCAAGCAGGCGTTGACGGTTGAGCAAGGTGCCGAGGCTGCCGGCATCACTGCGAAAAACCGGGTCATCGCTGGCCTGGTAATGGGCCACCAGCGCTTGCAGGTCACCCTTGAAAAACTGGTTGGCGGTGTTCTGGAACCCCGCCAACCCGGTCTGGGCCTCGATCAGATGAGCTTCAACACGGTTGGCGTAATCATTGATAAACCCCGGCACTTGCACACCGATCAGCAGGCCAAGGGTAAACAATACCAACCGCAGGTAGCTCAGGAACATACACACCCATCCTTATTCGGTTATGCCCTGGCTGACGCATTCACCGCGTCGCCACAGACTCCATTGGCCCGGTTCGTAGCGTGTCCAGGTTTCGTTTTCAGTCAGTGGCTCGGTGGCAATCACGGTGACTACATCGTTGGGCGTGGTCTCTGCCTGAAAATCGACGATAACATCGACATCTTTCAGGCGCGCCGGGCCAAACGGGGCTCGCCGGGTAATTTGCGCCAGCTTGGTCGAGCAATAGCAGAAAAGCCAGTCGCCATCACTGAGCAGGCAATTGAACACGCCTTTGCTGCGAAACTCGGCGCAGGCCTCAACCAGCACCGGCAGGATGCGTTCGACGTCGACCGGCTCCGGGAAGGCTTCACGGACCCGGTTGAGCAGGTCACAGAACGCCGCTTCACTGTCGGTATCACCAATAGGGCGGTAAAAACTCGTACTCGGAGAAAAGTCGGCCAACTGGCCATTGTGCGCAAAACACCAGTTGCGTCCCCACAGCTCGCGAACAAACGGGTGGGTATTGGACAGGCACACCTTGCCCACGTTGGCCTGGCGGATATGGCCAATCACCACTTCGCTTTTGATCGGGTAACGCTGTACCAGCAGGGCGACTTCGGAGTCGCAACTGGCGGCAGGGTCCTGGAACAAGCGCAGGCCCCGGCCTTCATAGAAGGCAATGCCCCAGCCATCACGATGCGGGCCAGTACGCCCGCCGCGCTGCATCAGGCCGGTAAAGCTGAACACAATATCAGTCGGGACGTTGGCGCTCATGCCCAATAATTCACACACGCTCGCACTCTCGCATTCAGGCTGGACGAAACAAAATTACAACCGCGGCTCAACCCGTGACGGGCCCGATGCACGCGGCGCACTCTTTGGAACATGACGGTCATCGCCGGCCGGGCCAAAAGGCTGGTCGTCTTCAGGATCGGCCTGACGGGCTTTGGCGGCCGCGGCGGCTTGAGCCTTGCGGGCTTTGCCGGAGCGCTCGATCGGCCAGCGGATCAGCACAAATATAGCGTAAACGCACAGTGCAATTATGGCGTACATCAGCAGGTCAGAGACCGCGCGCCAGGCGTTGTCGCCCACTTTAAAGGCCAGATCCAGAGCAGCAATCGCCACTGCAGGGGCAAATTTTTCCTTGACCGGGTCAATGATGGTCGGGCTGAACAGCAACACGGCCATTAATACCCGCAACGGTTCGCGCAACCAGCGCCACATAAAGCGGGTCATGCGGCACCATACGAGCAGGCAGCCCAAAGCAGCAAAGGCGTAAAGGCCCCAGGCGATCAGATAGTCGTTCTCGGTCATGGTATCCATGGTCGGCAGGCAATGAGAGGCTATGATAACGGCTTTTAGGCAGTGCGGCTGCAACGCCGTCAGCGTCACTTATTTTTCATGCAGATTTCAGAGCACACTCAATGACCCAATCAGCCTCCCCAATCAGCGCTCCTATCGCACATAAGATCGAGGGCTCAGACCCTTACTCGTGGCTGCAAAACCGCGACAGTGACGAGGTTTTGGACTACCTGAAAGCCGAAAACAGTTATCAGGAGGCGCAGTTGGCCGACCAGGCTGAATTGCGGGAGACGCTATTTCAAGAGATCAAGGGACGGATTCGCGAGACTGATCTGTCGCTGCCCTCCCCCTGGGGCCCGTATCTGTATTACACGCGCACCAACGCCGGCGATGAATACGCCCGCCACTACCGTTGCCCGCGCCCGGCCGATGACAGCCAGCAGGTGGACGAGAACGCCGAACATTTGTTGCTGGACCCCAATGCATTGGCCGATGGTGGCTTTATTTCTCTGGGGGCGTTCAGTATCAGCCCCGATCACCAGCGCCTGGCCTACAGCCTGGACACCAGCGGCGAAGAAACCTACCGCCTGTTTGTAAAAGAGCTGGGCAGCGGCACGGTCACCGAGCTGCCGTTTGAAGACTGCGATGGCAGCATGACTTGGGCGAATGACAGCCAGACCCTGTTTTTCGCCGGGCTGGACGACACCCATCGTCCGCACAAGTTGTTTCGCCACACCCTCGGCGAAACAGCTGCCCATGAAGTATTCCATGAAGCGGACGGGAGGTTTTTCCTGCACTGCTACCGCTCTAGTTCTGAACAGCAACTGATTTTGTTGCTTAACAGTAAAACCACCAGCGAAACCTGGGTGCTGGACGCCAACCTGCCGCGCCAGCCCTTCAGCTGTCTGGCACTACGGGTTGAAAACCACGACTACAGCGTCGATCACGGCCTGTTTGAAGGCCAGTGGGCGTGGTTTATCCGCACCAATCAGGACGGCATCAACTTTGCCCTGTATTACGCCTTCGGCGAGGTGCCGTCACGCAATGACTGGCAGCCACTGATTGCCCATAGTGACAGCGTGATGCTGGAAGGCATGACCCTCAACGCCCAAGCCTTGTGCCTGAGCCTGCGCGAGGGCGGCTTGCCCATTATCGAAATCCGCCCCGACGGCCTGACGCCATATCGCGTGCAATTGCCGGACGCGGCCTACAGCCTGTATGTGCAAGACAGCCTGGAATTTGACAGCAAGTACATTCGCCTTCGCTACGAGGCGCTGAATCGCCCGGCACAAGTGCGCCAGTTGACCCTTGCCACAGGCGAGCAAAGCGTTCTCAAGGAAACCCCTGTGCTGGGGCCATTCAACGCCGATGATTACGTCAGCCATCGTTTATGGGCCACCGCCCCCGATGGTACTCAGGTGCCGATCAGCCTGGTGGTCAAACGCGATGTGCTGGGCAAACCTGTGCCGCTCTACCTGTATGGCTACGGGGCCTATGGCGAATGCCTTGACCCGTGGTTTTCCCATGCCCGTCTAAGCCTGCTTGATCGTGGCGTGGCCTTTGCCATTGCCCATGTACGTGGCGGCGGCGAGTTGGGCGAGGCCTGGTATCGCGCGGGCAAGCAGGAACACAAACACAACACCTTCACCGACTTTATCGCCTGCGCCGAACACCTGATCGACCAAGGGCTGACCCGCAGCGAACAACTGGTCATCAGTGGCGGCAGCGCCGGTGGCCTGTTGATCGGTGCCGTACTCAATCAGCGCCCGGAACTGTTCAAGGCAGCGATTGCCGAAGTGCCGTTTGTGGATGTGCTCAACACCATGCTCGACCCGGAACTGCCGCTGACCGTCACCGAATACGACGAATGGGGCAACCCGCAAGACCCCGAGGTCTATGAACGGATCAAGGCTTACGCGCCCTATGAAAACGTTACCGCGCAGGCTTACCCGTCAATGCTGGTGATTGCCGGGTACAACGACAGTCGCGTGCAGTACTGGGAAGCGGCCAAATGGGTGGCCAAGCTGCGCGCCAGCAAGACCGACAACAACCTGCTGTTGCTCAAGACTGAACTGGAGGCGGGCCATGGCGGCATGAGCGGGCGTTATCAGGGCTTGCGCGACGTGGCGCTGGAATATGCATTTGTGTTCAAGGTGCTGGGGATTTGACAGCCCCGCCGATCACACCCCTCTTCAACCGTTAGAGATACTGTAACCGTGGGAGCGAGCCTGCTCGCGAAGATCGTTCCCGAGCAGGCTCGCTCCCGCAAAGGCAAAGCATCAGCTCGGTGGATGCACGGTCAATCCTGCGAGCTTTTGCCCTTCGGGTCTTTAAGCTCCAGCCCCGGCAGTGGCTGATCCTTGGGCGGCTGCGGCAGGTCGATCGGTGGCAGCGGTATCAGGCTGCCACTACCGGCCACAGGCTTGGGCACGGCGCGCGGGGTGATTTGCGGGTACGGGGTTGGCGTGGCGGTGCCCGGCGAACCCGGCGCGGCTGTCACGGGGGTAATCGGTACTGTGGTCAATTCCGCTGCCTGGGCCGCACTTATCAAGAGCGCGCACCCTGCAATGGCCGTTAGAATAGTGCGTTTCATCAATCACTCCGTTGCCAGACCGGCTTGTCTGCCCTCAGGCTACTCGTAACCTGCGGTTTTTGCCCCCCTCAATGAGATTTTCATGAAACGTTTTGTTTTGCTCGACACCACTCCGATCCCCGAAAACGGCGGCGCCTTGTGCCTGTTCGAGTATGGCGAAGACTTCGTGATCAAGATTCAGGGTGGTGATGGCGGCCAGCTGATGAACACCCGCATGCACGGCTCCGAAGACGCACTGGCCGAAATACCTTGCCGCAAAGTCGCAGGGCGCCAGCAATCGCGGGTACTGATCGGCGGGCTGGGCATGGGCTTTACCCTGGCTTCAGCACTCAAACATCTGGGTAAAACGGCTGAAGTGGTGGTTGCCGAGCTGGTACCCGGCGTTGTGGAATGGAACCGCGGCCCGCTTGGCGAAAAATCGGGCAACCCGTTGCAAGACCCACGCACCGTGATTCGCATGGAAGACGTGGCCAAGGTGCTGCAAGCCGAACCCAACGGTTTTGACGCAATCATGCTCGACGTCGACAACGGCCCCGAAGGCCTGACCCAAAAAGCCAATAGCTGGCTGTATTCGGCCGGCGGCCTGAGTGCCTGCGCCAAGGCCTTGCGCCCCAAAGGCATACTGGCGGTATGGTCTGCCAGTGCCGACAAACAATTTTCGGACAAACTGCGCAAAGCCGGTTTCAAGGCTGAGGAAGTCCAGGTGTTTGCCCACGGCAACAAGGGCACCCGACACACCATCTGGATTGCAGAAAAAATCAAAGGCTGATCAACAGCTAAACTTAACGACATAACCGTCATTAGTCTTACAAGGTGAACCCATGAGTTCGGCGAATCCACCCTCCCACACCGCCAAGCTGGATCGCATCCTGGCCGATGCCCAGCGTGACCGCGAAATGGGCTATCGCGACAAGGCCCTGAAAATGTACCCCCACGTGTGCGGCCGCTGCGCCCGTGAATTTGCCGGCAAGCGCCTGAGCGAGCTGACTGTTCACCACCGCGACCACAACCACGACAACAACCCGCAGGACGGCTCCAACTGGGAGCTGCTGTGCCTGTACTGCCATGATAACGAGCACTCGCGCTACACGGACCAGCAGTACTTTTCGGACAGTTCCACCAGCAGCCCGAAAATTGCCAAGGCCACCCACAACCCGTTCGCCGCGCTGGCCGGGCTGATGAAAAAAGACGAGTAGCCTGTTTTCGTTGCAACTGCCGAAACTGCGTCCGATTGCGCAGCGATCGTAAAACCAGAGCCCGCGACTTCACGAGCAGACCGCAAGGCTCGGGCTTTACGACGACTCCGTCGCCGGACGCAGCCTGCGGCAGCTGCTACGGAGTTTGGGACAACACAGGTATACTCGCGTCTTTTTTCGCAAGGGCTCGGGCACGTGGCAAACAAACGGTACAGCTGCATTGGTTTGTATAACCCCAAATCACCGGAAAACGTCGGCTCGGTGATGCGTGCGGCTGGTTGCTACAACGTGGCGTCGGTGTTTTATACCGGCAAGCGCTATGAACGCGCCCGCGACTTCATCACCGATACCAAGAAAGTCCATCAGGATATCCCGCTGATCGGTATCGATGACCTGAAAAAAATCATCCCCCTGGGCTGTATCCCCGTCGCCGTAGAAATGGTCGAGGGCGCGCGCCCATTGCCCGAGTACACCCACCCGGATCGGGCGATTTATATCTTTGGCCCGGAAGACGGATCCCTCGGCAAGGATGTGCTGGAATGGTGTGAGGACGTGATTTACATCCCCACCACCGGCTGCATGAACCTGGCTGCAACAGTCAACGTGGTGCTCTACGACCGCTTGGCCAAGGGCAACAATACCCGTTCCGGGCCCAAGTTCGGCTAGGTCAGACCTTGCCTCTGTTCTGCTGGCTGGCACTCCAGTCCACCAGCAGGCTGTAGGCGATGGCGAGCAAGGTGGGGCCGATGAACAGGCCGATAAAGCCGAAAGCTATCAAGCCGCCAAACACGCCTAGCAGCACGATCACCAGTGGCAGGTTGCCGCCCCGACTGATCAGATAAGGCTTGAGCACGTTATCGACACCGCTGATGATCAGCGTGCCCCAGATGCCGAGAAAGATCGCCATCCCGTAGTCACCCTTCCAGACCAGCCAGGCCGTGGCAGGCACCCAGATCAGCGGCGGCCCCATCGGAATCAGGCTGAGCAGGAACGTAGCCAGCCCAAGCACCAGCGCCCCCGGCACGCCGGCAATCAAGAAGCCGATCAATGCCAGCAATGCCTGCGCCGCTGCGGTGCCGATCACACCGTTGACCACGCGCTGCACGGTACCGGCCACCAGCTCCTGATAATAATCCGCGCGCTCACCAATCAGGCGCTCCAGCAGCCCGTGGACAAAACTCGCCAGACGCGGCCCGTCACGATAGAAAAAGAACACAAAGACAATACTCAGCGTCAGTTCCAGAATACCGCTGCCGATCTGTGCACTGCGCGCCAGCAACCAGTTACCGACCTGCCCCAGGTAAGGCTTGATGGCCACCAGCATTGCCGCACCCTGCTCGTCGATGGTGTTCCAGATGCCCACCAGACGCTCCCCCACCAGCGGCAGACCGGCCAGCCAGGCCGGCGCTTCAGGCAAACCTTCAAGCTGCACATCCTTGACGAAGGTGGTGGCATCGCGAACATGATCTGCCAGGTTCAACCCCAGCCACACCAGAGGCCCGGCCACCAACAGCATCCAGCCCAGGGTAAGGATGCCGGCAGCGAGCGACTCGCGCCCACCGAGCAAGCGTGTCAGCAGGCGCATCAGGGGCCAACTGGCAAATGCCAGTACCGCGCCCCAGAACAAGGCCGACCAGAAAGGGGCCATCACCCACAGGCTGGCACCGAACAACACCAGGAGCAGAATCTGCACCAGCAGGCGATCGTTATTGAGCATGTGTGTTCCACAGAAAATTCAGAAATCAAAGAAGGACGACGACTACGTAGAGTGTAGTCGTCGTTTACACAGGCTTAACGCAACAGTTCGATGCGCAACCCTTTGGCCTGACCGTCACCCAGTTCCAGGCGCGACGCCCGTACACCGTTAGCGATCAGCGCATCGCGCCAGGCGCCAGCCTTGGCACCGGTTAAACTGACCCTGGAGGTTGCATCCAGGTTCAATGCCCTTGAAATTAACGTCAGCCACTGAGTGTCCGGGTCGCCCGCAAGCTTGGGAAAATCCAGCTCGCCCGTGCTTTTAAGCTGGCGTTGCAGGGTGGCCGAGGTAGGCAACAGTTCTCCCAGGTCGGCACTCGCCTGCATCTGCTCAACGTGCAGATAGGCCTTGCGATTGCCCCGATTGATCCCGTACAGGGCAACCAGCTGGTTCTGAGCGGGGGCCGCACGGCGCAGCAGCAAGTAAGACTGCTGCTCGTCGGAGCCCACCAGCTTGGAATTGCCGAACACTTCATTGGCCCACAGGCTGCTTTCGCCACAGTCACGAGCCTGACACCAGAACAACAACTCGGCGCCCTGCTTTTGCAACGCCTCGCGTGCAGCGGTAAAGGCTTCGGTGGCCGAGTGCTCGGCAGGCAGCTCGTAGGTGACGGCCGTTATCTGACCACGGGCATTGACCTGCCCTTCGAATCGCAGGCGGCCGCTGATCTTGCGGATCGAGCCCATCGGGTAGATACGTTCGACATCGGGCCGCACGCTGTAATCGACAATCTGCGCGTCCGCGAGGCGCGGCACATCCGGCAAATCACTGCTGCCGGGCACATCGCTGGCCCAAAGTAACGGGCTCAAACAGCCCAGGCCCAGAGCCAGGATAAATCGGCTGGGTATTTTCATCGGCGCACATCACCGGGTGATGACGTGTGGCTGAGCATCCTCACGATAGAGACCGGGTGGCCTTTCGGGGTCGCAGCGGTGTACAGATCTATCATGGTTGTCTCCCATTTCAACCCGCCAAGCCTCGACAGTTGCTAGCCGCAAGTCAAGGAACAGCGAAGAAGCGATTGAAACAGTCTGCAACAAGGATCGCTCCCGCCTCGTCATTCAGGTGCAAATGATGGCCACCCGGCAACCGTTCCAGGTTGAAGGGTAGCCGATCCAGTAGCTCGGGGTGGCTGGCCAGCATGCCCTGCTGCGCCACCACCAGGGTGGTCGGGCAACTCACCCGTCGTACAAAGGACATCGCCTGCTCGTCACTCAGGCGCAAGGGCGATGGCAAGGTGAGCCGGCTGTCGCTGCGCCAGCTGTAGCCGCCGGGCACTGGCATCAGCCCGCGCTGGGCGAGCAGCTCGGCGGCCTCACGGCTGACGGCTACCAGGCCTTTCATCCGCGCTTCGACAGCCCGGTCGAGTGTCGGATGCACCGACTTGCGCTTGTGCTCCAGATCGAGCTGCGCCTGCAGGGCCTGGCCCATGCGCTCGGCGGCATCACCCTCGGGGCCGCTGCGCGCGACAATGCCATCAATCAGCCCCATGCGGGTCACGCGCTCCGGGAACGAACCGGCAATGACCACAGACACAATGGCACCCAGTGAGTGCCCAAGCAGAGCAAAGCGCTCCCAGCCCAGTTGCTCGGCCACGCACAGCACATCAAAGGCATAGTCCGCCAGCGCATAGCCGGCGCCACGGGGACGGTGATCGGAATGGCCATGCCCGGCAAAATCCAGGGCCACGATACGCAAGCCCGTCAGCTTTGGCGCCAGCCGGGCAAAGCTGTTGGCGTTATCCAGCCAGCCATGCAGGGCGATAACAGGCAAGCCATCCTCGGGGCCGAATATATGTGCAGCCAGCTCGATATGCGGCAGGCTCAGACGAATTTCTTCAACCACAGGGCTCATGCGAAATGCTCGTTAAAGGCCGGGATGACGGAGTTCCCAGCGGGCAAAAATCTGTTTCAGCAGGCTGGCGGTATCCTGCGGCTGCTCAAGCGGGAACATGTGCCCGCCCGGCACGCTCAACGCCTCGCCGTTGGGCATGCGCGCCACCGCCCTGGCATGATGGTTCATGACCACGCGGCTGTCGCGACCACGCACCACGGTCAGCGGCACCTGCAGCTTGAAGGCCTGCCCCGGACTGGTATGCGGAACGCTGCGATAGATATCGATTTCGGTGGCAGGGTCAAAGCGCAACCGCAAACACTCATCCACAGGTTGCAAGCCGTGCTCCAGATAGGCCTCGAAGCAATCGGGGTCAAAGCTGCGAAACAGTGATTTGCCGGCAAAGTAAGCGCGTGCCGCTTCACGGTCGGCAAACTCTTCACGCCGCCCCAGCGTGCGACCGGCGGGGGTCAGGCGATCAATCAGGCCAAAGCGCTTGGCCGCGCGAATCACCCATTGATCAGTGCGCGTCAACACCGGCGAATCCAGCATGACGACGCCCCGGTAAAGCTGCGGGCAGCGGATTGCGGCATGCAAATGCAACATCCCGCCCAGCGAGTGACCCACGCCCAGTACGGGCCCGGCTTGCTGGCGAAGATGATATATCAGCTCATCGACCAGGTTATGCCAGTTGTTGTCCACCGGGTAACGCGGGTCATGCCCGTGCTGTGACAAATGCGTCACGCAAAAATCCGGCGCCAGGGCATTGAACAACTTCCCGTACGTGGCTGAAGGGAAGCCGTTGGCATGGGCGAAAAAAATCTGCCGAGACATACAAGGCATCCAGATGTAGGAAGAATGCCGTATTGTCTGCAGGAATATTCTTCATATCAATGACCGTATGCGCCATGAGTGACGACACTACGGCCATTGACTGACCGTTTGATCACCGCGCTGGGGGTGTTTCACCCAGGGGCACAACGGCGATGGTCAGGCGCGAGATGCAGTTTATTTTACCGCTGTCGTCGCTCAGGCGGATATCCCACACATGGGTGGTGCGACCGATATGGACCGGGCGTGCGATTGCACTCACCCGGCCGCTACGCACGCCACGCAAGTGGTTGGCATTGACCTCAAGGCCCACACAATAGAATTTTTGCGTATCGATGCACATGTAGCTGGCCATCGAGCCGAGTGTTTCTGCCAGCACCACCGAGGCACCGCCATGCAGCAAGCCGAAGGGCTGGTGGGTACGATGGTCCACTACCATGCTTGCGGTGATGGAGTTGTCGTCAAACGCATCGAACGTGATATCCAGCACATCGCAAATGGTATTTTTGCGCATTTCATTGAGGCGTGCCAGATCTGGCTGGGTCGTCCACAAGCTCATGTGGTCATTCCTTGGTCAGTGAGTGTTGATGACGGAGCCACTGGCCCTCGACGCAAGCGTCAAATGCCATTAACCCGCCTCCAACTATCTTGCACTACGACCGTACTGTGCAACCGCTGCAATGCTCAGGGGTGATATGCGCTGAGCAATGTCATGCTGCCCGCCAGCGGCCACTCACCTTCAAACTCCACCAGGCTGGCCGTGTGCATGGGCTGCGGTTGCCGCATGTGCCCGTGCAGCATCAGGCTGATCAATTCACCTACAAACGGCTGATGACTGACCAACAGCACATTGCCGCTGTCCGGCAGTTTGCCGAGCGCATACTTGGGTTCGCTTTCGGGCGTCAGCCAGGGCACGGTGACGGGTGGCGATGAAAAGCCCAGGGCCTGGCAAACCAACGCGGCGGTTTGCTGGGCGCGCACATAAGGACTGACCAGAATGCAGTCCAGCGGCTGGCCAATCAAATGAGCGGCGCTGCCCAGCACCTGCTCACGCCCGTGGGGGGGTCAGCTCACGCTCGGCATCACGGCGGGCATGGGGCTCGGCTTCGCCATGACGCAGAATCCAGACTTTCATGGCTTGGTCCCTTCACCATTGGCGCCTGGCGTGTAGGGCGCTTCGCCTTCAGGTGCCCGCGGCACTGGCCAGTCGGCGAACGGCCAGGGTTTCTGTTCGGTGTGAAAACTGCCGAAACGACCGATCTGCGCCAGGTAAAGGCTCAGGCTGTCACCAAAGTTCATCAAGCCGCCATTGGGCGCACCGTAGACCACACGGTAAATCAACTGCACCAGCACCAGCCCGCCAAGAACCAGTTGTGCCACCTGCCAGACCAGCAGGAAAACCAGCATCCACAGCACGCGCAAAACAAGCGACTCGTACTTGGGTGCGTTTTTAGTGTCGTTCATGTGCTGCTCCTGTGGTGCTCAGTTAAAACCGCTGGTGGAGATAAAGTCGACATCGGTCTTGGGCTCGCCACGCATCAATTGCCCGATCACCTGCTCCAGGGTGTAGCCCTCGAACAGGATTGCGTGCAACCCGGCAACCAATGGCATGTAAACGTTCAGTTCCTGCGCCTTGGCCTTGAGTACCTTAAGGGTATTCACGCCTTCGGCCACTTCACCCAGGCGGGTAACGGCATCTTCAAGGCTCAGCCCCTGCCCCAGGGCAAAGCCGACCTGATAGTTGCGGCTTTTAGGCGATGAGCAGGTAACGATCAAGTCGCCTACTCCTGCCAGCCCGAGAAAGGTCATGGGGTTGGCACCCTGGCTGACGGCGAAGCGAGTCATTTCTGCCAAGGCACGGGTAATCAGCATGCTTTTGGTGTTCTCGCCCATACCCAGCGCCACGGCCATGCCGGCGATGATCGCGTAAACGTTTTTCAGGGCCCCGCCCAGCTCCACGCCAAAGCGGTCGGCACTGGCGTAGACACGGAACGTGCGGCCATGCAGTGCAGCCTGCACGCGGGTGCAGAGTTCTTCGTCGACGCTGGCGACCACGGTGGCAGTCAGCGCATGTTCGGCCACCTCGCGGGCGAGGTTGGGCCCGGACAGCACACCAATGCGTGCCTGCGGGGCGATTTCTTCAAGGATCTCGCTCATCAGCTTGAAGCTGTGGGCTTCAATCCCCTTGGTCAGGCTGACCAGCATCTTGCCGCTCAGGCGCCCGGCATGCTCCGCCAGCACACTGCGCAAGGCGCTGGACGGCAAAGCCACGAAGCACAACTGGCAGGCATCGAGTGTGGCCTGCAAGTCAGTGACCGGCTCGACCCCGGGATGAATCTTGATACCTTTAAGGTAACGAGGGTTTTCACGGTTGAGGCGAATGGCCTCGGCTTGCTCGGGGTCGCGCATCCACTGATGCACTCGATGACCGTTTTCTGCCAGCAAGTTGGCCACGGCGGTGCCAAAGCTTCCGCCTCCCAAGACCGCAATAGCGTGCTGTTCAGTCATATGCAATCCCGTTATCCATCTAGCAGTGGCAATGACGGCATTATACGGAGCACATCCCCCGCGACCAGCCCCACAGCATATAGATGGCCATGACTGAAAAAGAACAGGACCTCGGTTACCATGCGGTTCCGGTACTCACACCCAGAGGCAGCATTGCTGCACTTCAAAATGAACACGCGCAGGTCAAGGATGACAATGGACAGTGGAAATGGACTGACGCACTGGCGACTGACCGACGGAGCCGCGTTCCCATGATGACTCGCAGCCGGTGGGACATCCACACCCGCACGCAGATGATGAGTCTGGGCCCGGCCCTGCTATTGACGCTGTTGCTGATCAGCTTTTTTACCTTCGTACGAATCCAGGATTTGCGCCAGGAACTCAAGCACACCGGCCAATTGATCGCCAACCAGCTGGCACCCGCCACCGAGTACGGGATCATGTCGGGGAACAACGATGTGCTGGAAACCCTGATCAACGCCTCGCTGAACATTCCCCATGTTCAATTCGTGCAGGTACAGAACCGGGCCAACGACATACTGGCCCACGCCGAGCATCCCGCGCCCAATGCTGACAAGAGCTCGCAGGTTGAAGTGTTTCAGGCGCCGGTCAGAGTGCAGAAGAGCCCCTCCGGCGGTTATTTACTGCTCGGCAATCGACAGGCTGCGGACCTGACAGAAGATTATCTGGGCCGGGTACTGGTCGGCATGTCCGGCGAAGCGTTCAGCACGCGCCAGCAGGAAATCCTGCTCAAGGCCGTGATTCTTGCCTTGTTTGCCCTGGGCTTCACTTATCTGCTGGCCAAGCGCCTGGCGTCCAACCTGTCCAGGCCCATCAGTGACATGAGCAAGGCGGTCAAGGCCATCCAGTACGGCGACTATAAAACCCCCTTGCCCGTGGTCGACGACGGCGAGCTGGGCACATTGGCCCAACACATCAACAACCTGGCCACAGGCCTTGAGCAAGCCAGCCGCGAGCAACAATCTGCCATTGCGCAATTGATCCAGACACGTGAAGAAGCCGAGCGTGCCAACCGTGCGAAAACCGACTTCCTGGCCATGATGAGTCACGAACTGCGCACCCCCATGAACGGCGTACTGGGCATGCTGCAACTGCTGGAAACCACGCAGATGACCGAAGAGCAGGCCGAATATGCCGCCCTGGCATCGGAATCCACCGAGCACTTGCTCAAGGTCATCAACGATATCCTCGATTTCTCCCGAATCGAACGCTCAGCGCTGGAGCTGGAGCGTATCCCCTTCAACCTCGCCGAAATGGTCAGCAACTGCGCCCAGGCATTCCAGCACAACGCCGTGCAACGTGGCCTGCACTTGCAACTGAACATTCCTGAAGGGCTGCAGGACTTGCCTGTACTGGGCGATCCGACCCGGATCCGGCAAATCCTGGTCAACCTGATCGGTAATGCCCTGAAGTTCACTGAACGGGGTCAGGTCATTATCGAACCGCTCTGGCAACAACTGGATCACGAACTGATCTGGTTTACCTGCGCCGTACGTGACAGCGGCATCGGGATCAACAGCGAAAAACTGGACGCCATGTTCACCGCCTTCCAGCAGGCCGACAGCTCTATTTCCCGACGTTATGGCGGCACCGGGCTGGGCCTGCCCATCGCCCGCACGCTGGCGGAGCGAATGGGCGGCACGCTGCACGCCATGAGCGAAGAGGCCCAAGGCTCGGTGTTCACTCTCGAAATCCCGCTGCAACTGCATCAACCCGTCACGCTCAGCCAGAGACCGTTGCTGGAGCCTGGGGCCATCTGTGCACCCGGGCGCAAAGTGCTGCTGGTGGAAGACAACCAGGTTAACCAGACCGTCATTGAGGCCATGCTAAGCAGCCTGGGGTATGAAGTGACTATGGTCAGTGACGGTGCACAGGCCATTCACTTTGCCAACAGCGAGCGCTTCGCCGCGATCTTGATGGACTGCCGGCTGCCGATCATCAACGGCTATGAAGCCACCCGGCAAATCCGCCAGTTGCCCGGTTGCCGGGCCCTGCCCATCATCGCCCTGACCGCCAATGCCCTGCAGGGCGACCGGGAGACCTGCCTGCAGGCCGGAATGAACGATTACCTGGCAAAGCCGTTCAAACGCGCTGACCTGGAACAAATTCTGCAGCGCTGGGTCCAGTAACTTATGGCTAAAAGGCCACCTGCGACTGGCGTAAAAGACAAAAGTGCGGCAGTCTTAGGCACCCGAATGGGCCACTGAACCGGCCCGATTTAAATTTTCAGTGCACAAGTGTACATTCTTGTCCTTTGCGCTGTGACTTTCACTACAACGCAATAGTCTATGTGTAGGCTGGCGAACTGAAACACCTGTGTTTCAGTTGGTCGGGAAGATTTGCCCCACCCGCCGCATGGGATTATTGAGGAGCTCGCATGACCAAACAAAACGCCTTTACTCGGGAAGATCTGCTGCGCTGTAGCCGCGGCGAACTGTTCGGCCCGGGTAACGCGCAACTGCCCGCCCCTAACATGCTGATGGTAGATCGCATCACCCATATCAGCGAAGAGGGTGGCAAGTACGGCAAAGGTGAATTGGTCGCCGAGCTGGATATCACCCCGGACCTGTGGTTCTTCGCCTGCCATTTCGAAGGCGATCCGGTGATGCCGGGCTGCCTGGGCCTTGATGCCATGTGGCAGCTGGTCGGCTTCTACCTGGGCTGGCAGGGCCTGCCGGGCCGCGGTCGTGCCCTGGGTTCGGGCGAAGTGAAGTTCTTTGGCCAGGTCTTGCCGACCGCCAAGAAAGTCACCTACAACATTCAAATCAAGCGCGTCCTCAAGGGCAAGCTGAACCTGGCCATTGCCGATGGTTCGGTAACTGTCGACGGTCGCGAGATTTATACTGCCGAAGGCCTTCGGGTCGGCGTATTTACTTCCACTGACAACTTTTAAGGGTTATCCGCATGCGCCGCGTCGTTATCACTGGTCTGGGCATCGTTTCGTGCCTGGGCAATGACAAAGAGACCGTCTCCGCTAACCTGCGTGCAAGTCGCCCTGGCATCCGATTCAACCCGGAATATGCCGAAATGGGTCTGCGTAGCCAGGTTTCCGGCTCCATTGACCTGCCTCTCGAAGAACTGATCGATCGCAAGATCTATCGCTTCGTCGGCCACGCAGCGGCTTACGCCTACCTGGCCATGAAAGACGCCATCACTGATTCGGGCCTGACCGAGGAGCAAGTCTCCAACCCGCGTACCGGCCTGATCGCCGGCTCCGGCGGCGCGTCGACCCTGAATCAGATGGAAGCACTCGACATCCTGCGTGAAAAAGGCGTCAAGCGTGTTGGCCCGTACCGCGTTACGCGGACCATGGGCAGCACCGTTTCCGCCTGCCTGGCCACCCCCTTCAAAATCAAGGGCGTGAACTACTCGATCTCCTCTGCCTGCGCCACCAGCGCCCATTGCATCGGCACTGCAGTCGAGCAGATCCAGCTGGGCAAGCAGGACATCGTATTTGCCGGCGGCGGCGAAGAAGAACATTGGAGCCAGTCGTTCCTGTTCGACGCCATGGGCGCCCTGTCCACCCAGTACAACGACACGCCTGAAAAAGCGTCCCGTGCCTACGACAAAAACCGCGACGGCTTCGTCATCGCCGGTGGCGGCGGCATGGTTGTTGTTGAAGAACTGGAACACGCCCTGGCCCGTGGCGCCAAGATCTACGCTGAAATCGTCGGCTACGGCGCAACATCCGACGGCTACGACATGGTTGCCCCAAGCGGTGAAGGCGCCATCCGCTGCATGCAGATGGCAATGGCCACCGTTGACGGCCCGATCGACTACCTCAACACCCACGGCACCTCTACTCCGGTAGGCGACGCCAAGGAAATGGAAGGTGTGCGCGCGGTATTCGGCGACAAGGCCCCGGCCATCAGCTCGACCAAAAGCCTGTCGGGTCACTCCCTGGGCGCCGCAGGCGTTCATGAAGCGATCTACTGCCTGCTGATGATGGAAGGCAATTTCATCGCTGGCTCGGCCAACATCGAAGAGATCGATCCTGTCGTTGCCGACATGCCGATCCTGACCAAGACCCGCGAGAACGTCACGCTCAACAACGTGATGAGCAACAGCTTCGGCTTCGGTGGCACCAACGCCACTCTGGTCCTCAAGCGCTGGGCTGGCAAATAAGCCACCCGCTCGCGACGTAAAAAATGCCCCGACTGGTTCGGGGCATTTTTTTGTCCGAGGGAACGTACAGCCGCCAGCATGCTCTATAAAGATCAGGACGTTTAATCACTCCACGCTGAGGTTTGCCATGACTGTTACCGTTAATACCGTGTCACACGAAGGTTTTCGTCACAGCATCAAGATCGACGATTACGAAGTGTTCACCGATCTGCCCAAAACAATGGGCGGCGAAGGCAGCGCCCCTACCCCCCATGATTATTTCGATGCCGCCCTTGGCGCCTGCAAAGCGCTGACGCTCAAGCTATACGCACAGAGAAAAGAGATCCCGCTCACCGGAGTCACGGTTGAAGTCAAACACGACGCCAGCGAAGAACTTAAGGGCAAATATGCCCTGCACGTCAAACTGACCCTCAAGGGCGTACTGACCGACGCTCAGCGCGAGGAACTGCACAATGTGGCCGACAAGTGCCCGTTGCATAAACTGATGACCACCGCCGAGGTCACCATCGAAACCCACCTGTCTGAAGGCGCTTTCAGCCAGTAACGGCCTGCCGCCCGGATAAGCGCTGGGTTATGCTCAGCGCTTATCCATTGCCGGGCCAGCACCATGCGCGCACTCACAGTGATCCGACCTCGGGCCGAGGACGTAGAAGGCCAACCGATTTTGCGCCCCCTGCCCTCGGCAAAATGCCGCAGCGTCGGGCCATTCGTATTTTTCGACCACATGCTGCTAACCCATTACCCTGCCGGTAGCGGCATGAATATCCGACAGCACCCGCATATTGGTCTGTCTACGCTGACTTATCTGTTTGAAGGCCAGATTCAGCACAAGGACAGCCTGGGATCTGACCAACTGGTGGGTCCCGGCGATGTCAGCTGGATGACCGCCGGTGCAGCCATTACCCATATCGAACGCACGCCGGTATCATTGCTAGAGCAGGGTTCACATTTGCACGGCCTGCAGGTGTGGCTGGCATCACCCAAAACCCACGAGCAAGGTGCAAGCCACTACAGTCATCACCCCGCCGACAGCCTGCCCGTAAGCGACAACCTCGGGGTACGGATTCGCCTGATAGCCGGAACAGGCTTTTGCCTGACTTCGCCGGTACCGGTGCTCTCGCCTACCCTTTACGCAGACGTGCATATGCAAACGGCCACCACCTTGCTGATCCCGGCCGACTACCCGGAACGCGCGCTTTATATGCTTGAAGGTGACGTGCAACTGGATGGCCAGGCACTGGAGCCCCACAGCCTTGTGCTGCTGGAAGCAGGCGAAGAGATGACCCTGAGTGCCGACAGCGACTGCCACCTGGTGCTGATCGGCGGCGCACCGCTGGATGGCCCGCGGCGTATGAACTGGAACTTCGTCGCCAGCGACCCGGCCCTTATCGAAAAGGCCAGAGCGCGCTGGGCGGCAGGCGACTGGCCGACCGTTCCCGGAGAAATCGGCCGGATCGAACTGCCGTAAAACCCGTGCCTTACAAGACCATTGCCGCAACCCAGCCAAAGGCCAGCAGTGGCAAGTTGTAATGCAGGAAGGTGGGCACCACGGTGTCCCAGATGTGGTGATGCTGACCGTCAATATTCAGACCGGAAGTCGGGCCCAGGGTGGAGTCCGACGCTGGCGAACCGGCATCGCCCAGAGCGCCCGCCGTACCGACGATACACACGATGGCCATGGGGCTGAAGCCCAGTTGCACACACAGCGGCACAAAAATGGCCGCCAGGATAGGCACCGTTGAAAAGGACGAGCCGATGCCCATGGTCACCAGCAAACCCACCAGCAACATCAGCAGTGCACCTACCCCCTTGCTGTGGTTGATCCAGCCGGCAGACGCTTCAACCAGCGACTTGACCTCCCCCGTGGCTTTGAGCACTTCGGCGAAACCCGAAGCGGCGATCATGATGAAACCAATCATGGCCATCATTTTCATGCCTTCGGTAAACAGATCGTCGGTCTCACGCCAGCGCACGATCCCCGAGGCCGAGAAAATCAGAAAGCCTGCCAGCGCACCAATGATCATGGAGCCCAGCCACAGCTGTATGATAAACGCCGCTGCAATGGCCACCCCAGCCACCAGCAATGTGCGCGGGTTATAACTAATGGCCACCTGCTCGACCTGCTCGATCTTGCCCAGATCATAATCGCGCTTTTTGCGGTAGCTGATAAATACCGCCACCAGCAAGCCGAACAACATGCCCAAAGCCGGGATTGCCATGGCGTGGGTCACGTTGACAGCGCTGATATCCACGCCACTTTTGCTGACGTTGGCGAGCAGTATCTGGTTGAGGAAGATGTTGCCAAAGCCCACCGGCAAGAACATGTAGGGCGTGATCAAACCAAAGGTCATGACACAGGCGATCAGGCGCCGATCGATTTTCAGTTTGGTCAGCACATACAGCAGCGGCGGAACCAAGAGCGGGATAAAGGCGATATGAATAGGAAGAATATTCTGCGATGAAATAGCCACCACCAGCAGCAAGCCGATCAATAGCCATTTGACCCGATTGCCACCCACGGCTTGCTGCTTGTTGACCATGCGCAGCGCTTTATCGGCCATGGCATGGGCCAGGCCAGACTTGGCAATGGCTACTGCGAAAGCGCCCAGCATCGCATAGGACAAAGCGACCTGAGCACCGCCACCCAAGCCGCCATTAAACGCATTGAGCGTAGCCTCGATACCCAGCCCGCCGACCAGGCCGCCCACAAGGGCACCCACAATCAGTGCGATAACCACATGCACACGGGACAGACTGAGCACCAGCATGATGCCGACCGCGGCAATTACTGCATTCATCATTACAACCTCATAGCGCGCACCACGATAAAAACACCGTGAAGCGGAAAATTTCGGGCAAAAGAAGACTGTTCCAATCGCCGGATCTGGAAGTGTGGGTGTATTTGGGGGCGCACACTTTGCAGCACCATCAGCGTCATGTCAAAGCGCATGCCGATAGCGGCCCCACAATCGTCCACAATCGGCCTTAACCCTAGTATTTGCAGGGCCAAATCGTACTTTTAAAGGGAGGGTCACATACTAAAAAAACGGGGTTTGGCATAAAGAAATACCACCTGCGGCCGCTAACAGACAAAGCCTCTTTTAGTCAGGATGTCTCCATGTCGCTCAGACAGCTTTCCATCCAATGGAAAATCACCCTTCTCGCCGGGCTCAGCCTGCTGGGTGTTGTTACCCTGCTGGTGGGGCTTTCGCTCTATCGCATGGACCACACTGCCGATCTGGTGGAGGCATCCAGCTCGCAGATGCTCAATGAGGCGGCACAGGCACGCATTGAAGCGCAGGGTGAAGCCCAGGCACTGGCAATCAGCCGCCAGTTTATGGACGCCTACCAGTACGGCAACGGCTTCGCCCGCCAAGTCCTGTTTTTGCGTGAGCAATCGGAAAAACGCTTTCTGGATGCCTTCGACCTGCGTGAAGACCTGACCCGTCAGGTCAAAGCCGCCCTGCAGGCCAACCCGGACTTGCTGGGGCTCTCGCTGGTTTTCGAAGCCAACGCACTGGATGGCAAGGATCAGCTGTTCGATCATCAAAAAGAACTGGGCAGTAACGACAAGGGCCGCTTTGCCCTGTACTGGTCGCAACCGACGCCGGGCAAGCTGACCTCGATGGCACTGCCCGAATCAGACATGGCCGATACCAGCACCGGGCCCAGCGGCCAGGCCAACAACGCATGGTTTACCTGCCCGCGCACCACACGCAAACCGTGCATCATCGAGCCTTACTTTTATACAATCGACGGGCAAAGCGTACTGCTGACCAGTATCGTTTTCCCATTGATCGTGGACGGTAAAGTCATCGCTTCGCTGTCGGTGGATATCAACCTCAACAGCTTGCAAGCCCTCAGCCTGCAAGCCAGCCAGCGACTGTACGACGGGGAAACCCGGGTGGGCATCATCAGTTCGGCAGGCATCCTGGCCGGTTTCAGTGCTGATGCCAGCAAACTTGCCCAACGCCTCGACCAGGTCGACAGCAACGATGGCACGGCCCTGATCCGAATGATGGCCAGCGGTGATCAGGTACAAAGCATTCGCAGCCAGCAACGCCTGAAGGTGCTCACACCCTTCCTGCCGATTCCGGGCAGCAAGCCGTGGGGCGTGTTGCTCGACGTACCCGAGAAAGTTCTGATCGGCCCGGCCCAGGCGTTGCAGGCCGAACTGGACGAACGTAATAAAGCCGGAGCTTTGATCGAGCTGGCCTGGGGCTCACTGGCGGCCATTATCGGGCTCTTGCTGGTGTGGCTGATGGCCCGTAGCGTGACCCGGCCAATCCTCGGCGTGGCCCATATGCTGGAAGATATTGCCAGCGGTGAGGGAGACCTGACCCGTCGCCTGGCCTACGATAAAAAAGATGAATTGGGGCAACTGGCCAGCTGGTTCAACCGCTTTCTCGACAAACTGCAACCGACCATCGCCGAGGTCAAACGCTCGGTGCAGGATGCCCGCAGTACGGCCGATCAGTCAGCGGCGATTGCCACCCAGACCAGCGCAGGCATGGAGCAGCAATACCGTCAGGTCGATCAGGCAGCCACTGCTTCCCATGAGATGAGCGCTACCGCACAGGATGTGGCACGCAGCGCAGCGCAAGCGGCCCAGGCCGCCCGTGATGCCGACCAGGCCACACGACAGGGCTTGACCATCATCGATCGCACCACCGCCAGTATCGATCATCTGGCCGCCGACATGAGCGTAGCCATGACCCAGGTTGAAGGGCTGGCTGCCGATAGCGAGAAAATCGGATCGGTACTGGAAGTTATTCGTGCAATTGCCGAACAGACCAACCTCCTCGCCTTGAACGCAGCGATCGAAGCGGCACGAGCAGGCGAAGCCGGACGCGGGTTTGCCGTGGTGGCCGACGAGGTACGCAACCTGGCACGCCGGACCCAGGAATCGGTTGAAGAAACCCGCCAGGTCATCGAACAACTGCAAGCCGGCACCCAGGAAGTGGTGAGCTCCATGAGCAACAGCCATCGCCAGGCCCAGGGCAGTGTCGAGCAGGTGGGCCAAGCCGTGACCGCCCTGCAACAGATCGGCGATGCCGTGACCGTGATTACCGACATGAACTTGCAGATTGCCAGTGCGGCAGAAGAACAAAGTGCCGTGGCGGAAGAGATCAACAACAACGTTGCTACCATTCGCGATGTTACCGAGTCATTGTCTGAGCAAGCCAATGAATCTGCACGGGTCAGCCAGTCGCTTAACTCACTGGCCAACCAGCAGCAAAAACTGATGGATCAGTTCCGCGTCTGACCCTTTGGCGATGACGGCTTTAAGCCGTCGTCGCCTTTTGCTTACGCGCCGGTAGCTTGATGCTCACCAGCAACCCGCCTATCTCAGCCGTTCCAAGCTGCAATTTGCCACCCCACGCTTCAACAATATCCCGCACGATGCCAAGCCCCAAGCCGTGACCACTGGCTTGCTCGTCAAGGCGCATACCACGACTGAACACCTGATCACGCTCAGTCTCGGGAATGCCCGGGCCATCGTCCTGTACTTCAATGACAAACCCGTCGCCAGTTTGGCTGATGCTCAGTTCGACTTGGGAGTCCGCCCATTTGCAGGCGTTATCCAGAAGATTGCCGAGCAATTCGAGCATGTCTTCCCGATCCCAGGGCAACAGCAACCCCGGCGCAACGTTGTGCGTCAGTTGCAGATGCTCGCCGTGGATCATCCCGAGGGTCGACAGCAGCCCCGGCAACTCTGCATCCGCATCGAATTGCGCACCCGGCAAGGCATCGCCCGCAAGACGCGCACGGTTAAGCTCACGGCTCATGCGCTGCTGTATCTGCTCCAACTGTTCACACAATGTATTTTGTATCTGCGGATAAGCCGCAAGCCGCGGATCGTTGGCCAGGCTGATCAACACCGCCAACGGAGTTTTGAGTGCATGCCCCAGGTTGCCCAGCGCATTGCGCGAGCGTTTAAGGGTGTCTTCGGTATGAGCCAGCAAATGGTTAATCTGCGTGACCAGTGGCTCAAGCTCAAGGGGCACCCGGGCATCCAGCTGAGAGCGCTGCCCCGACTGAAGCTGAGAAATTTGCTGGCGTGCTGTTTCCAACGGCCGCAGGGCACGGCGAACCGTGACGCGCTGCAGCAGCAAAATCACAATAAGGGCCAAGACCCCCATACCAAGACCGATCCGTTGAACTTGACGCAAGCTATCGCGTATCGGCGTGTAGTCCTGAGCCACCGTGATCGATACCGCCTGGCCAAGGCGCTGATAGTCGCTGCGCAAGACCAGTAACATCTGCCCTTCCGGGCCAGGCTGTAGTTCACGACTCAGGCCCGGTCGGTCGGGGCGCGGCAATTGAGCATCCCACAGCGAGCGTGAACGCCAGTGAGTCTCCCCGAATTCAATACTGAAATAGTGCCCGGAAAATGGCCGCTGATACGCCGGCGACAAACGCCGCTCATCCAGTTGCAAGCCCTGGGGGCCACGACTCAAGGCAATCAGCAAGTTCTCGCTGTCGTTTTGCAGGCCTGACTCCAGATAACGCTGAAGGCCATTTTCAAACAACCACAGACTGACCTGGCCTACTACCAGACCGGCAATCAAGAGCACACTGATCAAACCCAGGCTCAAGCGCCTTTGCATGGACTTCACTGACTGGCCGTACCGAACATATACCCCTGACCACGACGGGTTTCGATGACTGTACGCCCAAGCTTACGACGCAGATGGTTCACATGAACCTCAAGCACATTGGAATCACGCTCGGTCTCACCGTCATAGAGATGCTCGGCCAGATGGCTTTTCGAGAGGATCTGTTGCGGGTGCAACATGAAATAGCGCAAAAGCCGAAACTCGGCGGCAGTCAACTGCACCTCGGTGCCGTCATGGATAACACATTGACGGGCTTCATCCAGTTGCAGCCCGGCAGAACTCAATAAAGGCTGATTCGGTTGCCCGTGGGAGCGGCGCAACAACGCTTGTACCCGTAACTGCAGTTCTTCAGGATGAAAGGGCTTGGTCACGTAATCATCAGCACCGGCCTTTAGCCCGTCGATGCGCTCGGACCATGAACTCCGGGCAGTCAGAATAAGCACAGGTGTGGCCAGGCCTTTGGCACGCCACTGCTTGAGAACATCGATACCGGACATCCCGGGCAAGCCTAGATCAAGGATAATCAGGTCATAGGGTTCGCTCTGCCCCTGATAAAGAGCATCACGGCCATCAGCCAACCAATCAACGGCATAGCCCAAACGGGCCAAACCGGCCATCAGCTCATCAGCCAAGGGGACGTGATCTTCAACCAGCAGCAACCGCATTAATCATCTACCTCGTCTTTGAGCAATTGACCATTACTGGCGTTCAGCTTGATCTCGCGCACTACGCCACTGGTGGTAAGCAGCTCAACCTCGTAAACATAAATATCGTCATCCTCCTCCAGCTCTACCTCCAGCAACTTTGCGCCCGGGTGCCGCTCCAGAGCTTTTTGCAGCAGTTGCTCCAGGGGCTGAATAAGCCCTTGCTCACGCAAACGCAATGCCTCGTCTTGCCCCAGGTCACGTGCAATGGCCAAGGAGCAGAAAGCACAGAGCACAAGTACGACAAGTCCGCCAACTCGCAGGTTCACTGTCATCACTGACCTCCAGGGCCTCCCTTAGCGTCATTCTTACGATATTAAAAGGTCGAAGCATAACGCCACGAGCTTAATTGAAACTGAATCGGCCGCCCTGATACCGCATGGCTGGAGGTATGCACCTGCTGCGGGCGTTAACTGTTAAACTGCTGCCCTGTATTTATCGCTCAGGCGATAGTCACCTCTTCAGAGCTATAACTATTGTGGAAATTTTCAAAGAGTTTACCTTCGAATCTGCGCACCGCCTGCCTTACGTTCCTGAAGGCCATAAATGCGGGCGGTTGCACGGTCACTCCTTCAAGGTTGCTATCCATCTAAGCGGCGACATTGACCCGGCAACTGGCTGGATCCGTGATTTTTCTGAAATCAAAGCGATTTTCAAACCGCTTTATGAGCTGCTAGATCACAACTACCTCAACGACATCCCTGGCCTGGAAAACCCGACCAGCGAAGTTCTGGCCAAGTGGATCTGGCAACAGCTCAAACCCTTGCTGCCAGAGCTGTCGGCAATACGCATTCATGAAACCTGCACCAGTGGCTGTATTTACTACGGCGACTGAGTCACAGGCTCGAAAAAACCACCTTGCGAGGTGGTTTTTTTTGCTCTGAAAAACGCATGGGGCAGCGAAAAAGTGAGCACAGGTTGCGCCGAAACTTTTCTCGGCGCAAAAACAAACCCCCTGTCTGCGTGAGCAGACAGGGGGTTTGGAATTTAATCTTGACGATGACCTACTCTCACATGGGGAAACCCCACACTACCATCGGCGATGCATCGTTTCACTACTGAGTTCGGGATGGGATCAGGTGGTTCCAATGCTCTATGGTCGTCAAGAAATTCGGTAGCCAGGTCGTTTACCTTTCGGTTTACGCTCCAGCGAATGGGTATGTAATAGATGTGGTGTTTTGTGAACTGCAAACTTTCGGTTTGTATCGTCTTCACACACCGCAATTCGCATGCTCTTGTGTTCAAGGGCGCAAATTGCTTGGGTGTTATATGGTCAAGCCTCACGGGCAATTAGTATTGGTTAGCTCAACGCCTCACAGCGCTTACACACCCAACCTATCAACGTCGTAGTCTTCGACGGCCCTTTAGGGAACTCAAGGTTCCAGTGAGATCTCATCTTGAGGCAAGTTTCCCGCTTAGATGCTTTCAGCGGTTATCTTTCCCGAACATAGCTACCCGGCAATGCCACTGGCGTGACAACCGGAACACCAGAGGTTCGTCCACTCCGGTCCTCTCGTACTAGGAGCAGCCCCTCTCAAATCTCAAACGTCCACGGCAGATAGGGACCGAACTGTCTCACGACGTTCTAAACCCAGCTCGCGTACCACTTTAAATGGCGAACAGCCATACCCTTGGGACCGGCTTCAGCCCCAGGATGTGATGAGCCGACATCGAGGTGCCAAACACCGCCGTCGATATGAACTCTTGGGCGGTATCAGCCTGTTATCCCCGGAGTACCTTTTATCCGTTGAGCGATGGCCCTTCCATACAGAACCACCGGATCACTAAGACCTACTTTCGTACCTGCTCGACGTGTCTGTCTCGCAGTCAAGCGCGCTTTTGCCTTTATACTCTACGACCGATTTCCGACCGGTCTGAGCGCACCTTCGTACTCCTCCGTTACTCTTTAGGAGGAGACCGCCCCAGTCAAACTACCCACCATACACTGTCCTCGATCCGGATAACGGACCTGAGTTAGAACCTCAAAGTTGCCAGGGTGGTATTTCAAGGTTGGCTCCACGCAAACTGGCGTTCACGCTTCAAAGCCTCCCACCTATCCTACACAAGCAAATTCAAAGTCCAGTGCAAAGCTATAGTAAAGGTTCACGGGGTCTTTCCGTCTAGCCGCGGATACACTGCATCTTCACAGCGATTTCAATTTCACTGAGTCTCGGGTGGAGACAGCGCCGCCATCGTTACGCCATTCGTGCAGGTCGGAACTTACCCGACAAGGAATTTCGCTACCTTAGGACCGTTATAGTTACGGCCGCCGTTTACCGGGGCTTCGATCAAGAGCTTCGCGTTAGCTAACCCCATCAATTAACCTTCCGGCACCGGGCAGGCGTCACACCCTATACGTCCACTTTCGTGTTTGCAGAGTGCTGTGTTTTTAATAAACAGTCGCAGCGGCCTGGTATCTTCGACCGGCAGGGGCTTACGCAGTAAATGCTTCACCTCCACCGGCGCACCTTCTCCCGAAGTTACGGTGCCATTTTGCCTAGTTCCTTCACCCGAGTTCTCTCAAGCGCCTTGGTATTCTCTACCCAACCACCTGTGTCGGTTTGGGGTACGGTTCCTGGTTACCTGAAGCTTAGAAGCTTTTCTTGGAAGCATGGCATCAACCACTTCGTGTTCTAAAAGAACACTCGTCATCAGCTCTCGGCCTTAGAATCCCGGATTTACCTAAGATTCCAGCCTACCACCTTAAACTTGGACAACCAACGCCAAGCTGGCCTAGCCTTCTCCGTCCCTCCATCGCAATAACCAGAAGTACAGGAATATTAACCTGTTTTCCATCGACTACGCTTTTCAGCCTCGCCTTAGGGACCGACTAACCCTGCGTCGATTAACGTTGCGCAGGAAACCTTGGTCTTTCGGCGTGGGTGTTTTTCACACCCATTATCGTTACTCATGTCAGCATTCGCACTTCTGATACCTCCAGCAAGCTTCTCAACTCACCTTCACAGGCTTACAGAACGCTCCTCTACCGCATCATCCTAAGATGATACCCGTAGCTTCGGTGTATGGTTTGAGCCCCGTTAAATCTTCCGCGCAGGCCGACTCGACTAGTGAGCTATTACGCTTTCTTTAAAGGGTGGCTGCTTCTAAGCCAACCTCCTAGCTGTCTAAGCCTTCCCACATCGTTTCCCACTTAACCATAACTTTGGGACCTTAGCTGACGGTCTGGGTTGTTTCCCTTTTCACGACGGACGTTAGCACCCGCCGTGTGTCTCCCATGCTCGGCACTTGTAGGTATTCGGAGTTTGCATCGGTTTGGTAAGCCGGGATGGCCCCCTAGCCGAAACAGTGCTCTACCCCCTACAGTGATACATGAGGCGCTACCTAAATAGCTTTCGAGGAGAACCAGCTATCTCCGAGCTTGATTAGCCTTTCACTCCGATCCACAGGTCATCCGCTAACTTTTCAACGGTAGTCGGTTCGGTCCTCCAGTTAGTGTTACCCAACCTTCAACCTGCCCATGGATAGATCGCCCGGTTTCGGGTCTATTCCCAGCGACTAGACGCCCTATTAAGACTCGCTTTCGCTACGCCTCCCCTATTCGGTTAAGCTTGCCACTGAAAATAAGTCGCTGACCCATTATACAAAAGGTACGCAGTCACCCAACAAAGTGGGCTCCCACTGCTTGTACGCATACGGTTTCAGGATCTATTTCACTCCCCTCTCCGGGGTTCTTTTCGCCTTTCCCTCACGGTACTAGTTCACTATCGGTCAGTCAGTAGTATTTAGCCTTGGAGGATGGTCCCCCCATATTCAGACAAAGTTTCTCGTGCTCCGTCCTACTCGATTTCACTGCAAAGATGTTTTCGCGTACAGGGCTATCACCCACTATGGCCGCACTTTCCAGAGCGTTCCGCTAACATCAATACAGCTTAAGGGCTGGTCCCCGTTCGCTCGCCACTACTAAGGGAATCTCGGTTGATTTCTTTTCCTCAGGGTACTTAGATGTTTCAGTTCCCCTGGTTCGCTTCTTAAGCCTATGTATTCAGCTTAAGATACCTAACTTATGTTAGGTGGGTTCCCCCATTCAGACATCTCCGGATCAAAGTCTGTTTGCCGACTCCCCGAAGCTTTTCGCAGGCTACCACGTCTTTCATCGCCTCTGACTGCCAAGGCATCCACCGTATGCGCTTCTTCACTTGACCATATAACCCCAAGCAATCTGGTTATACTATGAAGACGACATTCGCCGAAAATTCGCTGCTCAATTAAGAGCAATCACAAATTTTACCTTAGCCTGAATAAACACCAGTGAAAGTGTTATCCAGTCTAACTTTCTATTACATACCCAAATTTTTAAAGAACGATCTAATCAAAAGATCAGAAATCAACATTCACCATCATTTGATGAAATGCTCATTTCTAAGCTTTACGACAGAAAAACCGCAGATCAACTCTGCAGTTATCGTCTTCTACAATGAATCAAGCAATTCGTGTGGGAACTTATGGAGCAGCTGATGTCGTCGATTAAGGAGGTGATCCAGCCGCAGGTTCCCCTACGGCTACCTTGTTACGACTTCACCCCAGTCATGAATCACACCGTGGTAACCGTCCTCCCGAAGGTTAGACTAGCTACTTCTGGTGCAACCCACTCCCATGGTGTGACGGGCGGTGTGTACAAGGCCCGGGAACGTATTCACCGTGACATTCTGATTCACGATTACTAGCGATTCCGACTTCACGCAGTCGAGTTGCAGACTGCGATCCGGACTACGATCGGTTTTATGGGATTAGCTCCACCTCGCGGCTTGGCAACCCTTTGTACCGACCATTGTAGCACGTGTGTAGCCCAGGCCGTAAGGGCCATGATGACTTGACGTCATCCCCACCTTCCTCCGGTTTGTCACCGGCAGTCTCCTTAGAGTGCCCACCATTACGTGCTGGTAACTAAGGACAAGGGTTGCGCTCGTTACGGGACTTAACCCAACATCTCACGACACGAGCTGACGACAGCCATGCAGCACCTGTCTCAATGTTCCCGAAGGCACCAATCTATCTCTAGAAAGTTCATTGGATGTCAAGGCCTGGTAAGGTTCTTCGCGTTGCTTCGAATTAAACCACATGCTCCACCGCTTGTGCGGGCCCCCGTCAATTCATTTGAGTTTTAACCTTGCGGCCGTACTCCCCAGGCGGTCAACTTAATGCGTTAGCTGCGCCACTAAGAGTTCAAGACTCCCAACGGCTAGTTGACATCGTTTACGGCGTGGACTACCAGGGTATCTAATCCTGTTTGCTCCCCACGCTTTCGCACCTCAGCGTCAGTATCAGTCCAGGTAGTCGCCTTCGCCACTGGTGTTCCTTCCTATATCTACGCATTTCACCGCTACACAGGAAATTCCACTACCCTCTACCATACTCTAGCTTGCCAGTTTTGGATGCAGTTCCCAGGTTGAGCCCGGGGATTTCACATTCAACTTAACAAACCACCTACGCGCGCTTTACGCCCAGTAATTCCGATTAACGCTTGCACCCTCTGTATTACCGCGGCTGCTGGCACAGAGTTAGCCGGTGCTTATTCTGTCGGTAACGTCAAGACAATCACGTATTAGGTAACTGCCCTTCCTCCCAACTTAAAGTGCTTTACAATCCGAAGACCTTCTTCACACACGCGGCATGGCTGGATCAGGCTTTCGCCCATTGTCCAATATTCCCCACTGCTGCCTCCCGTAGGAGTCTGGACCGTGTCTCAGTTCCAGTGTGACTGATCATCCTCTCAGACCAGTTACGGATCGTAGCCTTGGTGAGCCATTACCTCACCAACTAGCTAATCCGACCTAGGCTCATCTGATAGCGCAAGGCCCGAAGGTCCCCTGCTTTCTCCCGTAGGACGTATGCGGTATTAGCGTCCGTTTCCGAACGTTATCCCCCACTATCAGGCAGATTCCTAGGTATTACTCACCCGTCCGCCGCTCTCAAGAGAAGCAAGCTTCTCTCTACCGCTCGACTTGCATGTGTTAGGCCTGCCGCCAGCGTTCAATCTGAGCCATGATCAAACTCTTCAGTTCAAACATCTTTGGGTTTTTAAGAAACCCTAAACTTGGCTCAGCAATCGTTGGTTACATCTTTGATTTCTCGCGGAGTAACTTGTGATGCTGATAATCTTGTTGACTATCAGTCTGACTCCACAAGAACCCACACGAATTGCTTGATTCAATTGTTAAAGAGCGGTTGGTCAGCTTTCGCTGTACCGAGGCGCGCATTCTACAGCAGCCTCTGTATCTGTCAAGCGGTTATTTTAAGATGTTTTCAAAGTTTCCTCTGTAACATCAACCACTTGCGCTTTCGATCTCTCGTTAGCGGGAGGCGAATTCTACAGCGTTGCACGCTGCTGTCAACACCTCATTTCCTGCTTCGATGACTTGAAGCTGACACCGCCGAAAACCATCCAACTCATTGAAACTCAAGGAGTTTTCCGTTTCGACTGCGCCGGAAGTGGGGCGAATTATAGACAGTTACAATTTCGAGTCAAGCATTAATCGAAACTATTGATCTGTAAGCGCCTATAGCGTGAAAAACGCCAGAAGTTGCGCACTATATTGCACATTCTCAATCAGTTAAGCATCATGCCTGCCTTAAAGCCCCTCAAACCCAGGCACACTCCGTAATGACAAAGCTCCCCCGCAACCTGATGGCGACGCTTTTCCCTGTTGGCTTGCTGCTTATTGCCATGGCTTCGATCCAATCGGGTGCATCGCTGGCTAAAAGCATGTTCCCCATCATTGGCGCCCAAGGAACAACCAGTCTGCGCCTGGCATTCGCCAGCATTATCATGTTTCTGATACTGCGCCCCTGGAGAGCCAGGCTCAGCGCAAAATCCTTAAAAACCGTGATTGTTTACGGGATAGCGCTGGGGGGGATGAATTTCCTCTTCTATATGTCATTGCGCAGCGTTCCGCTGGGTATTGCTGTGGCCCTTGAGTTCACGGGACCTTTGGCCGTGGCTATTTACACCTCCCGCCGGCCGATCGACTTCATATGGATAGGTCTGGCAATCACCGGACTGCTGCTACTCATACCCTTTGGTGAAAGCACGCAAGGAATCGACCCTGTCGGCGCGGGTTACGCGTTGAGCGCCGGGGTCTGCTGGGCACTGTACATTCTTTATGGGCAACGGGCCGGAGCGGATAATGGCGTGCAGACCGCTGCTTTAGGCGTAATTATTGCAGCACTTTTTTTCGCACCTATAGGTGTGTACCACGCTGGCGCCGCATTATTGACTCCAGGCCTGATTCCCATAGCCATTGGCGTAGCCCTTATGTCCACAGCTCTGCCCTACACACTTGAGATGATTGCCCTGACACGCATGCCAACTCGAACATTTGGCACACTGATGAGCATAGAACCCGCCTTCGGAGCACTGTCGGGCCTGTTGTTTCTGAATGAGATCTTGTCATTTACGCAATGGATGGCCATTTCCTGCATCATCATGGCTTCGATCGGGGCGACTTTAACCATGCGCAACCATTCCACACCTGTTGCTACTGACAAAAAAGGCGCCAGTTGACACAGTTATTGTAATTGACTCTCATTTAAGGGATGTTTGTCACTCCAGATTCATCAGGCCGATTCAGGATACGGACATCTACAGGGGCCACGGACAGGCAGCCTCACACATGCGTATCCCGTAAACCCGATGCAAACGCTTAAGGACAGGAATGAAACGTATTTTGGTAGCTTTAGCCGTACTTGCTTTAACCGGCTGCGCTGCAACCTCCGAAACCTCCGTCAAGCATGGCAAGCGAGGCCTGCATATCAATTGTTCGGGATTGTCCTCCTCGTGGAACAAATGCTATGCCGAAGCCGACAAGTCTTGCGGAACCAAGGGATACCGGGTGATTGCCAAATCGGGTGATGCGGCCGAAGAGCCAGGGGACTACCCGTTCGGCCTTAACCCCGCGGGTTATACCAGTCGCAGCATGATTGTCATCTGCAGGTAGTAACACCTGTTGCCATGCTGTCGACCCGACCGGCAGCATGGCATCAAGATCAGCGCTTGATCGCGACGGGTGCCGTACGAACCTGCAACCACTCCAGAGCGGCGCCTGCAAGCAGCGGACTCAAACGCTCGAGAACCTGGGCGTGGTAGCCATCAAGCCACTCGACCTCCTCACGCGTCAGCAATGATGGTTCCAGACAGCGAGTGTCAATCGGACATAGCGTCAGGGTTTCAAACTTCAGAAACACTCCAAACTCCGAATCACCCGCTTCCCGGTTCAACACCAGGTTTTCGATGCGCACCCCCCAACGACCCGGACGGTATGTCCCCGGCTCGATCGAGGTAATCATCCCCGGCTGCATTGCCGTGTGCGGCGCCGGTGCAGCCTGATAGGCGATAACCTGTGGCCCTTCGTGCACGTTCAGGAAGTAACCGACGCCATGCCCAGTGCCGTGCCCATAATCGACGTTTTCAGCCCAGATCGGTGCCCTGGCAATCGAGTCCAGCAAAGGCGAGAGGATGCCCTTTGGAAAGCGAGCACGAGACAAAGCGATCACGCCTTTTAGTACACGGGTGCAGTCACGTTTTTGCTCATCGGTCGGCGTACCGACGGGAACCATGCGCGTGATATCGGTCGTGCCCCCCAGGTACTGCCCGCCCGAGTCAATCAACAGCAAGCCGTCACCTTCAATGACTGCATGTTCTTGTTCGGTGGCATGGTAATGGGGCATTGCGCCATTGGCATTAAACGCAGCAATGGTGTTGAAACTCAGTGATACAAACCCGGGACGACGGGCACGGGCCGCGGTCAGCTGTTCATCAATCGTCAGTTCGGTAATGCGCTCACGCCCAAAAGCCGTTTCCAGCCAGGCAAAAAACTCACACAGTGCAGCACCATCCTGCTCCATGGCCTGGCGAATATGAACGGCGTCATCAAGACTCTTTTGCGACTTGGACAGGGTCGTAGGGTTCAAACCCTCAACCAGCTTCACTTCAGGCTTCAGGTGGCCGATCAGCCCACAGGTCACGCGGACAGGGTCTACCAGCAACCGGGTAGTGGCCGGCAAGGACGCCAGCGCCGCATTGATCCCGGTGTAGTCGCACAGCTCTATGCCTTCGCGGGCCAGGGTGCCACGCAGTTCGGCACTGACCTTGTGCAGATCGACAAACAAGGTAGCCCGGGCCTCCTCGATTAATGCAAACGACACGAATACAGGGTTGAAAGAGACATCCGAGCCACGCAAGTTGAACAACCAGGCAATGTCATCCAGGGTTGCAATGAAATGCGCGTCTGCTTTGCGCTGCTTGAGTGTTTCGCGCAACTGCTGGAGCTTGTCGACCCGACTGACCGTCGCTTGTGGTGGCAAGTGCTCATACACCGGCTGCACCGGCAGTGTTGGCCGATCCTGCCAGACAAGGCCAAGCAAATCGATATCCGTGCGCAAGGTTGCACCGCGATCCTTGAGCCGGCTTTCAAGGGTTCGTGCTGAAGCCAGGGCAAGAACGGCGCCATCAACGCTAACCGTTGCACCTTCTGGCGTTTGTTCAGCCAGCCACTCCAGAGGACCCGGCTGCCCGGGCAACAGTTTGACCAGTTCAATGGTGCTGCCACTGAGCTCTTTGCCCGCTTGCTCCCAGTAACGGCTGTCAGCCCACACGCCGGCGAAGGTCGGCGTGACAATCAATGTGCCCACTGAACCGTAAAAGCCTGACAGCCACTGACGGCCCTGCCAGTAGGCAGGCAAGTACTCCGAAAGATGGGGATCGGCCGAAGGCACGAGAAGCGCATGGATCCCGTGCTCGCTCATCACTGCCCGGGTGCGTTTCAAACGCTCCACAACAGACCCCGAATTCAACACCTGAGTACTCATTTATTCTCCTGCCAGTCACTGGTAATTATTATTCGTCGCTGATGATGGATCAGCCATCAAGGTTGGGCAACCGCCCAAAAAGGTGCGGGCGCTGCTACGCAAGCCTTGATTGCCTTTGCAGCTACATCGATGTCCTGCTCGCGGGTGAAGCGGCCAAGGCTCAGGCGGATGGTACGCCCGGCCTGGCGTGCATCATGCCCCAGCGCCAGCAGCACATGGGAAGGGGCATTGCTGGCCGAGTTGCATGCCGACGTTGCCGAGTACGCCAGCTCGCTACTCAAGGCAGCGCTGTTAAAGTGTCCTTCGCTGAAGGTCAGGCTCAAGGTATGAGGAATACGTTGGGTCGGACAACCATTGCATAGCAGGCCCGGCACATCGGCCAGTTGTGCAAGCAAACGCTGACGCAATTCACGAATATGCTCCAGCTCTTCGGCAAACGACTGGTTGGCCAATGCAAAAGCTGCGCCCATACCGGCAATTTGATGCGTCGCCAGCGTTCCAGAACGCAAACCGGACTCATGCCCACCACCGTGAATCTGCGCCTGCAAGCGATCCTGTGCCCGCGAGCCCACATACAACGCGCCGATACCTTTGGGGCCATAAATCTTGTGCCCCGAAAACGACATCAGATCGACGGCCCACTCATTCAGGTCGATGGCTACTTTGCCTGCACCTTGCGCAGCATCTACGTGAAACAACGCACCATGCTCGCGCACGCGACGGCCAATCTCCGGGATGTCATTCACCGTCCCCAGTTCATTGTTGACCAGCATCAGCGACACCAGCAGCGTATCTGCCCGCAGGGCGGCGCTGACCTGATCGGCGCTGACAAGCCCGTTGGCATCAGGTGCCAGGTAGGTCACGTCAAAGCCTGCATCCTGTAAAAAACGTGCGGTATCCAGCACCGCTTTGTGCTCGATCTGGCTGGTGATGATATGCCCGCGCAACTGGCCACCGGCCTGTGCCACACCTTTCAGGGCCAGGTTGTTGGACTCGGTAGCGCCCGAGGTCCAGATGATCTGCTCCGGCCTGGCATTGATCAGTTGCGCGACCTGCTCTCGGGCCAGTTCTACCGAATGCCGGGCTTGCTGACCAAAGACGTGGGAGCCGGAAGCTGGATTGCCAAAGTTGCCTTCAAAGCCCAGGCATTCGACCATCACCTGGATGACACGAGCGTCCACGGGAGTGGTGGCCGCGTAATCGAAATAAAGAGGTCGCTTGTTCATTGTTCAAATCCACTGAGCGCTTTCCTGAATCAGGGCGTCCCTGATTGAGGATTAATGAGACCACTTGAAAATGCGGCCGTTAGAAATAACTGATTGAGCCGGGTGAAAACAGGTAAATAAGAGAAAACCCTCCCAGGCTCAATCCTAAATTAAGGAGGCCTGGAAAGCAGTGTCTTATAAAGCGCTAAAAACAGGTCGCGATGCAAGTCCGATATGCAATATCGATATATAAATATGGAATTAGGTTAGTTTACGGAATAACAAAATAACTTTATAAAGCTGCCTCCGGCTTTCCTTTTGTGGGCAGAGCCCCTGTTAAAAGGAGCTGTCAATGCAGCTTTTAACATTACCTGCCACCCCGGCACTGGCCACGTCCGTACGCGCCACGGCCCAAGTATTTGAAGACCCAGCGTCCAAAGCGCTGTTGACGCACTTGCAACAAATTGCCCCCAGTGATGCCAGTGTGCTGATCATTGGAGAAACCGGCACCGGCAAGGAACTCGTTGCACGCCATATCCATCAGCTCAGCCACCGGCACCAGCAGCCATTCGTGGCGGTCAACTGCGGGGCGTTTGCCGAGTCACTGGTTGAGGCTGAGTTGTTCGGCCATGAAAAAGGTGCTTTCACGGGCGCCCTGAGTGCAAAATCCGGCTGGTTTGAAGAGGCCGATGGCGGCACGTTGTTTCTGGATGAAATCGGCGACTTGCCGCTGGCCATCCAGGTCAAGCTGTTGCGCGTCCTGCAAGAACAAGAGGTTGTGCGGCTGGGTTCGCGCAAAAGCACCCCGATCAACGTTCGGGTGCTGGCTGCCACCAACGTCAACCTGGAGCAGGCCATCGATGCCGGACATTTCCGCGAGGATCTCTATTACCGCCTGAATGTTGTCAGCCTTGCGTTGCTGCCCTTGCGCGAGCGACCTGGAGATATTCTGCCGCTGGCCCGCCACTTCCTGAAAACCTATCGCCAACGCCTGCCCCACGGGCCAACGGCCCTGAGCGAGTGCGCCGAGCAAGTCCTGGTGCATCACCCCTGGCAGGGCAATATTCGCGAGCTGGAAAACGTCGTGCACCACAGCCTGCTGCTGTGCCGCAACCAGACCATCACGGTGCAGGACCTGCGCCTGTCCCAGTCACGCAGCAGGCGCCAGGACTTGCCGACGCAACAACCGGTTCAACACACTACCCGGGATCTGTTGCAGCGCGCATTTCGCAAGCTTTTCGAAGAAGAACCGGGAGCCCTGCATGAAACCGTCGAAGACGCCCTGCTGCGCAGCGCTTATGAATTTTGCCATCACAACCAGGTGCACACGGCCAAATTGCTGGGCTTGAGTCGCAACGTCACCCGCACCCGGCTGATCAAGCTCGGTGCACTATCAGTCAACGTCCGGCGGATGGATGCCGACGCTCTCGTCTATTAAAAGATCGCCCGCTGACGCAATTGCCTGACCGTAGCGCCAAACGATCCCCATGATCGTTCATGGCGCCGTCGGGCAATCACAAAAGCCCTATCGCCGCTGTTCTCGCTTATCGGTAAGATGACGTCCTTCCCGCGCGCCTGCGCTGTACGTCCCGCCGAATTAAGTCGATCCCATGCCTTTTGAACTCAGCGTAGATTTGACCACCCTCGCCATTCTGGCCGCCGTTGCTTTTGTTGCCGGTTTTATCGATGCCATCGCAGGTGGTGGCGGCTTGCTCACCACCCCTGCCCTGCTCACCGCAGGCTTGCCGCCACATCTTGTGCTGGGGACCAACAAACTCAGTTCGACCTTCGGCGCAGCCACGGCGAGCCTTACATTCTACCGTCGCAAACTGTTCCATCCCCGCGAGTGGAAACTGGCCATTTTCGGCACCTTGGTCGGCAGCCTGATTGGCGCAACTGCCGCCCATTACATGCCCGCAGAATGGCTCAACAAGATGCTGCCGGTGATTGTCTTCGGTTGCGGGATTTACCTGTTGTTTGGCGGCACCCCAAAAACACCCGTCGACAACGACGCGCCGATCAAAAAGAAATGGCAATTGCCGCAGGGTCTGGGCCTGGGGTTCTATGATGGCGTGGCCGGCCCGGGCACCGGTGCGTTCTGGACTGTCAGCAGCATGCTGATGTACCCCATCGATCTGGTGAAGGCCAGCGGTGTGGCCCGCAGCATGAACTTCGTCAGCAACATTGCAGCGCTGTCGGTGTTTATCTTTTCCGGGCATGTGGACTGGATAATCGGCCTGACCATGGGCTTTGCAGTGATGGTCGGCGCTTACTTTGGCGCCCGCAGCGCGATCAGCGGCGGCGCCAAGTTTATTCGTCCGGTATTTATTACCGTGGTCCTGGGCCTGACCGTGCGCCTAGCCTGGCAGCACTGGTTCGGCATGGCCTAAGCGACGCGCCACATACAGGTCGATAAGATAGCGCGCAATCGAGCGCGACGCCGGCAACGGCGGTAATTGATGCACATTGAACCACTGCGCATCTTCTATCTCATCGGCCTGGGGCACAATCTCGCCCCCGGCATATTCCGCGTGAAACCCCAGCATCATCGAGTGCGGGAACGGCCAGCACTGGCTGCCCACATACTGGATGTTCCTGACCTCCAGCTGCACTTCTTCGCGCACTTCACGAATCAGGCAATCCTCGGCCGACTCGCCTGGCTCGGCGAAGCCCGCCAGGGTGCTGTAAACCCCCGGCACAAAGCGCGGCGAACGGGCCAGCAGCACTTCATCACCACGGGTAATCAACACGATCATACTCGGCGATATGCGCGGGTAACTGCGCAAGTCACAGGCAGCGCAGTACATCGCCCGCTCCCTTGACACCTGCGTCATGGCCTGCCCGCAACTGCCGCAAAAACGATGTTCACGAGCCCAGGTGCCGATTTGCGCGGCATAACCCAGCACTTTATAAAGCGTGTGGTCGTCGCCCAGCATAAAGGCGCGCAAGCCCTGCCAATGGCAGCCCTCTACCTGAGCGGCGCCCTTGAGCTCCAGCAAATATACCGGCTCGCCGTCGAGGTGGCCGATGCCATGCTCGGCCAGTACCGGCAAGTTCTGGCGTTTGAGCCATTCGCGAGGGAACAGCGGGCCATTGTCATCATTCAGAAAACCGTCGGGGCCGCGCGCCACGGCCCAGCCGCCAGTCAGGTCTGTATCCAGTACTGCCGTGATCCAACGCGGTGTCATCAAGTGATCCTTGTTCAGGTTACAAAGCCTTCAATCGAGAAATTCGGGTTTCTGCTTGGTCATATGCGCGGTCATTGCCAGGCGCAGATCGCTGGATTGCAGCATCGCAGCATTCCACGTCGCAACATATTCCAGGCCATCCTCCACTCGGTGATCGCGCATATAGCCGATCATCTGCTTGGTGCCAGCAATGGCAATCGGCGATTTACTGGCGATTTCCTGGGCAATCGCCATAACGCCCTCAAGCAACGCCTGTTGATCACTGTAGACCCGGTTTACCAGGCCGATGGCGCGAGCTTCATCTGCCGCGACCATTCGCCCGGTATAGGCCAGCTCGCGGAGCATGCCATCACCGATGATACGCGGCAGGCGTTGCAGTGTCCCGACATCGGCGGCCATGCCCATATCGATTTCCTTGATCGAGAACTGTGCATCTTCAGCGGCGTAGCGCATGTCGCAGGCGGCAATCAGGTCTATCGCCCCGCCAATGCAGTAACCCTGAACCGCCGCCAGAACTGGCTTGCGGCACTGGTCGACGGCAGTGAACGAGGCCTGCATTTGCAGGATTTTTCGTCGCAGCATGCGGGCGTTGCGCCCCACATCCTTGCCCATTTCATTGGCCACCGACGCCAGCAGCATCAGGTCGATGCCGGCCGAGAAATGCTTGCCCGCCCCACTGAGCACCACCACTCGCACCGCGTCAGTTTCATCAATCCACTGGAAGATATCGATGATTTCGGACCAGAACGCAGCATTCATCGCATTGACCTTTTCAGGTCGATTGATCTGTACATGGGCGATATTGCCGTTCAACTCAACCTGAAAAGCCTGGTAATCGGACATAACCTGAATCCTTTGCGGGGCGCCGTCGCCGGCCGATAAGCGGCGGACTATAACAAGGCTTGCAGGCTGCAGGCAGGCCGCGATCACGCCAAAATACGGACAAAACGACCTGTCACAGCCCCCTTCAGCGCGTCAGGATAAACCGCTCGATCGCCTGGGCAACGCCATCTTCAGTATTGCTGCCGGTGACATGCATCGCCTGCTCGCGAATAGGCGCATCGGCCTGGCCCATGGCAATCGACAGCCCGGCACGCTGGAACATGGCCGGATCATTGCCGCCATCTCCTATCGCCACCGTGCGCTCAAGAGGCACACCCAGGTGTTCGGCCAGCGTGGCAAGGGCATCGCCTTTATTAGCCCTGAGCGCGGTGATATCAAGATAACGGGCCTGGGAGCGGCTGGCAGAGGCCTCCCCATGCAGTAACTGCTGCAAACGCTGCTCCAGCTCGACCAACAAGGGTGCATTGCCGGTAGTGGCCACGATCTTGTCCACCCGGTGCAGGTAGGGTTCAAAACTCTCGACTACCAGCGGGGCATAACCCAGGCCCTGCTGCTCGTGGGCAACCATCGGCCCCGTCGGGTCGCGCAACAGCCACTCATCGTCGGCAAACACCCAGACCTCAACGTCATGCCCGGCCAAAAACTCGAGTGTCTTGAGTACGGCCTGGTACGGCACATGGTGGGACTGCAGCACGCTGCCATCGGCGTTGACCAGCACCCCGCCATTGAACCCGGCAGTCGGCAGCTCAACCCCCAACTGCCGGATATAATCGCGCATGGCCCGTGGCGGGCGGCCGGTAGCCAGGGTGAAATGAATGCCGGCGGCCTGCAGCGCCTTGACTGCCGCCAGGTTGCGCGGGCTGATGCTGTGATCAGGTAAAAGCAGGGTGCCATCCATGTCACACAACACCAGCTCAATCGGGTTTTGCTTCACGTCTCTCATCCTATGTTGAGCCAGACACGCCCATCGCGACCCAGCAATTCTTTAGCGGCCTCAGGACCGTCTTCACCGGCCTTGTACGGTTGCACGTCCGTTTGTTCCTGCCACGCGTCCAGAAAAGGTTGCACACCCCGCCAGCCGTTTTCAATGTTGTCCGCACGTTGAAACAAGGTCTGGTCGCCAGTAAGGCAGTCGTAGATCAAGGTCTCGTAGCCTGTTGAAGGCTGCATTTGGAAAAAGTCCTTGTACGCAAAACCCAACTCGATATTGGCCATTTTCAGCCCCGGTCCGGGTTGCTTGGCCTGCAGGTCAAACCACATGCCTTCATTGGGCTGGATCTGGATCCGCAAATAGTTGGGCTGCAACCGTTCAACGTCGGTGTCACGGAATTGCGCATAAGGCGCAGGCTTGAAGCAGATGGCGATTTCAGTGTCCCGCGCACTCATGCGCTTGCCGGTGCGCAGATAAAACGGCACGCCCACCCAGCGCCAGTTGTCGATCATCACCTTGAGCGCGACAAAGGTTTCGGTAGTGCTGTCTGGCGCCACATTGTTCTCTTCGCGATAACCCACGACCGGCTTGCCGCCGGACTCACCCTGAGTGTACTGCCCGCGCACCGAGTTCTTCAGCGCATCTTCTTTGGACCAGGGGCGGATTGCGCCAATCACCTTGGCCTTTTCACCGCGCACCGCATCGGCACCAAAGGCCGCAGGGGGCTCCATCGCGACCATCGCCAGCAGTTGAAACAGATGGTTGGGCAACATGTCGCGCAAGGCGCCGGTGTGTTCGTAAAAACTGCCACGTGTCTCAACCCCGACGGTTTCTGCCGCCGTGATCTGCACATGGTCAATGTAATGATTGTTCCAGAAAGCTTCGAAAAGCCCGTTGGAGAAACGGCTGACCAAAATGTTCTGGACGGTTTCCTTGCCCAGGTAATGGTCAATCCGGTAGATCTGCTTCTCGCTCATGACGCTCAGCAGGCATTCGTTCAATGCCTGGGCTGTTTGCACGTCAGAGCCAAAAGGTTTTTCAATGACTACCCGGCGAAAAGCCTCCGGGGTTTCCTTGAGCAACCCGCTGGCGCCCAGCCGCTGCACGACTTCGCTGAAAAAGCGCGGTGCAGTGGCCAGATAGAACACCGCATTGGCGGTGCCACTGGCGAAAATCTTCTGTTCCAGCGCCGCGTAGGTACTGTCATCGAGAAAATCGCCCTGCACATAGCTGATGTTCTTCGCCAGCGAGGCCCATAGAGCGGCATTCAAGCCCTCGCCGTCAGGATGATCCACTTTGCTGGACGCTTCATTGCGAATGAAGTCTTCCAGCTTTTTGGCAAATCCCTCATCACTGATCGCATTGTGGTCGACGCCCACAATGCGCAGGCCACCGTCCAGTAAACCATCACGACTCAAGTTGTACAGCGCCGGCATCAGCAAGCGCTTGACCAGATCACCGTGGGCACCAAACAAAAAAAGAGTGGTGGGCGGCGCAGGCTTGGCATCAGGTTTACTGGACAGATCGGTCATTTTTTAGGCGTCTCCACGTGGCCGCCGAAACCAAAGCGCATGGCTGACAACAATTTGTCGCCATAGAGGCTTTGCTGGCGTGAACTGTAGCGGGCAAACAGGGCTTGCGACAACACTGGCACCGGGGTCGACTGCTCCATTGCGGCCTCGATGGTCCAGCGGCCTTCGCCACTGTCTGCGACGGCGCCCGAGTAGCCATCCAGCGGCTCATCAGTGGCCAGAGCATCGGCGGTCAAATCCAGCAACCAGGAGGACACCACGCTGCCACGACGCCAGACTTCAGCGATATCACCCAGGTTCAGGTCAAAACGCTGCTCTTCAGGCAGGTTTTCACCGCCTTTCATCTTCATCAGGTTGAAACCTTCGGCGTACGCCTGCATCAAGCCGTACTCGATACCGTTGTGCACCATTTTGACGAAATGGCCAGCGCCAGCCGGGCCAGCATGGATGTAACCACGCTCGGCACGGTCATCGTCAGAGGTGCGATCCTTGGTCCGCGCAATATCGCCCATGCCTGGCGCCAGCGCTGCAAACAGCGGGTCCAGATGTTTCACGACAGCGCTGTCTCCGCCGATCATCATGCAATAACCGCGCTCCAGGCCCCACACGCCGCCCGATGTACCCACGTCAACGTACTGGATGCCTTTCTCGGCCAGCGACTGCGAACGACGAATGTCATCCTTGTAGAAGGTGTTGCCGCCATCAATGATGATGTCATCGGCGTCCAGCAACTCGCTCAAAGTCTCGATGGTGTCTTCGGTCGGCGCACCGGAAGGCAGCATGACCCAGACAGCACGGGGTTTGGCCAGGCCTGCGACCAGCGCTGGCAAATCGGCAACGGCGGTGGCGCCTTCCTGTTCCAGAGCGCTGACAAAGTCGGTATTGCGGTCAAAAACCACGGTTGTATGCCCATTGAGCATCAGACGCCGCGCGATATTCCCGCCCATACGGCCCAATCCAATAATTCCCAACTGCATGTACTGTTGCTCCCAACGACAAATAAATAGGTGTACAGCACCTCGGTGCAGCATTGCCCAAGGTGCCCGATCAGGATCAGCCCTGACACATGCTGCATAGTTTCGCACAAGCTGGAGGGCAGATTCCCGATTCAATACACTCAACAGACGGACGAAGCAGTAAAGACTGCAAAAAACGTAAAATTTTCAAGGTGCGACAAGACCGATCCATGTCTACCAGCCCGATCATGGGTGACAAAGTTTTCACATCCCCTTGGCGATACTTAAACACTTTGTGACTGCCCACTCTTGAGGCAGTACTCATGTGCTGTGCCTGGCTACATGGCACTGACCATTCAAGTAGTTATCAGCTGGAGCGCTGTATGGGGATGTTTAAACGCAGTAATACATCTGCGAAGGGATTCGATTGGGCAGGCCTTGGCTGGCTGTTCCTGTTCTTTTGGTATTTTTCCGGCATTACCCAACTGCTTATCCAGCTGACTGGCACTTCCGGGTTCTCAGGCTTTCGCCAAGCCTTTGTGATGAGTGCCATCTGGCTGGCCCCGATGCTGATGTTTCCCAGGCACACCCGGGCAATGGCGGCGGTCATTGGTGTCGTGCTGTGGGCCTGTTCGATGGCCAGCCTGGGCTACTTCTTTATCTATCAACAGGAATTCTCGCAAAGCGTCATCTTCATCATGTTCGAGTCGAACATCTCTGAAGCTGGCGAATACATGACCCAGTACTTTGCCTGGTGGATGGTGCTGGCATTCCTGGCACATACCGCCTTTGCGGTGTTTCTGTGGACCCGCCTGCGCCCGGTGTATTTGCCGCGCATGCAGGCCTGGGCTGCAGCGGTGGCCATATTGGTGGCGGTTATCGGCTACCCGCTGGTCAAACAGACGATCAAGCACGACAACCTGGCCACGGCCATGGAAAGCTTCGAAAGCCGTGTTGAACCTGCAGTACCGTGGCAGATGTTAGTAGCTTATCGCCGCTACCTGGAGCAACTGGACAACATGCAGGGCATGCTCGCCAGCGTCAGCAAGATCCCGCCACTGACCAACCTCAAGGACAACGAGGCCGGCAAGCCGACTACCCTGGTACTGGTCATTGGCGAGTCCACCAACCGCCAGCGCATGAGCCTGTATGGTTATCAGCGCGAAACCACGCCAAACCTCGACAAGTTGCGCGATCAACTGGCCATTTTCGACAACGTGGTGACACCGCGGCCCTACACCATTGAAGCGCTGCAACAAGTGCTGACCTTTGCCGACGAAGAAAACCCCGACCTGTACCTGAGCACCCCGTCACTGGTCAGCGTGATGAAGCAAGCCGGTTACAAAACCTTCTGGGTCACCAACCAGCAGACCATGACCAAGCGCAACACCATGCTCACGACCTTCTCCGAGCAGGCTGACCAGCAGGTTTACCTCAACAACAACCGCAACCAGAACGCCCGCCAGTATGATGGCGACGTGATTGAGCCCTTCAACAAGATCCTGGCCGACAGCGCCCCGCGCAAGCTGATCGTGATTCACCTGCTCGGTACGCATATGAGCTACCAGTACCGTTATCCACCGACCTTCGACAAATTTGTCGACCGTAGTGGCGTACCCGCCGGTTTGAGCGATGCACAAGTACCCACCTACAACAGCTACGACAATGCCGTTCTGTACAACGATTTTGTTGTATCGAGCCTGATCAAGGACTTTGCCAAGACCGACCCCAATGGTTTCCTGCTGTACCTGTCGGACCACGGTGAAGACGTGTTCGACTCGGTCGGCCACGCGACGCTGGGCCGCAACGAGGCCAAGCCGACAGCCCCGATGTACACCATTCCGTTTATGGCCTGGGCCTCGCCCAAGTGGCGTGAAAACCATGCCTGGAATTTCGCTGCCGACCTCGGGCGACCTTACAGCAGCTCGCAGTTTATCCACACCTGGGCAGACCTGGCGGGCCTCAGTGCCGACGAACTGGACGACAAAAAAAGCCTGGTCAGCGACACGTTTGTCGCCCGCCCGCAGCTGATTGGCGACCCCTACTCGCGCCCACAAAAGGCCTTGATCGACTTCAGCCTGATCAAGCCCAAACAGCCCGCCCCTGCCAACGTGGTCCAGCAATAATCAACGTGCGGGGCGCACGGCGCGCCCCGCAGGTTTCCGACACTTCTTTACAAATAATTCTCTTTTCGCCTAACTCCGCGCCTTGTCATTCGTTTGAAGCACTGAACAACTTCATAACAACGACAAGGAGTCGGCAGCGATGTTCGCGCCAATCACCCGTTCCATGACCCTCACCCTCGGCCTCATCAGCAGCGCCGCATGCCCGCAATTACTGGCGGATACCGAGCAGGAAGAGGTCAAGAAAACGACCCGCTCACTGGAGCTGGGCACCACCAGCGTCACAGCCCAGGGCCTGGGTGCCACCACAGAAAATACCGGTTCCTACACCACGGGCTCGACCAGTACCGCGACCAAACTCAACTTGAGCATTCGCGAAACTCCGCAGTCGATCTCGGTCGTCACCCGTCAGGAAATGGACGACTTCGACCTCAACACCCTGACCGAAGCCATGCGCCATACCACAGGCATTGTGGTACAGCACAACGACTCGGACCGGGTCAGCTACTCGTCCCGCGGCTACACCATCAATAACTTCCAGATTGACGGCATGCTCAACACCTTCAGTTTTATGAAGACTGATGCCGACACCATTATCTACGACCGTATTGAAGTAGTGCGCGGCGCCACCGGCCTGACCACCGGCGCGGGCGACCCGTCGGGCACCATCAACATGATCCGCAAACGCCCCACCCACCAGTTGCAGGCCAAGGCCGGTGCTTCGGGCGGCAGCTACGACAACTATTACAGCTATGTCGATGTGGGCGGCCCGCTGGCCTTCGACGGCCGCCTGCGCGGGCGCACGGTGCTGGCCTATCGCGACAGCAAATCGTTTCGCGATATCTACGCCCTCAAGCGCGAAGTGGCTTACGGCATTCTGGAAGCCGACCTGAGCGACAGCACTGTTCTGGCCGTGGGTTACGACTACCAGGACAAGCAGGTAAAGGGTTCTTCCTGGGGCACCACACCTTACTGGACCGGCTCGGGCGACAAAGCCAATTTCGGGCGCTCAACCAACCTGGCGACTTCCTGGAGTTCATGGCCGATGAAGGACAAAACCGCCTTCGCCACCCTCGACCAGCAATTGGTCAATGACTGGCGCCTCAAAGCAGCCTACACCCATCGCACCAGCGACGCTGAAGGTAAGGTTTATTACGCCGGCGGCGGCTTCCCCAACCCCGATGGTACGGGCATGTCGGCCTATGCCAGCCACTTTATCGGCGAAGAGAAGATGAGCGCCGTTGACGTCAATATCTCGGGCACCTACCCCTTGTTCGGGCGTGATCACGAGTTGATGGTGGGTTATGGCCAGGCCAAGAACGACAACACCTCGCCCCTGATGGTTGACCTCAACCCGGACGACTACTACAACATCCCCAATTGGCAAGACATGAGCGCGATTCCCAAATATCAGGATTTCAATACCGGTATTGAAGGGACTCACGACGTCATCAAGCAGAAATCCGGCTACCTGGCCACGCGTTTTAACCTGACCGATCAATGGCATGCCGTACTGGGCACCCGGTATGGCAGCTGGCAAAGCTCCAGCACCAACTTCCCTGCCCCGAAAGTCAGCCAGACCCAAAACGATGTGATTACGCCTTACGCCGGCGTGCTGTACGACTTCACCGACGAGTTGACGGCCTACGCGAGTTATACCGACATCTTCAAGCCAACCACCAGCAAGGACGCCAGCAACTCCTACCTTGAGCCGGTGGTGGGCAGCAACTATGAGCTGGGGCTGAAGGGTAGCTTCTTGCAGGAGCGCCTCAACCTGTCGACGGCGGTGTTCTGGAGCAAGCAGGACAATGTGCCGGAAATCGATGACTCAGTACCACGCGGCCCCAAGGGCGAGGAATATTACAAATCCGGCGGCAAGGGCAACAAGATCAACGGTTTCGAAGTCGAGCTGGCCGGTGAAGTGATGCGCGACTGGAATATGCTTGCAGGCTACACCTACACCCATTCGCGCAACGCCGCAGGCCAGCGCATGAATACTGCAGCGCCTTTGAACATGCTGAAGATTTCGAGCACCTACCGCCTGCCTGGGGACTGGAATGCAATGACCGTGGGGGCGGCCGTCAACTGGCAAAGCGATATCTATCGTGCCGCCAATCGCCCGACCGGCGAGAAAAATGACAAAGGCAACCCGATTACCTTCAAGGAAGACATCACTCAGAAGTCCTACACCCTGGTCGACCTGATGGCCCGCTACAAGTTTGACGAACACGTCTCGGCATCCCTGAACGTCAAAAACCTGTTCGATGAAAAGTACTACGAAAACGTAGGTTTCTATAACGGCGTGTTCTGGGGTGATCCGCGGACGGTGAGCGTTGGCCTGGAGTGGACACTGTAGGCAGAGGAGGCAAACCTTGTAGCTCGTCAACTGCTACAAGGTTTTTCTACAGTTACAAATATTTGTTCCAGAACAGCATGCGCCCGTGCGCCGGGTCGAGCTGGCCATCGCTGAAGCCGAATTTGCGATAGGAACCTTGCGCCACAGGGTTGCCCTCGAGTACTTCGAGGGTGATCTTGCAGCAGCCGCGTTCGCGGGCGATGTCTTCCACCTTGAGCAACATCTTCTGGCTCAGGCCCAGACCGCGAAACGTATCGACCACCGACACATCATGCACATTGACCAGGGGTTTGCCGGCAAAGGTGGAAAAGCCTTCAAAGCAGTTAACCAGACCCGCCGCCTCACCATTGACGAACGCCAGTACGCTGAAGGCATGAGGGCGCCTGGCAAGCTCTGCCGGCAAGTGCGCCAATACCGTTTGCGACAACGCTTCACCTCCGCCCATCGGGTCCCGGGCGTAGTGATTCAACACGTCCCTTAACGCCTGGGCATGAACCGGGTTGGTATAGTCTGCTTGCACTACGACGACATCCGACATTACGGGTTTTCCTTGACGAGTCCGGGCATTGGTTTGTTGGAACAACGCCAGACCTTATCGCGGCCCCGGCAATGCAGACAAGTGCCTGTTTCAGGGGTTGGCAGAAACATCCAGCATCGGCATCACACTGGCAAGCTGATTCACAAAACTGTCGGCATCCGTGTAAATCAGTACATGCCGAAACTGCGAGTTGTCCTTGCGATATTCGACCTCATCCGCAATAACCTCACCTGCCATTTTCTGACTGATCAACAACACATCATATTCATTGGTGGGTGCTGCCTTCAGGCTTACCAGCGCCTCGCCATGGTACAAAGGCGCGATCCGGTAATAGCCCAGAATATTAAGAGCCCTTTCTATTTTCAGAGCCTCGTTCGGGTCTGCATCGGCAATCAGTATTCGTAAAGATTTTGTTGGCATTGCAGCCTCGTCATCCATGTGATTGATTAGCTTGAGCATAATGTTCAAGTTCGTCAGCCAACTGCTCCATACTGCTGTGAAGTGCATCGACCGCGACGGTGAGTTCTTCTGATTTTCCGGACTGGCAAACCGCTTCCAGTTGTTCGCAACACTCAATCAGCTTCCTGGCCTGAATAAGTCTGCCCCCTCCTTTGATGCCATGGGCCAGGGCAGCCAGGCCTGCGTAATCATCTTTCAAAAAGAGTTCGATCAGGGCAGTGAGATCGAGACGATTTCTTGTAGAAAGCTCTGCAAGAAGTGTATGAATCATCTGCTCATCACCCTGACTCAACTGTTTAAGATACGTCAGATCAATCTTATCGCCTTGATCAGATTCATCGGCATCGGTATATATCAGGTTCTGCGCCTGACCAGTTGCCAGGCAGGCGCTCAAGTCTTTCAGGCTGATGGGCTTGAACAGGCATTGATCCATTCCCGCATCGAGACAACGCTCAACTTCGCCGGGCTGTGCGTTCGCAGTAAAACCAAAAATCTGGCAAGGGGCCTTTCCCAGCTGCGCCTCTTCGGCTCGTATTGCCTGGGCCAACTGATAGCCATTGATGACCGGCATCGAGCAATCAGTAATTACCAGGTCGAAAGCCCCCTGCCGCCACGCCTTGAGGCCCAGCTCGCCATTCTCGGCGTCTGACACACGGTGCCCCAGATAGCTGAGTTGCTGGGCCAGCAGCATCCGGTTAGCCGGATAATCATCCACGACCAGAATGTTCAGCGACCGGGTAATGGCCGGGGCTTGCTCGAGGGCGTCTGCAGCTTGCTCTTCATGTTCAAGCAGAGGCACTACCATCATGATCTCAACTTGGGTGCCCAGCCCCTCAACACTGCTGAGGTGCAACTGACCTCCCATCATTTCGCAGAGCTCACGGCAAATCACCAGGCCCAGGCCTGAGCCCTGACGCGCAGATTGCGTGTTGTTACTGGACTGAACAAAAGGGTTGAACAGCAGGTTCTGGTCTTCCTCAGAAATACCCACACCGGTGTCCTTCACGCGCAAACAGATCGCTGTATGCTGCGCATCTGCAGCCAGCCCCAATGTCAATATCAGCCGGACCTCCCCCGTGTCCGTGAACTTGATGGCATTACTCAGCAAATTGGAAACGATTTGCTTGAAGCGTATCGGATCAATCAGCACATCCACATCCGCTGCCGGGCTCGATTCACAGACCAGGCTCAATTGCTTCTGCCGCGCCAGCCCATCAAACATTCGTGCCACGGCTTCTACCAGCGACTTGATATTTGAGCGTTTGGGGTGCAATGAAAGATGACCGGACTCAATGCGCGCGATATCCAGAATATCGCCAATCAAATCGAGCAACTCGTGGGCCGAGACTGAGGCCACTTCGATTGCGAAACGATCAATAACGCCTTGGTCGGCCTTTTTCATGGCCAATTCGAGCATGCCAATGACCGCATTCATGGGGGTGCGGATCTCATGACTCATGGTTGCGAGAAAGGTGGTCTTTGCCCGGTTTGCCGCATCGGCACTTTGCTTGGCAGCATTCAACTCATTCACCAGCTGCTGGCGCCTGCCTATGACTCTCTGCAAATAGGTAATCCATACAATGGCAACCAATAGCAACGCCGCGGCAATGGCAAACCCTCTTACAATCGCAGGACGGTTGCGCAGCCAGTAGCTCTCAACCTCTGGTGTGTCAGTGAACCAACGACCGGTCAGCTCACTCAAGTCTCCTGGAGTGATATTGAGCAAGGCCTTGTCCAGAATGGCGCTTAACTGCTGATCATTGCCGGCAGTGGCAAAACCGATCTGCTCGGGTTGAGTACCTACGGTGCTGGTGATTTTCAGCTGATTGTCAAAGCGTCGCGAAACCAGATAACGCGCATTGACCAACACGCTGATCGCGGCATCAGCGCTTCCCTCTGCCACCATGGCCAGGGCCGCAGGCGGGTTGTCTGCTTCCTGAATCTGAACCTGCGGATAGTTCTGCGCAATAAAGTCGCGCAGTACATTGCCGCGAACCATCACGACACGCCCGCCAGCCATTTCATCCAGGGTTTGAGGTCCCTCTGAGCCGATACGGGAAATAAGCACAAAAGGGGTTGTGAGGTAGGGCCGGGTAAAGCTCAGTTGATTTTCTCGGGCGGTACTGCTCGTGATAGCCCCCAACACATCTGCCTTGCCCGACTTGACCAGTTCAATCCCCTGCGCCAGCGTATACACACGCACTGCCTCGAAATTAAGCCCTGTGCGTGTACTGATGCTGGATAAAAGATCGGCAATCAAGCCTTTGAACCTGCCTTGCTCATCAAAAAAGGACAGTGGCTGGAACGCATCATAAATTGCCACTTTTAACCGCGGATGCTCAGCTATCCAGCGCTGCTCGCTGGCTGCAGGGGTAAACTGCCATGGGGCATACGTTTTTGGCCCGTCGAAGCTCCAGCGGCGCAGAATTGTCATGCGGTCACTGGCTGGGATCGCCGCCAGCGCTGTATTGACGATACGCAGTAACCCCGGATTTTTACGATTCACCGCAAAGGCGAAGGGGTTGTCTTCCAGTCGCGAGAAATCGGCCAATTGCACATTGTTCAGGTAGTTCTTGTGAATCAGGTAACTGGCACTAATAAAATCCCCAAGATATACATCCGCTTGGCCAAACGCCACGGCGCCAATGGCCGTCAGGGTTGACGGATACAACTGCAAGCTAGCTTTGGGGTAGAAGTCCTGGACCTTCTGCGGCGGCAGGTAGTGATCGAGCATGGCCACACGCAGCCCCGCCAGATCAACTGGCGGACGCTCCTGGTTACTGCTGCGGGTCACCAGAGAAGGCGAATCGTCTGCGTACGCACGGCTTAACACCAGCTCAGGATATTGCGCTTCGAAACCATTGGAACTGCTCAACAAATCCAGCTCACCACCCTTGAGCGCTTCTATCGCCTGCGGCCTTGAAGGGTAACGCTTGACCACAATGTCAGTGCGTAGCAACTGCGACAGCAGTTGCGCGTAGTCGGCCGTCAACCCTTCAAAGTCCTGACCGTTTACCGTCATTTCAAAAGGACCGTAGTCAGGTGCGGAGATACCCAGACGCAAAGGTCCGTGTTGCTTGAGCCACTGCCTGTCTGATGGTTCAAGTGCCACGCTGTACGCCTCGACATTGGAGCGCCCCATCAATTGCAAGGTCTGTACTTTTGGGTCAGCGGCTGCAACGGGCTGTCCAAGAACCAGGAGCAGCCCTGCAAGCCCCAGACATTGAAGGATGTTCAATTAAATCAAATCATTGCGCTTGGCAAATTCAGCCAAGTAGACGACCGATTTTATATTCAACTTTTCGATCAGGCGCGCCTTGTAAGTACTGATGGTTTTGCTGCTAAGAATCATATCTTCAGCAATCTTCTTATTACTCAGGCCCCGGGCAAGCTGTTGCAGTATGTACAATTCTCGCGCCGACAAATTCTGTATCAATTCTATGTCGCTCATACTTGTATCACTGTTTCGCACTGAGCTGGCCGCCAAAAATGGAAAAAAGGTATAGCCGTCCATCCTGAATTCAACACATAAGTGCAACGCTCACCCCTGTATGCACTTCGTACGGCGTCTTCCAGCCCAAGCGCTTGCGCGGGCGTAGATTGATCCTCGCTACTGTCCGATTGACGGCTTCGACGGTCAGCTTGCTGAAGTCGCTGCCCTTGGGGAAATACTGGCGGAGCAGACCGTTGGTGTTTTCATTGGTGCCACGTTGCCAGGATGAATAGGGGTCTGCAAAAAAGACCTGGCACTGGCTCCGTAGCGCGATGCGTTCATGCCCGGCAAACTCCCTTCCGTTATCCAGCGTCAGCGTGTGAGCGGCATGGCCCTGAAGCATCAGATTGATCGCCCGCGTTACCTGCCGGCGCGTTCTGCGCTTGACCGGATAGGCGCTCAGATAGCCGCTTTTGCGATCAACCAGGGTCACCAGGTTACCGCCCAGTCCATGTACCGTATCGCCCTCCCAGTCCCCCAGGCGCTCGCGGCTTTCGACCTCGGCTGGGCGTTCACTGATTGACACGCGATTACGCAGCTGCCCGCGCCGATCGTGGCTTCCATAGCGTTTCCGGTAGCGCTTTCGGCGATGTCGCAGATAGGTATAAAGCTCACCACCGGCGCGCTGTTCGGCGGCAATGAACCGATAAATCCACTCATGGCTGACCGCCCGGCTTGGCTGCTCCTGCTTCAACCGCTGGGCGATCTGCTCCGGACTCATGCCATGCTTGAGCCACACCGGGAGATGATGGCTGAGCCATGTCGCCGGCTTGCAAAACTTGCGCGCACCCGCTCGACGAGCATCACTTTCATGGGCCGCAGAAACAGCCTTGTAGATATTCTGGGTGCTGTTGCGGCGAACCTCGCGACTGATCGTCGAGGGATGCACGCCGACCCGCTTTGCAATGCTCGCCTGGCTCTCTGCGGCGCTCAAGCCAGCCTCAATCTGGTAACGTTGTCCCTGAGTCAGCTGCCGGTAATGCGTAGTCATCTGCGCTTGAATCCTTCGGTGTGAGAGCCTGGATTCTACCGGTGGCTGGCTCTCTGCCTCTCGTTTCAAGCGTTGCGCTTATTCTATGAATTCAGGCATGATTACTTTTACCGCTCTCATCAACTCAGTGAGATCCTGGCCTTTGGTAATAAAACCTGCCGCCCCTGCTTTCATGCTCCGCTGCGAATAAAACAGGGGGGATTGGGACGTGACCACCAAAATGCGACTTTTAACCTCCGAAGCCCTGATTCTGTTGATCACCTCCAGACCATCCAGGCCTGGCATGGTGATATCAAGGATGATCAAGTCAACATTATGCTTGCGAGCCAATTGAACAGCATCGGCGCCATTGTCTGCTTCAGCCACGACTTCATGACCATCACTCTCCAGCAACAACTTCATCGCCGATCGAATAAGTGGATGATCATCAGCAATCAACACTCTCATACATTTAACCCTCTAGTAGTAAGCCGGGCATCAGCGTATGTCAGGCGTGAATGTATCGTTTTGAATAGGTTCAATTGGTTATTCTCAAAAAAACAACCGAATGAGTGATACTGAAATTATAGGATAAATCCTGCAATCAGCGTCCACCATTGCGACAATATTCGCGCATAACACACATAGCCCGTTCGCAATCGCGCCGCGCATAATCACTAATCGAATACGATTTACGAGAAGGGAAATAGCTACACGTCATGTGCGAATTTTCTTAATCTTCCAAATGGTTGTGGGTAAATCACTGCAGTCTGTTGATCCATCACACCGGCCCTTTAAGACCAGGGCCCACGCAAAGACAAAAGACTGCAGTTTTTCGGCCAACTGCCCCGGCCAGGCCTTATTGCCAGCCAAACCTGCGAATATAAAAGCTTTTCACGGCCTGGGTCAGCGCCATGTAAGCCAGTAAAATCACGGGCAAGAACACAAAGTACAGCGGCGGCAGCGCCTGCAATTTGAAGTAGCCCGCCAGTGGCCCCATCGGCAGGAAGATGCCCACTGCCATGATCACCCCTGTCATCACCATCAGCGGCATCGCTGCGCGGCTCTGCAGAAACGGGATTTTAGGCGTGCGAATCATGTGCACGATCAGGGTTTGAGTCAGCAACCCGACCACGAACCAGCCCGACTGGAAAAGGGTCTGGTGTTCAGGTGTGTTGGCCTTGAACACGTACCACATCAAGCCAAACGTCAGGATGTCGAAAATCGAACTGATCGGCCCAAAAAACAGCATGAAACGGCCTACATCCGCAGGCTGCCAGCGCTGTGGCTTTTTCAGCATTTCCTCATCGACGTTATCGAACGGGATGGCAATTTGTGACACGTCATACAGCAAGTTCTGAACCAGCAAATGCATTGGCAACATCGGCAAAAAAGGAATGAATGCACTGGCCACCAGCACCGAGAACACATTGCCGAAGTTCGAACTGGCTGTCATTTTGATGTACTTGAGCATATTGGCGAAGGTTCTACGCCCTTCCAGCACGCCCTCCTCCAGCACCATCAGGCTTTTCTCCAGCAGGATGATGTCAGCTGCTTCCTTGGCAATATCCACGGCACTGTCCACCGATATGCCGATATCCGCCGTGCGCAGTGCCGGAGCGTCGTTGATGCCATCACCCATAAAACCCACAACATGGCCATTAGCCTTGAGTAAACGCACGATGCGTTCCTTGTGCGTGGGTGTCAGTTTGGCAAATACGTTGGTGGTCTCCACAGCCACGGCCAGTTGGGCATCCGTCATCCGTTCAATATCATTGCCCATCAGCAAGCCTTGCTGCTCCAGGCCCACCTCACGACAGATCTTGGCCGTAACCAGCTCGTTGTCACCTGTCAGAACCTTTACCGCTACCCCGTGCTCGGCCAGGGCTTTAAGCGCCGGTGCGGTGCTCTCCTTGGGCGGGTCGAGGAACGCCACATAGCCAATCAACGTCAACTCCTGCTCATCACTCAGGCTGTAAGCGTCACGCCCATCAGCCATGGACCGCGCAGCCACGGCCACAACGCGCAAGCCCTCTTCGTTGAATGCCGCAGTCACTTGGCGAATGCGCACCAAGAGTTCATCGCCAAGAGTTTCTTCCTTCTCCCCATGACGAACTGTCTTACATACGGAGAGTACTTCCTCGACAGCTCCCTTACAGATCAGCAAGTGCGGCCGGTCCTGCTCGACCACTACCACCGACATGCGCCGACGGGTAAAGTCGAACGGAATTTCATCGACCTTGCTGAAGGCCGTCCCCACGTTCAATTCGCGGTGGACCTCGACGTGCTCCAGTACTGCCACGTCCAGCAGATTTTTCAACCCGGTCTGGTAATAGCTGTTGAGGTAGGCCATTTCCAGTACGTCGTCAGACTCCTGCCCCCAGACATCCACATGCCGGGCCAGAAAAATCTTGTCCTGTGTCAGGGTCCCCGTTTTATCGGTGCACAGTACATCCATCGCACCAAAGTTCTGGATGGCATCCAGGCGTTTGACGATGACTTTTTTACGCGACAGGAAGACGGCTCCCTTGGCCAACGTCGAGGTCACAATCATTGGCAGCATTTCCGGAGTCAGCCCCACCGCAACGGAAAGTGCGAACAGCAAGGCTTCAGTCCAGTCGCCCTTGGTGAAGCCGTTGATAAACAGCACCAGCGGCGCCATCACAAACATGAACCGGATCAGCAACCAGCTGACTTTGTTGACCCCGGCCTGGAATGAGGTCGCACCGCGCTCAGTGGTCCCGACGCGCTGCGCCAGAGCACCGAAATAGGTGTTATTACCGGTCGTCAGCACGACCGCAGTGGCGGCCCCGGACACCACGTTGGTGCCCATGAACAAAATAGTGTCCAGTTCCAGCGGGTTGCTGGTCTGGCTGTCGAGCTGACGCGCAAACTTTTCCACGGGCATGGATTCGCCCGTCATCGCGGCCTGGCTGACGAACAAATCCTTGGCGCTGAGCACCCGGCAATCTGCCGGGATCATGTCGCCAGCAGACAATACGATCAGATCGCCCGGCACCAACTGCTTGATCGGCAGCTCGATACGCTGCGCCCCCCTGATCTGGCGTGAGGCGCCGGAAAACTTGCCGAACACGGGCGAAGCGTCTGCACTGAAGTCGCGACGCATCACCGTCGCGGTGTTGCTCACCATGTCTTTGAGCGCATCGGCGGCTTTGTTGGACTTGGCCTCTTGCCAAAAACGCAGCACGGTCGACAGCACCACCATGGTGCCGATCACCACCGCCGCCTGAATGTCATCAGTGGCCAGGGAAACTGCGGCCAGCAAGGTCAGCAGCAAGTTGAACGGGTTTTTGTAGCAATGCCACGCGTGTACCCAGGGGCTTAGCGGCTGCTCGTGTTCGATCTCATTGAGGCCGTGGCGATCGCGCAGCACATCGACCTCGGCGTCGCTCAAACCGTCGGTGTGGGTGCCTAGGTTGTCGATCAGTACCGCGCTGTCACTGTTGGCCGCGACCACCAGCATCTGTGCCAGCGTGGGTGGTACTTCGCGGTTGACCGTGGTGTTGGTCAGGCTGTCGAGCAGGACCAGACGCCGGAAATGCCGGCCAATATGGCGAGTCCGCAAAAAGCCGGCGAAAAATTCTTTCAGGGAGAGTTTCATGGTGCTGCTCCTGCGCCGCCTGCGCTCACGCCATGCAGAGTACCTGCGCAGCCGGCATTGATCTGAGGCCTTCGTTCATGGGGTCAAACTCGTGAGCGAGCCAAAAGGCACGCGCATGCAACGTGCTGCGACCTGCCACTGGAGGGGCGTAATCACATACGTTTCTGTGTCGATAAGTGGACTTGGGCAATCAGGCCAGAACAGCCCAACCAAGACGCCAACTGCTTATGCGCGACGTTTTCGAGATTAAACCTTGGTGGGGTTTGTGGTGTGCATATAAGAAAGTTCTTCAGGCGCAGTTCAGTTTCATCTCTGAAATGTCATGCAATCTGATTTTTTAGCGCCACTCAGGCGTTGTCCCACTGCCTGATACGGATTCGGCAATGCTTCATGGCGTTAACGATATGCTTCTCGACCACACTGCGCGATACCCCGAGGCGTTCGGCGATTTCAGGGTGCGACAGGCCTTCGATCTTGCGCAGCAGAAAACACTCGCGACACGCCGCAGGCAGCTCAGCCAGGGCTTTCTGGATCATGGCCAGGCGCTGGTCGTGGTCCATTAATAGTTGAGGCGAGGGGCTGTAAAAACGCTCTTCGCTATCCAGCACTTCCAGCGGTTCGGCCTGGCGCAGGCTGCTGCGGCGATGGCCGTCGATCACCAGATTAAGTGCAGTGCGATACAAAAAAGCACGTGGCTGCGCGATCGGCTCGTCGCCTGAACGCTCCAGCACTCGCACATAAGCGTCATGCACCACGTCTTCGGCCGCCTGGGCATTACCCAGCCTGGCACTCAAAAAGCCCACCAGTTCGCGATAGTAGTTTTCCAACAGGACTCCTGGCCGCAACAGCAGCGGCAACACTCCATGAGCGCAGAAACAGATCTAATGGGATAACGGCGTGATGATGGCACTTTTGTAGATGTAATTTATAGTAATTCTCATATAGATTTAAACCCCAACCCCTCAAACAACTGCGAAACATTCAGCAGCATCCCAATCGGCAAACCGCTAATGGGGTGGCAGTCGGGGGGGGGGGGGGTCAGCTGAAGATTCATGATCTGTGGTCAAGAGTGCTTTGCTTGGCCAGCGGTTTTTCCGCCGGTGAAGGGCGAGGATACTCAACCTCATTCTTACGTCCACCAAGGAGATATCCATGACAGTTCCAGCATTTGGCCTCGGTACATTTCGCCTTAAAGGCCAGGTAGTCATAGACTCGGTCAGCAATGCCCTGGACCTGGGCTACCGCGCCATCGACACCGCACAGATTTACGAAAATGAAGCTGAAGTCGGCCAGGCCATTGCCGAAAGCGGCGTGGCGCGTGACGAACTGTTTATCACCAGCAAAATTTGGGTCAGTAATTTCGCCAGGGAGCAACTGATCCCCAGCCTTGAAGAGAGCCTGAAAAAACTGCGCACCGACCATCTGGACCTGACCCTGATTCACTGGCCGAGCCCTGACAATGCAGTGCCGGTAGCCGAGTTTATGGGCGCATTGCTTGAAGCCAAAGAAAAGGGCCTGACCCGGCAGATTGGCGTCTCGAACTTCACCATCGCCCTGATGAAAGAAGCCATTGCCGCGGTGGGCGCGGAAAATATCGCGACCAACCAGATCGAATTGCACCCCTACCTGCAAAACCGCAAAGTGGTGGAATTCGCACAAAGCCAGGGCATCCATATAACCTCGTACATGACCCTGGCTTACGGCGAAGTGCTTAAAGATCCAGTGATCATGGCCATTGCCGACCGCAATAACGCCACTGCGGCACAAGTGACCCTGGCCTGGGCCATGCAATTGGGCTATTCGGTGATTCCGTCTTCGACCAGGCGCAGCAACCTTGAGAGCAACCTCAAGGCCTGCTCACTGAAACTGAGCGATGACGACATGGCCCGGATTGCAGCCCTGGACCGCGGCCATCGCCTGACCAACCCGCAGAGCGTTGCGCCAGCGTGGGATTGACCTTGAATCCTTCAAGCCCCTTGTAGTCGCTGACGAGGAACGAAGGCTGCGAGCGGCTGGACACGTTCAGAAGGGGCACCCTCCCATTGCTTTCAAGCCCCCCTCGCAGCCTCGCTCCGCGAGTCAGCGACTACACGGCCCACGCAATCACGGGTTATTGGAGGCCAAACCGCTGCAACTGCATTTCCTGCAGCCGGCTCAAGGTGCGGCGAAAGGCAAACTCCAGGTACCCCTGGGTATACAAATGATCCATCGGCACCTGCGCTTCAATACACACCGGTACCTTGCGGTCATAGCACTCGTCGATCAGGGCAATAAAACGCCGCACACTGTCATCGTATTTTGACAGTTGCGGCAGCTCACGATCCCCCGCCTCGACCTTCACCGCCCCGTCTTCCGTACCACGGGCTATTTTGCCTTCGCGCTGCTCGGCACTCAGGCAGGGCACTTCGCTGAGCAACATGACCTTGTAACGATCACAAATCTGCATGAACTCAGTGGCCGCCAGCGGCTGCTCGCACAGCTCATGAAAATTGCACCACAGCACCCCATCACTGGCCTGCACCACGTTCAGCGAGCGATGGCCCACATCAATGGGTTGGTCAGACACCGCCTGGCCCTCGGTCAAGGATCTGAACACCGGCTCTATGGCACTCGGCCGGCCCGGCCCGGTCACCCAGTAACGCTGATGTGCAATGCCGGGATGCAGGCGGTGGTCTTCAATACCGTTTACCGCCACCACCTCCATATGCTTGAGAATCGCCGTAATACCGGGAGCAAAACGATCACGGTTAAAACCGTGACCATAAAGGTCGTTCGGTGGCTGGTTTGAGGTACAAACCAGCACCACGCCTTCATCGAACATCACCTGAAACAGACGCCCAAGAATAATCGCATCGGCAATGTCATTGACGAACAGTTCGTCAAAGCACAGCACCTTCACTTCCGCGCCCAAGCCTTTAGCCAGTGTCTTGAGCGGGTCCGCCGTACCGGTCAGCTGAAACAGGCGCTGATGTACCCATTGCATAAAGTGATGAAAATGCTGACGCCGTGCGGGCACCCGCAGGCTTTGATAGAACTGATCCATCAACCAGGTTTTGCCCCGCCCCACCGGCCCCCACAAATACACGCCATTGACCGGCTGCGCACCCGAGTGCAGGGCCTCATGGCAGCGCTGCAAGGCCTGGACTGCAACCCATTGGGCGGGATCGTGGACAAAGCCCTGGTGTTCGACAGCTTGTTGATAGGCATTAAGGGGGGACACGACATTCATATCGATAAATGGCTCCTGAACCAGAGAGGCCAGTATGCCAGCCAGGAGACGACCCAGGCACTTGAAAAATAACGCAGGGCCCTCACATTGTTACCCATGTGGTAACAGAGCATTTTGCCATCAGCTATTTTTACTTTTGCAAATCAGCGTAACCTCACTCACATGACTCAACTATCAGTTGCACTTGAAACTTCGGTACTTCGTACGCACCCGGCGACCTTGCCGGGTGTCGTAACTTCTTCCCGCCTTATCGGCAAATGAAGTCAGTCAGCTTTAAATCTTGATTACTTTAGAGGCCAATCACATGAAAAATCTTATTGCACTGTTTCTTGCCGGTTTTGCCACATTGGCTGTTGCAGGTGAAACTTCCACTGTTCAGCCTGCGACTGTAGAACACTACCACTACGGTACCCAACTGGATATTGCGCGGGTGGTCAGCCTGTCCAACATACCCAAGGTGTGTGAAGTGGTACCGGCCACCATGGTCTATGAAGACTCTCAGGGCCAGCGCCACACCCTTGAATACCAGGTGATGGGCGACGGCTGCAGCACCCACTAAAGTTCAATGGTTGCACGCACGGATGCGACCCCAGCCCCCTCTTTGAGGGGGCTTTTTCGTGGTGCAGCGGAAAAAGCGTCGATTGTTACTGATCCGGAAAGACTCCATGACGATCTTTTGACTTTAATCAATACGCAGCGCGCGTATTCTATGTACATCCCTCAACGCAACACTGAAACAGGGCACGGTACTTCGTGTTACGCCACTTACTCCAGGGCGTAACAACTTCGACCGCCACCATGGCAACTGAAGTCAGTGATTCGTGATTGTTTTAAGGTCTTATAAATGAAACGTTTGATCGCTCTTGCACTTATTGGCTTTTCTACCCTGGCGGCTGCTGACGAACTTCAAGTTACGCAACTACAACCGGTGGTCGAGCATTACACTTATGCCACCGACCTGGATATTGCCAAAGTTATCAGCGTGTCACCGGCTGCCGATGTCTGTGAAGTAGTACCCGCACAAATGACCTACGAAGACCACCAGGGTCAGCGTCATATTCTTGAGTATCGCGTGATGGGCAATGGTTGCAGTAACGGCTGATATTATCGCCAGGCGCAACTATCCCCATACAGCCCCCGTTTAACGGGGGCTTTTTTATGGATGGCATTGCGCGGTACTCTCGACGCAAACCAATGGCAAGGAGCCACCCACGATGCAGCCCCTACCTACCCTCCAGACCTCGCGACTGGTACTGCAACCCCTGCAACTAAGCGACGCGCCCGCCATCCAGAGGCGCTTTGCCCACTGGCAAGTCGTGCGCTACCTGAATGCAGTCGTGCCATGGCCCTACCCGGACGATGGCGCACTGAGCTATGTGCGTGACGTGGCGCTGCCAGCCATGGCCCGCAGCGAAGAGTGGCACTGGACGATTCGCCTGTTAGCAGAGCCAGATGAGCTGATTGGCAGCATCAGCCTGATGGATGCCGTGGACAACAACCGGGGGTTCTGGCTGGCGCCGCAATGGCAGGGTCAGGGGTTGATGAGCGAAGCCTGCGAGGTGGTCGATGCCTACTGGTTCAAGACCTTGCACCGCGCGTGCATGCACGTGCCCAAAGCGGCGCCCAATACGGCTTCACGACTTATTTCCGAGCGAGGCGGAATGCGCTTGATAGGCAGGGAAGAGAAAGACTTTGTCAGCGGCAGGCTGCCATGCGAGCTGTGGGGAGTAACTCGCGAACAATGGTTGGCCCGGCAGAAAACCTGAGGCGTAAAAACACCCGACCCTGTCAAAACAAACGATCAGGGCCGGGTAGAAACGCTCAGTGCACGATTCGTTTCAGGTACCGGGAATCAGTCTTTCTTCTCGGAAATTACCTTACCGGTCGAATCGAAAATAATTTCGTATTCCAGGCCATCGACCTTCTTGATGCCTTCGGCCTTCCAGATACCGGCAGCCGGGTCCTGGGCTTCAATTTTCTTGATCACGGTGTAGCCGTTCTTGTTCTTGAGAACTTCGACCAACTCCTTGGAGAATGCCCAGTTCGGATCAACAGGCTGAGCCATCGCTGCACCGGCACCCAACAAAGCAGCAGTAGTGATCACAGCAGCAAAGGTTTTCTTCAACATTGTCTTAACTCCATTAATTGATGTTGCGTCTGGTACTCAATGTGACTGGAACAACCGTAGCAGAGAAAAACCCGGCCATAGGGCTAAATGACATGCTTTTGACATGGCTCATGTTCTCGTTAGCTCTGGCACGGGGTTAGAATGCGCAAAACCGGGAAATATCAATGAGTGAAACACGCCACACAGACGCTGAAAACGAGGCCATCACCGAAGCTGCGGCTCAGTGGTGCCTGCGTTTGCACGAGCCCGACTGCACCTGCCAGGAACGTGAAGCTTTCGCTGTGTGGCTAAATGCCAACCCCCTCCACGCGCTGGAATATGAAGCGATGCTGGATGTCTGGGACATCAGTGCGCACCTGACACGCCCGGCCCCCGCTCCAGCCCGGGTGGTTGCATTGCCTCCCGCACCGCGTCGCAGCACCTGGCAGCGCTTTGCCGTGGCCGCCGCCATTACCCTGCTCGCCCTTCCCGTGGCGGCCTACAGCGGCTGGCAACTGGGCTGGGTGCCCAATGCCCATGAGCGCTACAGCGCCGATGCCAGTGCCAGGACGGTGACACTGCCCGATGGCAGCCAGGTCGAACTCAACCTGGGCAGCCAACTGACCTTCAGTAACTACAAGGATCAGCGCCAGGTGACCCTGAGCAAGGGCGAGGCCTTTTTCAAGGTCAGTCACGACGCATCCCACCCGTTTCTGGTGCAGGCGGCAGAAGGCCAGGTGCGTGTCACAGGCACCCAGTTCAATGTGTGGATGTACGAAGACCAGGTGCGGATCACCCTGCTCGAAGGTTCGGTGCTGGTCACCAGCAACAAGCGCCTGAGTGGCGATGGCCTGCGGTTGGAGCCGGGCATGCAGGCGCGTTACAAGGCAGGCGACCATGCCGCGCAAATTGGCCCGGTCGCGGCCGTCACCTCCGAGCTGGCCTGGCGCAACGGCCAGCTGGTGCTGGACAACCTGTCACTGGCTGACGCCTTGCCCCTGATCAACCGCTACCTCGACACTCCCCTCGCCCTGGCCGACAGCGCCACCGGCAAACTGCGCATTGGGGGTGTATTCAATACCCGGGAAATCGATCATCTGGTGACCTCCCTGCCCAAAGTGTTGCCGGTATACCTGAGCCGCAACACCGAGGGTCGGCCGGTGCTGACTGCCCGCCAGGCCCTGTAGAGGGCCAGAGCATGCCCTTCACGATTAAAAAAATTTAATAATCGCTCCAAACCCCCGCCTACACTGGTCGCAAACGCGATTGAGACGAATTCACGACAAAATTTCTACATTTGAATGTTCATGATTTCTGTCGCTCATTCGTCTAGTTAAGTAAGAGCATTTTTTTCTTTTCCTGATCAGGCTCTGAAAAGGAGTTTTTTGCATGCATAACCAGCAAATACCAACGGATGGTAGAAACCCGCATCGCGAAGTCGCTTTTCAGCCCGATACCGGGCTGCTGGAAGCGCTCGCGCCCTTGCAAGGCAACGAACGGATCCGCCACCTGCTCAAGTGTTTCGGGCTGCGTACCAGCCTGGTGCGGCTCAAGGTCATTGACGCGCTGTTAACGGCTGCAGGCAATGATCGCAGGCTGGGGGTGCGCGGCATGCACAGCCACTTGCAGGCGCTGGATATCCCGCTGTCATTCTTGAGTGTGCGCGAGGTACTCAAGCGCCTGTGCAGCGAAGGGGTGGTGGTACTCAACAGCGACAAGAGCTACAGCCTGCATCCACAGGCTGAAGCCGTTTTGACCGGCAAGATCGAAGCTTAGATCTTGGTCTTGCGGCGCATGACGCCGTTGATGACAACCACGACCACGGCCACACCGATGGCGATGTACTGGAACATCTTCTCGGTGATCATGCCGGCGTTTTGCAAGTAAGAAAGGCCGAACATGATGCCCAGAACCACCAGTGATATCAAAATCGAGTATTTCAAGCGCTGCGAAGGGGTCATGACCTGTTCCTGACAGTAAGTCCGTATACGAAAGCCGCCAACCGGGTCGGCTTTCATGGAGAAATTGAAAAAATCGGGCCCCATCTTACAGCCAAGCCAGCTTTTTGGCTGCCACCAACGAACATCCCGGGCCTGCCCTGCAGGCCCGGACTAACGTTTGAAGGCACTCCCCGGCCGGGCACACAGGTCCACCAGCCAGTCCACAAAGACACGTACCCGCGGCGACAATTGCCGATGGTGTGGATATAAGGCTGTTAACGCCAGCCGCGGTGGCAAACAGTCTCTGAGCACTTCTTGCAGGCGCCCTTCGCGCACCAGCTGCGCAACATGGTAATGGGGGGTTTGCACCAGCCCGTACCCCGCCACACACGCCGCCAGATACCCCTCGGCACTGTTGACCGCAAGCCGCTTGGGCAAGTCGACGAGGCGCACTTCATCATCGACCTGGAATTCCAGCCCGTAACGCTTGCCCGAGGCGCTGGAGAAATATTCCACCACCTGATGCCCGCTCAGGTCTTCGAGCGATTGCGGTACACCGCGAGCTTGCAAATAGGCAGGGCTGGCGCATGTCACCTGATCCATCTGCACCAGGGGCCGCGCCACCAGGGAGTCGTCCATGGTCAGTCCACCGCGGATCACACAATCCACACCTTCCCGAATCAGGTCCACCGGGCGGTCGTTGAGGCCGATTTCCAGTTCGATCTGCGGGTAACGGTCCGTGAACTCCGGCAAGGCCGGCAACACCACCAGACGCCCCACCGAAGCGGGCATCTCGACCCGCAGCGTGCCTTTGGGCTGGCTGCCGCGAAACAGCCCTTCGGCATCTTCAAGATCATCCAGCAGGTTGACGCAGCGCTGGTAGTACGCCGCGCCGTCCAGGGTCGGACTGACCTGGCGAGTGGTGCGATGCAGCAGCTGCACGCCCAAATGCGCTTCCAGTTGCTTGATCAACACCGTCACCGATGCACGAGGTAATTGCAGACTGTCGGCAGCCTTGGTAAAGCCGCCCAGTTCAACGATGCGAGTGAAGACCCGCATCGCGTTGAAACGGTCCATAACCCCTCCATTGTTTAGAAATTACGAACAGTGATGGTGTATTTACCCTGTTTATCTTGCCACTGTCGAGGTGAAGAATAGCTCTACCCCACTCATTCAGGAGCACCTCGCATGCACACTCGCCAACTGGGTAAAGACGGACCTCAGGTCAGCGCTATTGGCCTGGGCTGCATGGGCATGAGCGACTTCTACACCACCGGCAGCGACACCCGCGAAGCCGTGGCCACCCTGCACCACGCTCTGGAACTGGGCATCAACCTGCTCGATACCGCCGACATTTATGGGCCACACACCAACGAAGAACTGATTGGCCAGGCCATTCGCGGGAAACGCGAGCAAGTGTTTCTGGCCAGTAAATTCGGCATCGTCCGCGACCCGGCCAATCCGGCCTTTCGCGACATAAATGGTCGCCCCGAGTACATCCGCCAGGCCGTCGAAGGCAGCCTCAAGCGCCTTGGGGTTGAGACGCTCGATCTGTACTACCAGCACCGCATGGACCCGAACGTACCGGTTGAAGAAACCGTCGGCGCGCTGTCAGCTCTGGTCAAGGCAGGCAAGGTGCGTTATCTGGGCCTTAGCGAGGCATCGGTGGCGACCCTTGAACGAGCGCACAAAGTGCATCCGATCAGCGCATTGCAAAGTGAGTACTCGCTGTGGAGCCGCGACCAGGAAGGCAACGGTTGCCTTGAAGCCTGTCAGCGCCTGGGCATTGCCTTTGTGCCCTACAGCCCGCTGGGTCGGGGGTTTTTGACCGGTGCGCTAAGAACCGTGGACGATTTTGCCGCAGACGATTTCCGCCGTTTCAATCCCCGTTTCCAAGGTGAGAACTTCGGCAAAAACCTGCTGTTGGTCGAACAAGTGCAAACCCTGGCTGCCGAAAAAGGCGTGACGGCCGGGCAACTGGCGTTGGCCTGGGTACTGGCACAGGGCGATTACCTGATCCCGATTCCGGGCACCAAGCAACGCAAGTATCTGCAGGAGAATGTGGGAGCGCTGGAGGTCAAGCTGAGCGCCAGCGAGCTGGCCGCACTGGAAAGCATATTCCCGGCCAGTGCCGTGGCCGGGTTGCGCTATGCCGAAGCAACGATGAAGCAGCTCACGCTCTGAGACTGCACTACCTTTACCCTATCCTGTGGGAGCGAGCCTGCTCGCGATACAGGCAAACCGCGTCGCCTGTTTCGCGAGCAGGCTCGCTCCCACACCATCAGGTCATATCACAGCACGTCAGAAATCCCGTTTGTAGAAGATATCCAGCGAGCTGGCAAAACCGCTGGCTACTTCGACATACACACGCTTGCTCAGTTTGTAGCGCAGGGCAATGGTACTGGCAGGTTCAAACACACCCACACCATAGCGTACGCTCAGCCGCTCGTTGATCTTGCCACTGGCCACCACTGCAGTGCTGTTGCCGGTGCCTTCGGTATCAAGCTCAAAATCCTTGATCCCCAGGTGGTTGGCCAGGCTGGTGGTAATCCCCGAACTGCCCATCAGGCCCAGGCCCAGCGCCGCCTGCGCCAGCAGGTTTTCATCTTCCCCGGTACCCGTCAGCGGACGCCCAAGAATCAGGTAGGACAACGCCTGTTCCTGACTCATGGCCGGTTCCGAGAAGATTTGCGTAGTGGGCTGTTCCGCACTGCCTGTCAGGCGAATCCCGGCAATCACGTCGTCGGTCTGGCGGACCGCTTCGATATCCAGATAAGGCTGGTCAATCGGCCCGGCGAACAGCAAACGCGCACGGCGTATGGTCAGCTTCTGGCCATAGGCACGGTAGCGACCGTTATTGAGGCGCAGCTCGCCACGGGTGTCCATGTCGTTGCCAATATGCACCTGCCCCGCCAGATCGGCGTTCAGGCCAAAGCCGGAGAATGTCAGCAACTCCTGCCCCACCACCACGGTGATATCCATGTCGACCTGCATCGGCGCGGCTTCACCCGTCGTCTGCTGGCCCACAATCACCGTGTCATCTGACACCTTGACCGTCGAGGGTGGCAATTCCCGTACCACGATTTCACCCTTGGGCACGTTCACCGTACCGGCGATCAACAGGGTGTTGTCGGGGTTGAGGGAGATTTTCAGGTCCGGGGCGACTTCCAGCTTGGCATAAGGCTCGACCGTCACCGGCAGGTTGTTGCCCTTGACCAGCACATTGACCGCCACTGCCTGACCCCAGGCCACATTGCCGCTGACGCTGCCCTGGCCCTTGTCGCCGCTGGTCCAGCCGCCATTGATCTGCGCCGTTTCGCCGTTGATGGCCAGCGAAAGCTGCACATTCTCGAAGTTGGTCGGCAGCTCCGGCCCCGAGATTTCACCGCCGGTCAGGGCCACATTGCCGTTGACATGGGGCGACAGCAAAGCACCCGATATCGTGCCAGAGCCGTTGAGCTGGCCGGTGAGTTTTTCCACCATCGGCGCAAACGGACGAATCATCGACACATCCAGCCCGGTGAGACGGAATTCACCGGTAACAGGTTTGCTTTTGGGCAGCGGATTGATCCGCGCTGCCAGCATCAACTGCCCCAGCTTGCCACCATCGAAATCAAGCCGCGATTCAACCCGGTTAGGGGTCAGGTTGCTGGTCAGCTTGAACGCCTGGTATGGGAAGTCCAGCCACTGGCCCTTGTCTTTGAAGCGCAACGTGCCACCACTGGCATCCACCACCACCTGGCCTTTAGGCCCGCTGGCAGGCAAGTCCAGCATCAAGTCGGCATTGAGCTGGCCCTGCCACTGGAAGTCCTTGGGCAACCACTCAGCCAGGCTGTCGAGGGGGAACTGCTTGAGGTGCAGACGCAGTTTCGGGTCCGGCACCAGGCGCTGCTCTTCGCTGCACAAGCTCGCCGGGCCGGAGAGCCAGCACTGCGCGCCCAGATTGAGCCGGCCATCGGCCAGGCGCTCCAGCCGTGCCGGGTTTTGCAGCACCCAGGCCTGGCCGCCGGCCTTGACGTCGCCACTGGCCAGTCGCCCGCGCCAGTTGCCTTTGTCCAGGCCGCCATCCACGGCCAGGCCCAGTTGCACCAACGGTCCTTGCAAATCCAGCTTGAGCTGCTGACGCTTGATATCGCCACTGCCGTTGGCGGTGAGCACGCCCAGTTGGGTGTCACCGGCGCGGATGCCGCTGCCCTTGAGGTCGATGCGGCCACGCTGGTTGCGATCGAGGCTGGCATCCAGGGTCAGGCTTTGCAGATGATTGTCGGCAAACGCAAGTTGCTGCCCATTGAGCGCCACTTTGCCTTGCGGTGCCTTGAGGGTTCCGCCTACATCGACACGGCCCTTGAGCTGACCGCGCAGTTCGGGCCACAGCTGGCCCAGACGCGGCATATTGAGATCAAGCTGGGCCTTGATTTGCTCCTGCAAACTGGCGCTACCATTGATGCGATTATCGCCCAGGCGAATATCCAGCGCACTGACGGTCCAGGCCTCACCGGCGCCCTGGGCCTTGGCTTGCAGCACCGCAGGCAGGCCGCGCAAACGGCCCTTGAGGTCGAGATTGGCATCCAGCTCCAGACGCTCGTTTTTAAATGAACCCTTGCTGCGCAACGGGCCTGCCAGCGTACCCGGCAACTCGGCCACCCAATACGCAGGGTTGAGCGCACTCAGGTCCAGCGCCGTGTCCCACACCACGCCATCGGCAAACTGCACATTGACGTGGCCCTCGGCTTTGCCCTGCCCGGCCACCAGTTTGAGCTGCGGCAGGAAGACCTTGCCCAGATCGCCACTGAACGGGCTGCTGAGGCTGAACTTGCCCGCCGGGCCATCAAGGTCCGCCTTGAAGTTGCCCAGATAGTTACCGTCGCGATAGGACACTTCAGCCACAAACGTGCGCAAATCCACATCAGGCTTGTCGATCAGCGGATACAGGTTGTGCCAGGGAAACTCCAGCCAGTCGATTTTGGCCTCGGCGCTCAAGCCTTCATGCCAGTCCACTTGCCCCGACAGTTTCAGGCGCTGCTGCGGGTTGGCGGTCAGGTCCAGCGCAGCGATCTGCGCACCCTTGGCATCCACGCGGCCTTTGAGCTGCAGGTTCACTGGCTGTTTTTCGGCAGGCAACAGGGCGCTGCCATTCAATTCATAGCCGTCCTTGAGGTCGCCCTTGGCCGTCAGCAACAACTGATTGAGCACCAGGGTGTCCGGCAGATCGGGGCTGGCCTTGAACGGTTCGGCGGTGATTTTCAATTGCGCCGGCAAGTTGTCGGCCAAAGGCTGCAGCTCGCCCGTCAGGTGCGCATTGATATAACCGGTGGTGTCGGCCTTGAGGTTCAAGCTAGTACGCAGATTGCCATCAACCTTGAGCGCGATCGCCAGGGGTTTGCCATCCGGAGCTGGCAGGCTGACGTTACCTTGCAAGGTCAACGGCCAGTCGCCATTGGGTTGCAGCAGGCCGGACAGGTCAACATTGAGGTCTTCGCGCTCGACCTGCACCGAGTCGAGCTGCAAGCCCTTGGCCGTCCACTGCGCCGACATCTGCATGCCCTTGAGCTGCTCGATGCCGTTGAACAGTACATTGCCGACCTTGACCACACCCACTTCAATCGCCAGCGGCAATTTCAGCTCCGGCAGGCTGATCGGCCCGCTGCTGCTGTCTTCACTGGGCGGAAATTGCAGGCTGATGGCGTCAGCCTGCAATTGATCGATACATAGCGTCATGCGGGTCAGACAGCCCGGCGACCAGGCAAAGATCGGCCGGCTTACCTCCACCCGGCTGGTGCCTTGCTCCCACAAGAGATGATCGGCACCCCACTGGCCGCCCAGGCGCCCGGCAAAATTCTCCACCTGCAAACCCGGTACCTGCCCCAGCACCCAGCGGCTGCCTGCTTGCGTACCCAGAATCACGCCCACACTGACAACGGCCAGCAGCACCAACGCCACCAGCACCAGCCCGGCTATTTTCAAACCACGAATCACAGTTCTGGCCCCATCGAAAAGTGCAAACGGACACCGCCATCGTCATCCAGCGCATGGGCCAGATCCAGACGTATGGGGCCTACCGGCGAGATCCAGCGAATACCAACGCCGACCCCGGTTTTCAGGCTCGGAAAGTCCAGTGTGTTGAACGCATTGCCCTGGTCGACAAAGGTCGCCCAGCGCCACTTTTCGGCGAACTGATATTGATATTCCAGGCTACCCGCGAGCATGTAGCGCCCGCCAATACGATCACCTTCGGAGTTTTTCGGCGACAGACTCTGGTAATCATAACCACGCACGCTCTGGTCGCCACCGGCGAAGAAGCGCAGGGACGGTGGAATCGATTTGTAGCCGTTGGTGGCACTGCCACCAAACTGGATCCGGCCCAAAAAGCGGTGTTTTTCCCACAGGGTGGTCAACGCCTTGAACTGCACATCGCCATGCAGCAGGTTGGTATCGGACATCAACCCTTGCTTGGCCACCTGCATATCCGTGGTCACACTGTAGCCGTGACTGGGGTCGATGCGGTTGTCGCTGCGCAATACCGAATAGCTGACGCCCGGCATCAGCAAGGTACTCAGGCCCGAGTCATCGCCCAGGCGGTACTCTTCATGCTGCCATTTGAGCGAGATGACGCGCGTCCAGCCGTTATCCAGTTTGCTGTGCCACTCCGGGCCGACCGTGAGCAGCTTGCTCAAGGTGTCGGTGTTGGCGATTTCTTCGTTTTGATAACCGGCGGCAAGACGCAGTTTATCGGTCAGCGGTGGATCCAGCGGGATGTCATACCAGGCACCGACGTTTTGCTTGGGCTGGGATATTTCGGATTCAAAGCCGTAGCTGTCACCGCGCGGGTTGCCCCAGTGGCGCATCCAGCTGGCCTTGCCACGGGCTCCGGTATCGGTCGAGTAACCCAGGCCCAGGGTCATGGTGCGCGGCTTGCGGGTTTCCAGGTCGACGTCGACCGGGATCACCTGCCCCACCGCAGTACTGGGTGCGGCATCGACGCGCACCACTTCAAAGTAGCCACTGCTTTGCAGGTTCTGGTTAAGTTCGGCAACCAGTTCCGAGTCGTACGGGGTATCCGGGGTAAACGGCACCATGCGTTGCAGCAAGGTCTGGTCAAAGGGTGCATCGCCGGCAAAACTGACTTTACCGAGAAAAAAACGCGGGCCGCTTTCGTAGACCAGATTGATATCGGCAAAACCGCCCTTGGGGTCGACCAGCAGTTCATGCTGAGTGAATTTACCATTGAAAAAACCGTAACGCAGGGCACGGTTCTGGATCAGGCGTTTGGCGTCTTCGTAGTTGCCCTGATTGAGCACCGCGCCGGGTTTGAGATCATCGCTGGCCGGTATCTGAAAGGCCTTCAGCGAAGCGGCCGGGCCTTCGACGCGCACGTTGACGTTGCGCAGATGCACCGGCTCGCCGGGATCGATGCTCAACACCAGACGCGGCGGATCGCCGGGCTTGACCTCGGCGTCGATGGAGGGCTGGTAGTAACCCAAGGCCTGGGAGGCTTTCAGGGCCTGCTCCTGCGCGCCACGTTGAAAACGCAAAAGCGCTTTCTCGTCACGATCGCCGAGGCTGCCAATATAGCCTTCCACGTTGGCCTTGAGGGCGTCGTTTGCCGGTTTGACCTTGACCACCAACTCGCTTTGGGCACACGCCGCAAAACTGCTGAGCAGCAGGACAACACCACTGGTAAATCTTCCTGGGAACGTCATAGGCGCGGATGCTATCACGGGCTGGGGTGCTCATAGAGCGCGTCAACGGGCAAAAAGTTCGTGTTCAAACCGTTGCGGTATGTGACACCTGCGGATTGGCATGGAAGAACACATGTTCTATCACCGGCCCCACCGCAACTTCCCCGATCTCCACATAGCCCTGGCGCTTGTAGAATTCAAGGTAATGCGGGTTTCCGGTGTCGAGCACCACACCTTCGGAGTGCTCGTCCTCGGCGCACCAGTTATGCACTGCTTCAAGCAACTGCTCACCGTAATGCAAACCCTGGAATTCGGGATGAATACCCAGCAACGGCAGCATATGCACGGCATCTCCCGGCACGCAGGCCTGCACTGCCTGGTGATAGTCCAGATACCGCCGCGTGCAGTTCAGCCCGGCACTGAGCACCATGCGCAACTGCCAGGCCCAGCTTTCGGTAATCCCCAGGCGCCGCTGCGGCGGGGCAATCAGGGCAATGCCCACCAGGCGGTCATTGACCAGCAACCCCAGCGCCGGCAAGTCCTGAAAAAAATGTTGCCTGACCAGCTCCCGCACTGTCGCGCGAACCCGTTGTTCGTAACCGCTGCGCTCGGCGTTGAACAGAAAGCGGAATGTCGGCTCATGGCGATAGGCCTGATACAGCAAGGAGCGCGCTTCTCTTGAATAGCCACTGTCAAGCAACTGGATCTGACTGGTGGCGTTCGGCGTTTGCGTCATGCGATCAACTCCCCGGCGCGGCCTGGATAGCGGCGCTTCTAATGCGTACGAACCCCCGAGGGCCACAACAGTTCCATCATGGCCAAGTGCATCCTACGTTAGCAGTGCATTTGCCCCACTGCACGCTGGCAGCCAGAGCGTCAGTCCGCTAGCATCGCAGTTTTGTTCAGGACTGCCCGCCCATGAAAATCGTTTCATTCAACATCAACGGCCTGCGCGCTCGGCCACATCAGCTGGCAGCGCTGATCGAGAAACACCAGCCTGACGTGATCGGCCTGCAGGAAACCAAGGTCCATGACGATCAGTTCCCCATCGCCGACATCGAAGCGCTGGGGTATCACGTGCACTTCCATGGTCAAAAAGGCCATTACGGGGTCGCCCTGCTCTCGCGCCAGGCACCTCTGGAGCTGCACAAGGGTTTTGCCGGTGATGAAGATGACGCCCAGCGGCGTTTTATCTGGGGCACTTTCGCTGACGAAAACGGCCAGCCGGTGACCATCATGAATGGTTACTTCCCACAAGGCGAAAACCGCGATCACCCCACCAAATTCCCGGCCAAGCAGCGTTTCTACAGCGACCTGCAGCAGCTGCTTGAAAGCCAGTTCAGCAATGAACAACCACTGGTGGTAATGGGCGATATCAATATCTCGCCGCAGGACTGCGATATCGGTATCGGCCCGGACAACGCCAAGCGCTGGCTGAAAACCGGCAAGTGCAGCTTTTTGCCGGAAGAACGCGAGTGGCTGGAACGTCTCAAGGGCTGGGGCCTGGTGGACAGCTTTCGCTACCTGCACCCGGACGTGGCCGACCGTTTCAGCTGGTTCGATTACCGCAGCCGTGGTTTTGAGGATGAGCCCAAGCGTGGCCTGCGCATTGACGTAATCCTCACCTCCCAGGCGCTGGTGCCACGCATCAAGGCAGCGGGTGTGGACTACGACCTGCGTGGCATGGAAAAACCATCGGATCATGCGCCGATCTGGCTGGAATTGAGCTAAGAACAATCCCGTAGCAGCTGCCGAAGGAACGAGGCTGCTGCTACAGAGGGGCCTGTCATCGGCTTGAAACCTTTCTGACTTAAATTGCAGGCCTTTCTATGGCTCCAGGAAGGTGCCTGCCGATGCTGCGTTTTATGTCCTTGACCCTGTTATGCGCGCTGACCGGCCTGGTCTGCGCTGCCGACCTGCGCATCCAGGGCTCCAACACCATCGGCGCCAACCTTGGCCCTGCACTGGTCAGCGCCATGCTCGCCGAGCAAGGCCTGCATGACATCCACAGTGTCCCGGTCATCCCGCCCAACGAGCACACTATTGTCGGCACCACGGCGCAGGGCCGGCAGATCCGGGTGGATGTCGCCGCCCATGGCTCGGGTACCGGCTTTACTGCCCTGGCCGCCGGGCATGCGGATCTGGTGGCGTCCTCGCGCCCCATCAAGGACCGCGAACTGGTAGACCTTGAGCGCCTGGGAGACCTGAAAAGCCCGAGCGCCGAACAAGTGATTGCCATCGATGGCCTGGCGATCATTCTCCACCCGCGCAACCCGCTCAATCAGCTTGATACCGAGCAACTGGCACAGGTTTTCAGTGGCCAGATCAGCCGCTGGGAACAGCTGGGCGGGGTCGGTGGTGCCATTCATTTATATGCCCGCGATGGCCAGTCCGGCACCTGGGAGACCTTTAAAGAGCTGGTCTTGAACCGCAACGGGCAGTCCTTGAGCAGTACGGCACAGCGTTTCGAATCCAGCGAAGAGCTATCCGATGCCGTCAGCCGTGACCCACAAGCCATCGGCTTTATCGGCCTGCCGTATATCCGTGAGGCCAAGACCCTGGCTATCGTTGATGGCGCATCGCAGCCCATGCTGCCGCTCACCAGCCTGATTGCCAGCGAAGACTACCCCTTGTCGCGGCGTCTGTTCTTTTACCTGCCTCCCTCGACGATAAATCCCTGGGCAAAAGCACTGGTTGCCTTCACCCAAAGCCCGCAAGGTCAGGCCATTGTCGGGCAAAACGGCTTTGTCGCCCAAAGCGTACAAGCTGGCAGCGTGCTACCGGGCGGGCACATGCCCCAGGCGTATCAGGCGCTGACGCGGGAGGCACAGCGCCTGTCAGTCAACTTCCGTTTTGAAGAAGGCAGCGCCTCACTGGATAACAAGGCGCGTCAGGACTTGCTGCGTGTGGCCGACTACCTGAGCGCCCATGGCAAACTCGACAAACAGATCACACTGGTGGGTTTTGGCGATGCCAAGGATGACCCGCAGCGTGCACAATTGCTGTCAACGTTGCGGGCGATGGCCGTACGCCGCGAGCTGGTGAAAAGCGGCGTGGTGCCCAGGGAAATTCGTGGCTATGGCGCACAAATGCCGGTGGCAGCCAATATCGAAGATGAAGGGCGCCAGAAGAATCGTCGGGTTGAGGTGTGGGTTTATTGAGTGTGCAAGGTCAAATGCCCCCTCTCCCTAGAGTGCATATTTATCCAGCTCAAACTTGCCCACTGCCGCCCGGTGTACTTCGTCCGGACCATCCGCCAGGCGCAGCGTGCGCTGCATGGCGTACATATAAGCCAGCGGAAAATCCGCCGAAACCCCTGCCCCGCCATGCATCTGAATGGCCCGGTCAATCACCTTCAAGGCAACGTTGGGCGCGACAACCTTGATCTGGGCGATTTCACTTCTGGCCACCTTGTTGCCTACCGTGTCCATCATATACGCAGCCTTGAGGGTCAACAGGCGCGCCATGTCGATCTCCATGCGCGAGTCGGCGATCTTGTCGATATTGGCCCCCAGACGTGCCAGCGGCTTGCCGAACGCGGTACGTGCCAGCGAACGCTTGCACATTAAAGCCAGTGCCCGCTCGGCCATGCCAATCGAGCGCATGCAGTGGTGAATCCGGCCCGGCCCAAGACGCCCCTGGGCAATTTCAAAGCCCCGGCCTTCACCCAACAAAACGTTTTCATACGGCACTCGTACGTTGTCGAACAGCACTTCGGCATGACCATGAGGAGCATCGTCGTAGCCGAATACCGGCAGTGGCCGTACGATTTTCACCCCTGGGGTGTCTACCGGCACCAGGATCATTGAGTGCTGCTGATGCCGCGGATTTTCAGGGTTGCTCAAGCCCATGAAAATCATGACCTTGCAGCGAGGGTCACAAGCTCCCGACGTCCACCATTTGCGGCCATTGATCAGCCACTCGTCACCGTCACGCACGGCGCATGCCGTCATATTAGTAGCATCCGACGAGGCGACGTCCGGTTCGGTCATGGCAAACGCCGAGCGAATGTCACCCCGCAACAGCGGCTCCAACCACTGTTTTTTTTGTGCCTCGCTGGCGTAGCGCACCAGTACTTCCATATTGCCGGTATCCGGTGCCGAGCAGTTGAAGGGCTCGGAACCCAGCATCGAGCGCCCCATGATTTCTGCCAGCGGCGCGTATTCAAGGTTGGTCAGCCCGGCGCCCAGTTCGGACTCTGGCAAAAACAGATTCCACAGCCCTTCAGCCCTGGCCTTGAGTTTCAACTCTTCCATGATCGCTGTGGGCTGCCAGCGATCACCTTCAGCCACCTGCTGATCAAAAATCGCCTCCGCCGGGTAAACATGGGCGTCCATAAACGCTGTCACACGCTCACGCAGTGCCTGAACTTTCGGAGAGTAAGCGAAATCCATAAGTGACTACCTTCTACCGGGCTGCTGAAAAGTGATACCCGATGCTAGATTAGCCACCCTTTATTTGCGCCATCTATTAACGACGCGTATTACCATTCATAAGCAATATATGATCGGGGCGCGTTTTCCTTTCCAACAACAAGAGCCAGCGCGTCATGAACCTGAACAAGGTCGATCTCAATCTGTTTATCGTCTTCGACGCCATCTATACCGAAGCCAACCTGACCCGCGCCGGGCAGATTATCGGCATCACCCAGCCAGCCGTGTCCAATGCCCTGGCGCGATTGCGCGAGAGCTTCAATGACCCGCTGTTCGTGCGCACCGCCCAGGGCATGGTGCCCACCCCCATGGCACAGAACATCATCAGCCCGGTGCGCAGTGCCCTGGCGCTGTTGCGTGTTTCGGTGCAGGAAAGCCGCACCTTCAACCCCCTGCAAGCCAACAAGACCTACCGCATCAGCATGACAGACCTGTCAGAAGCGGTGATTTTGCCGCCGCTATTCCAGCGGCTACGGCGTCAGGCGCCTTCGGTGGTGGTCGAGAGTTTTCTCTCTCATCGGCGTGAGACCACCAGTGATCTGGCTGCCGGGCGTCTGGATTTTGCGATAGATGCCCCCCTCAATACCGACCCGCAGGTACGCCATGTCAAATTGATGGAAGACCGTTACGTCTGCGCCATGCGCCAGGGCCACCCATCGGCCGGCAAGGCAACCCTGAGCCTGGATGAATACCTGGCGCTGACCCACATTCATATCTCGACCCGACGCAACGGCCTCGGCGAGGTCGACCTGGCCCTGGGCAAGATGGGCCTGCAGCGCAAGATCACCCTGCGCTCGCAGCATTACCTGATGGCCTCTAATGTGCTGCAGCAAACCGACATGGCAATGACCGTGCCCGAGCGTTTTGCCCGCCGCCATGGCCTGCACTTTGTAGCCTTGCCCCTCAATGAACTGCCCAATGTGGAAACCCATTTGTACTGGCACGAAAGTACCGAGCAAGACCCGGCCAATCGCTGGATGCGCGAGCAACTGATAGAGCTGTGCCAGCAACAACAGAAATTCGAAGCCGCAAGCCTGCTTGACGTATACGTCAACCAAGCTTTAGTTTAGCAACACGATTTCTCCAGAGCCCGCCCATGAGCAGCCAGACGTACAGTATTTCCGACCTTGCCCGTGAACTTGACATCACCACCCGTGCCATTCGCTTTTATGAAGAGCAAGGCCTGCTCGCCCCTGAACGACGCGGTCAGGAGCGGGTGTATTCGGCGCGGGACAAAGTCAGCCTGAAACTGATTCTGCGCGGCAAGCGCATCGGCTTTTCGCTGGCCGAATGCCGCGAACTGATCGAGCTTTATGACCCCACCAGCGGCAACCAGAAACAGCTCAACAGCATGCTGGCCAAAATCGCCGAACGCCGCGAGCAGCTTGAGCAGCAGTTGCTGGATATCCAGCAGATGCAGCTGGAGCTCGATACCGCTGAAGAGCGGTGTCTCCAGGCGCTGGAACAGACCATAAAAAAACAGACGACTAACAGTCCCTCGCTCTGACTGACCGCCTGCGAACTCCAGCACACCCCCATCTGCCCCCTCTCCCTCCGGGAGAGGGCTGGGGTGAGGGTTGGGCAAGACCCCATTTCAACGGACACGGTGATCCCCATGACACTTCCAACCCATGTGCGGCTGATCGAAGTAGGCCCGCGCGACGGTCTGCAAAACGAGGCCCAACCCATCAGTGTCGCGGACAAGGTGCAACTGGTTGACGCCCTGACCGACGCCGGATTGGGCTATATCGAAGCCGGCAGCTTTGTCTCCCCCAAGTGGGTGCCGCAAATGGCCGGTTCGGCTGAAGTCTTCGCACAAATCCGCCGCAAGCCGGGCGTGGTCTACGGTGCGCTGGCACCGAACCTGCGTGGTTTTGAAGATGCCGTGGCCGCCGGGGTAAAGGAAGTCGCGGTATTTGCCGCCGCATCCGAAGCGTTCTCGCAACGCAATATCAATTGCTCGATCAGCGAAAGCCTGGCGCGCTTTGTGCCCATTATTGAAGCGGCCAGGCAGCACGGCATCAGCGTACGCGGCTATGTGTCCTGTGTGCTGGGCTGCCCTTATGAAGGCCAGGTCAGTGCGCAGCAGGTGGCACAGGTAGCGCAGGAGCTGTACGCCATGGGCTGTTACGAGGTGTCACTGGGCGACACCATCGGCACCGGTACACCGACAGCCACACGCACCCTGTTTGAGACGGTAGCGGCTTGCGTCCCGCGGGAAAAACTCGCCGGGCATTTCCACGATACCTACGGTCAGGCGCTGGTAAATATCTACGCCAGCCTGCAGGAAGGCATCGCGGTATTCGACAGCTCCATCGCCGGCCTCGGCGGTTGCCCCTATGCCAAGGGTGCCAGCGGTAACGTGGCCACGGAAGACGTGCTGTACATGCTCAACGGCATGGGCATCGATACCGGGGTCGACATGGACAAGCTGTTACTGGCCGGCGCGCACATCTGCAAGGTGCTGGGTCGTGTTACCGGATCACGGGTGGCAAAGGCCCGCCAGGGCTAAAAAGTGTTCCGGGGTGTTACCTCGCCGCCACACAAACGAGTAACACGGAAACAAACCGGCCATGCCCAAGGCCGGTTTTATATTGTCTTATTTTTCAAGTAGTTGATTTATAAGGGTTTTTAAAAGTTGGCACGGCTCCTGCTATCTCTATGGCATAACAAGAATAAAAACCGCAGCAACATAATAAAAACAATACGAAACGACTCTGACATAACAAAAACAACACGGCAGAGACGCAGCTAACAGATTTTTTTGGAGAAGGTTTACTTTTCCGAGGCGCCTAAAAACCACCTCGCAACCGGGCAGAGAAGAATAAAACTACCTTCAGGTAGCACCCGCACAGGTTGGATCACGGGTTTGATAGCCGGTGATAAAAGTGGATCAGCGCTCAAAAAAATACGTTTGCTCTTGACCCCGGATGGGGGTCGCACAAAAACGCAGCAAAAGGGCGAGTTCCAAAAACAACAATAGACCGCCCTTCAATAATAAAAAAAGAGCACGCAACGACATATTAAAGGGGAGCCTCGGCTCCCCTTTGTGCTATCTGTGGTTTGATAATTTGCTTAACTGCATACCCCCGTGGGAGCGAGCCTGCTCGCGATTCAGGCGGCGCGGTCTGTCTGGCAAATCGCGGTGATGCCATCGCGAGCAAGGCCGTTCCCACGGGTTTGGTCATTTCTGTTGGCACTCCTGAATACTGATCTCGCGCATTTTGAATTTCTGGATCTTGCCGGTCACGGTCATCGGGAATGCATCGACAAACTTGAAAAAACGCGGCGCTTTAAAGTGCGCAATCCGCGACTTGCACCAGGTTTGCAGCTCAAGCTCATTGGCCGTATGACCGGGATGAAACTTGATCCAGGCAACGATCTCTTCGCCATATTTGGCGTCAGGAATACCCACAACCTGCACGTCAGCCACTGCCGGGTGGGTAAAAAAGAACTCCTCCAGCTCCCGCGGGTAAATATTTTCTCCACCGCGAATAATCATGTCCTTGTTGCGCCCCACAATGCGTACATAGCCCTGCTCATCCATCTGCGCCAGGTCACCGGTATGCATCCAGCCGTCACCGTCGATGGCATCAGCAGTGGCCTGCGGGTTGTTCCAGTAACCGAGCATCACGCTGTAGCCACGGGTACACAACTCGCCAATCTCACCCCGGGCAACGGTGTTGCCCGCAGCATCGATCAACTTGCTCTCAAGTTGTGGCTGGGTACGCCCCACCGTGGTAACCCGCAATTCCAGTTCATCCGCAGGCCCCGTCTGTATCGATACCGGGCTGGTTTCGGTCATGCCATAGGCGATTTGTACTTCGCCCATATGCATTTCACTGATGACGCGGCGCATGACCTCGATCGGGCATGTGGCCCCGGCCATAATCCCCGTGCGCAGGCTCGACAGATCAAACGAGGTACGCTGCGGGTGGTCGAGCATGGCGATAAACATGGTCGGCACACCGTACAGCCCGGTGGCGCGCTCTTGCGCAACCGCTTGCAGCGTAAGGCCCGGGTCAAAGGCCTCCGCAGGGTAGATCATGGTAGTGCCATGGGTCACGCAACCCAGATTACCCATCACCATGCCAAAGCAGTGATAAAGCGGCACGGGGATTACCAGACGGTCGCTGGCCGTCAGCCCCAGGCTTTCGCCTACCATATAGCCATTATTGAGAATATTCTGATGGCTAAGGGTCGCCCCCTTGGGGAAGCCTGTGGTACCGGAGGTGTACTGGATATTGACCGGCTGGTCGACGTGCAGGCTGGCTTCGCGGCAGCGTAACTGCTCCGGTTCGACCTCGTCAGCCAACATGGCAAGGTGCGACCACGGCAAAAAACCTGCCGGCGGCTCAGCCGCGAGGCTGATGACCCCACGCAAATCGGCAAAGCGCACACAATCCAGCGCCCCGACCGATTGCTCCGCCAGCTCAGGGATCAACTCCTGGAGCATGGCGTGATAGTTGGACGTCTTGAACGCGCCCGCACACACCAACCATTGACACGCCGATTGCTTGAGTACGTATTCGAGTTCCGAGAGCCGGTATGCCGGGTTGATATTGACCAGAATCACGCCAATCTTGGCGCTGGCAAACTGGCTGATAAACCACTCGGCGCCATTAGGCGCCCACACCCCCAGCCGGTCCCCTGCCTGCAAACCCAAAGCCAGCAGTGCCCTGGCATGCAGGTCGACCTCCTCGGCCAATTGTGCCCATGTATAACGTTGCTGCTGATGGCGTACCACCAACGCCTCCCCCTGCGGGTAACGCGCAGCAGTCTGATCAAAAGCCTGGCCTATCGTCATCGCCAGCAGCGGTTTGTCCAGCGCACCCTGGCTGTAACTGGGGACGGATTGCAACTTCATGGCAACTCCTCTTGTGATTGTTTTGGGAGCATGAGCAAGGCGCGTACTGCACCGGCTCATTTGAAGAACAACAAATACTCTGGCCTAAGTTGACGTTAACGTAAAGGTCGTTGACAGTTAAAGGCGCCAAGTTTACGTTAACGTAAAGGTTATCAATGGCGACGCAGTAACCGCCTCCACAAGAACAATGAATATAGGTGCCCCATGAGCTACCCGACCCTGAACTTCGCCCTGGGCGAAACCATCGATATGCTGCGCGATCAGGTCCAGGCATTCGTCGCTGCCGAACTGGCGCCACGGGCGGCGCAAATCGACAAGGACAACCTGTTCCCGGCCGACATGTGGCGCAAGTTCGGTGACATGGGGTTGCTCGGCATCACCGTCTCAGAAGAGTACGGCGGCACCGGCCTGAGCTATCTGGCCCATGTGGTGGCCATGGAAGAAATCAGCCGCGGCTCGGCATCGGTGGCCCTGTCCTACGGCGCCCACTCCAATCTGTGCGTCAACCAGATCAACCGCAACGGCACCCACGAACAGAAACTCAAATACCTGCCCAAGCTGATCAGCGGCGAACACGTCGGTGCCCTGGCCATGAGCGAACCGAACGCCGGTTCCGATGTGGTTTCGATGAAACTGCGCGCCGACAGACGCGGCGACCACTTTGTCCTCAACGGCAGCAAAACCTGGATCACCAATGGCCCGGACGCCAGCACCTATGTGATCTATGCCAAGACCGACCTGGAGAAAGGCCCGCACGGAATCAGCGCATTTATCGTTGAGCGTGACTGGAAAGGCTTCAGCCGCAGTAGCCATTTCGACAAGCTTGGCATGCGCGGTTCCAACACCAGCGAGCTGTTTTTCGACGACGTCGAAGTGCCTCAAGAGAACCTGCTGGGCACCCTCAACGCCGGCGTAAAGGTCCTGATGAGCGGCCTGGACTACGAGCGTGTGGTGCTCTCGGGCGGCCCCACCGGGATCATGCAGGCGTGCATGGACCTGATCGTGCCGTACATTCACGACCGCAAGCAATTCGGCCAGAGCATCGGCGAATTTCAGTTGATCCAGGGCAAGGTGGCTGACATGTACACCCAGCTCAATGCCAGCCGTGCCTATCTGTATGCCGTGGCTGCCGCGTGCGAACGTGGCGAAACAACGCGCAAGGATGCAGCCGGCGTGATTTTGTACAGCGCCGAACGCGCCACGCAAATGGCCCTCGATGCCATTCAGATTCTCGGCGGCAACGGCTACATCAATGAATTCCCTGCCGGGCGCCTCCTGCGCGACGCCAAACTGTATGAAATCGGCGCTGGTACCAGCGAAATCCGACGCATGCTGATTGGTCGCGAACTCTTCAACGAAACCCGCTAAGGAGCGCAGGCATGTCCATCTTGCAGACGACAATCAACCCGCGTTCGGCCGAGTTCGGGCTTAACCGCGACGCCATGCTCAAACAGGTCGACGCCTTGCATGCCCTGCTAGCGCAGGTGCAACAAGGCGGTGGCGCCAAGGCGCAGGAGCGGCATACCTCACGAGGCAAGTTGCTACCTCGCGAACGGATTGACCGCCTTTTGGACAGCGGTTCGCCCTTCCTTGAATTGAGTCAGTTAGCGGCTTACAACGTGTACGGCGAAGACGTTCCGGCAGCCGGGATCATTGCCGGCATTGGTCGGGTCGAGGGCGTGGAGTGCATGATTGTCGCCAACGACGCGACGGTCAAAGGCGGTTCGTACTACCCACTGACGGTCAAAAAACACCTGCGGGCGCAAACCATCGCCGAGCAGAACCGCTTGCCGTGCATTTATCTGGTGGACTCGGGGGGTGCCAACTTGCCGCGCCAGGACGAGGTGTTCCCGGATCGCGAGCACTTTGGACGGATCTTCTTCAACCAGGCCAACATGAGCGCAGCGGGCATCCCGCAAATTGCCGTGGTCATGGGCTCCTGTACCGCAGGCGGTGCCTATGTACCCGCCATGGCCGACGAAGCCATTATGGTGCGTCAACAGGCAACGATTTTTCTCGCTGGCCCGCCGCTGGTAAAGGCCGCCACGGGCGAAGTGGTCAGCGCCGAAGACCTCGGCGGGGCCGATGTGCACTGCAAGATTTCCGGGGTGGCCGACCACTATGCCGACAGCGACGAACACGCCCTGGCGCTGGCCCGGCGCAGCGTTGCCAACCTCAACTGGCGCAAGCTGGGCCAGTTGCAGCAGCGCACACCACAGGTACCGCTGTACGACCGTGATGAGCTGTACGGCATAGTCCCGGCTGATGCCAAGCAGCCTTTTGATGTACGCGAAGTGATTGCGCGGCTGGTGGATGGCTCGGTATTCGATGAGTTCAAGGCCCTGTTCGGTACCACGCTGGTGTGCGGCTTTGCCCATTTGCAGGGTTACCCGGTGGCGATTCTGGCCAACAACGGGATCCTGTTTGCCGAGGCCGCGCAAAAGGGCGCGCACTTTATCGAGCTGGCCTGTCAGCGCGGCATCCCCCTGGTGTTTTTGCAAAATATCACCGGCTTTATGGTCGGGCAGAAATACGAAGCCGGTGGGATTGCCAAGCACGGTGCCAAATTGGTCACCGCCGTTGCGTGCGCCAGGGTGCCCAAATTCACCGTGATCATTGGCGGCAGCTTTGGCGCCGGCAACTACGGAATGTGCGGCCGCGCCTACGATCCACGCTTCTTGTGGATGTGGCCAAATGCCCGAATCGGCGTGATGGGTGCGGAGCAAGCCGCGGGTGTGCTGGTGCAGGTCAAGCGCGAACAGGCCGAGCGCAATGGCGTCGGGTTTACAGCCCGGGAAGAGGCCGAGATCAAGCAGCCGATCCTCGACCAGTACGAGCATCAAGGCCACCCCTACTACTCCAGCGCGCGCTTGTGGGATGACGGCGTGATCGATCCGGCGCAAACCCGAGTGGTTTTGGCCCTTGGCCTGTCGGCGGCCTTGAACGCCCCTGTCGAAGCCACCCGTTTCGGTGTGTTCCGGATGTAACCCCACAGCCTTTCAGGACTGACAAACATGATGGATTTCAACACCCTCGAACTGCACACCGATCCCCGGGGCTTTGCCACCCTGTGGTTGAGCCGCGAGCAGAAGAACAATGCATTCAATGCCGAGATGATTCGTGAGCTGATTCTGGCGCTGGAGGCCGTACAAGCCGACCCTGCCCTGCGTTTTCTGGTGCTGCGCGGGCGCGGCAAGCATTTCAGCGCCGGTGCCGATCTGGCCTGGATGCAGCAATCGGCCGAACTGGACTACCACACCAACCTTGACGACGCCCGCCACCTGGCCGAGCTGATGTACAACCTGGCCAAGCTGAAAATGCCCACCCTGGCCGTGGTCCAGGGCGCGGCCTATGGTGGTGCGCTGGGCCTGATCAGTGCCTGCGACATGGCTATCGGCGCCGAAGACGCGCAGTTCTGTCTGTCGGAAGTGCGTATCGGCCTGGCACCTGCGGTGATCAGCCCCTTCGTGGTGCAGGCCATCGGTGAGCGCGCTGCCCGGCGCTACGCCTTGACGGCTGAACGCTTCAGCGGCGAACGTGCCCGGGAACTGGGCTTGCTATCGGAGTGCTACCCGCTCGCCGAGCTTGAACAGCACATCGACCTCTGGATTGACAACCTGCTGCTCAACAGCCCCCAGGCCATGCGCTCATGCAAGGACCTGTTGCGGGAAGTCAGCCACGGAGCACCGACCCTGGCTATTCGCCGTTACTGCGAAAACGCCATAGCTCGCATCCGCGTCAGCCCCGAAGGCCAGGAGGGCTTGCGCGCCTTTCTGCAAAAACGTGCCCCCAGCTGGCAAGCCGATCCATCGACCCTGGAGCCGCGTTCATGAGCGCCCCTATTCTGACATCCGTACTGGTTGCCAACCGTGGCGAAATCGCCTGCCGGGTAATGCGCACAGCCAGGGCCCTGGGCCTCACCACAGTAGCCGTCCACAGCGCGACCGATCGCGATGCGCGGCATTGCCGCGAAGCCGATATCTGCGTAGACCTGGGGGGCAGCAAAGCGGCCGACAGCTACCTGAAAATCGACAAGATCATTGCAGCCGCCAAGGCCAGTGGGGCCCAGGCCATTCATCCCGGTTATGGCTTTTTGTCGGAGAACGCAGGCTTTGCCCGTGCCATTGAAGCTGCCGGGCTGATATTTCTCGGCCCGCCCGCCAGTGCCATTGATGCCATGGGCAGCAAGTCCGCCGCCAAGACCTTGATGGAAGTGGCGGGCGTACCGCTGGTGCCGGGTTACCACGGCGAAGCCCAGGATCTGGAAACCTTTCGCCTCGCCGCAGAACGCATCGGCTATCCGGTGCTGCTCAAAGCCACGGCAGGAGGTGGCGGCAAGGGCATGAAGGTGGTCGAGGACGTCGCCCAGCTGGCAGAGGCGCTGGCCTCGGCACAGCGCGAAGCCCTGTCGTCCTTTGGCGATGCGCGCATGCTGGTGGAAAAGTACGTACTCAAGCCACGACACGTGGAAATCCAGATTTTTGCCGACCAGCACGGCAACTGCCTGTACCTCAATGAGCGCGACTGCTCGATTCAGCGCCGCCACCAGAAAGTCGTAGAGGAAGCGCCAGCACCGGGCCTGAGTGTCGAACAGCGTCAGGCAATGGGCGAGTCCGCCGTGCGTGCGGCCCAGGCCATCGGTTATGTGGGCGCGGGCACTGTAGAGTTCCTGCTGGATGCGCGAGGCGAATTCTTCTTTATGGAGATGAATACGCGCCTGCAGGTTGAGCACCCGGTCACTGAAGCCATCACCGGCCTCGACCTGGTGGCCTGGCAAATCCGCGTGGCACGAGGTGAAACCCTGCCCATCAGCCAGGCTCAGGTCCCGTTGAACGGCCATGCCATAGAAGTGCGACTGTATGCAGAAGACCCGGGCCATGATTTCCTTCCGCAAACCGGCCGTCTTGAGGTGTATCGCGAGTCGGCCGCTGGCCCGGGCCGTCGCGTGGACAGCGGTGTCAGCGAGGGCGACGAAGTTTCACCGTTCTACGACCCGATGCTGGGCAAGCTGATTGCTTGGGGTGAAGACCGCGAACAGGCACGTTTGCGCCTGATGGCCATGCTCGATGAATTCGCTATTGGCGGGCTGAAAACCAACCTGAATTTCTTGCGCCGCATTATCGGCCACCCTGCCTTCGCCGCAGCCGAACTCGATACCGGATTTATCCCACGCTACGAAGAAGAATTACTGCCTGCTGCCGAACCTTTGCCTACGGCATTCTGGTCTGCCGCTGCCCAGGCATTCAGCCAAAGTCAACCGCTACGGGTACGCAACGATGACCCGGCATCGCCCTGGTCGACAGCCAATGGCTTTCGTAGCGGTCTGCCGGCAAACACCTTGCTGGTTCTGGCCTGCAAGGGTGAACAGCAGGTTATCCACCTCAGTGGCAACACCACCACTTTGCGCGATGAACACTTGCTCATCGAGCAGGACGGTGTACGCCGTCAGCACCTGGCCATCCGTCGGGGCGATGCGCTGTACCTGCGCTGGGACGGTGAACTGCACTGCGTGCGTCTGCACGATCCGATCAGCGCCGTGGACGCCAGTCACACGGCCCAGGGCGGCCTGACTGCACCGATGAACGGCAGCATCGTACGTGTGCTGGTCGAGGTCGGGCAAACCGTCGAGGCCGGTGCTCAGCTGGTGGTACTGGAAGCCATGAAAATGGAACACAGCCTGCGAGCCCCCCATGCAGGCGTGATCAAGGCGCTGTTTTACCAGGAAGGTGAAATGGTCAGTGAGGGTTCGGCACTGGTCGAGCTGGAATGAGAAAAGGCGGGTACCGTGACCGGTATCCGCCTTTTCACTTGCAGTATGGACACACCGCTTCTAAAACTTGGCAGTGGCCTGTACCACCACGCCGATAATCCGGCAGTTTTCATCAAACAGGGTTTTCGGGTAGGTCGGATTAAGTGGCTTGAGGTAACGTTGCCCGCTTTCTTCGATCAACTGCCGGAAAGTCGTGGCATCGGATTCCGGCGTAAGAGCGATGACCATTTTGCCTGGCGTGGCCTCGATGTCCGGATCAACCAGAATCATCATCCCCTGCGCAATGCTGACCCCCACCGGGGCAGTCATTGCGTCTCCCGTGACCAGCAGCCAGAACGCAGCGCCTTTGGCGTAGTGATCACTCACTTCAAACAGCGTACCGGGCGGTGCATAACCGGGCAGCAGCTTTTCGCTGACGTGACCCGCCGCTACCCAGTCGCGCACCGGGTAGCGGAATGCCGATGTGATCTCGTAGGTGTATTCGTCAAACCCGGGCTTGTCGCCCGCCTCGTTGCGCTCACGAATCACCAGGGCGACCTCAAGGTGCTCCAGCCCAAGGGCGTGAAGTACGTTGTTCATCGTCGGCAAGTCGGGTTGACGGCGTTTATTGAGCCAATGGCCGACCCCGCCCTGGGAAGCCCCGACGCGTTCGGCTAGTTTTTCTTGCGTGAGTTTCAGCTCGCGCAATTTGGTTCTGACTAAAGCGATCCATTTATCCATCTGCCGAACAATACGGATTGAATTCGACGCAACAATACACGAATTGTATTATTTACTTATAATACAAAAATACTTAATGTACTAATCTGCTTTAGCTGACTCGATCAACTCCTGAGACGCAGGTAAATCATGACTCCCATAACAAAAATCCCTTTCGAAACCGAGTCCGATGCCGGGCTTGAATCCATCAAGGACAGCATCGCGACCCAGCGTGCCCTCGACTATTATTTGAAACCTCCTGTTTCTCAACACGCTACGGGTAAGAAAATTTTCCAGGTCAGCGATGACGTGAGCCAAGAAGAAGCTCTGGTGCTGGCCTCGGATTACTTGCGCTGCGCAATTGCCAATGCGCAAAGCGCCAGCGAGCATCAGCAGGGCTCTCAACGGGATCTGCTGCTGAGCCTGCTGCTGCTTATGGAGCCATCCCGGCAATTGCTGGACAAGGCTATCGACATGCAACAACTGACTGCCCGCTGAAGTGAAAAGGCGCTGATTGCCTGCTGCGGGCACCAGCGCCCTGGCTATCACGCGTTCAGACGCTCCTGGGCGAGGCTGTCGGCAATGCGCGTGGTGTTCATGTCCTGCGCTTTAGCCCTTAGAAAGATCTGACGCAACGTCTCGCCAATGCCTTCAACGTGCTGGCGAACCTGCTCAGGCGTGCCACCGTTGTACTCGTAAGACACGTCAATAATGCCGCCCGCATTGATTGCGTAATCCGGTGCGTGCAAGCAACCCCGACGCCACAATTCATCGGCATGGGAAGCCTTGGCCAATTGATTGTTGGCCGCACCGGCAATCACCGGTGCACGCAGTACCTGCAAGGTTTCATCGTTGATGATGGCACCCATGGCACAGGGCGAGAACACGTCGACATCGAGCCCGTAAATATCCAGTGCACTGACCGCATGGGCACCGAGTTCGTCGACAGCACGGCGCACATTGGCCTCCTGGATATCGTGAACCCACAGCTCGGCGCCCGCCTCCTTCAGGTGCCGGGCCAGGTTGTATCCCACCTGACCCAGCCCTTGAACGGCCACCCGCAGGCCCGTCAGGTCGTGGCGCTCCAAACGCTGCAACACTGCCTCACGCAGGCCAATAAAGACCCCGAGGGCGGTAGCCGGAGACGGGTCACCACTGCGCGTGCCACCGCCCAGTTGTTCGCGGGTGCCAGCACCCACCACGTGGCGGGTGCGCTGGCCCATGAGGGCCATTTCAGCAACCCCGGTGCCGGAGTCCGCCGCCGTGATGTAGCGTCCGCCCATGCTCTCGACAAAACCACCCATTGCCTGAAACAGCGCCTCGCTCTTGTCTTTGCGCGGGTCACCAATGATCACCGCCTTGCCGCCACCCAATGGCAACCCGGCCAGCGCCGACTTGTACGTCATGCCACGGGACAGGCGCAGCACATCGTTCAAGGCTTGCTGCTCGTCGGCATAGGGCCACATGCGGCAACCGCCCAGGGCTGGCCCCAGGCGCGTGTTGTGCACCGCAATAATGGCCTTGAGGCCCGTGGCCTTGTCATGACAGAACTGGACTTGTTCGTGGTGATCGAATTCGGGGTGGGTAAAAATCGGCATTGCGTTCTCTCTCTTGTTTTTAGCCAGAATGCGAGCCAGACCTTAAAGTCAGTCTGTGACCCGTGGCAAAAGAGTGAGGGTTTTACCTAGGATTTTTCTTTCTAAATTGCAGGAATTGTTCTGCTAATCTGCATGCATCATTCAAAAACAATAAGAAAACAGATCAATTCATGCAGATAAAGTTAAGCGCCATCGACCGCAAGATCCTTCGCCTGCTTCAGCACAATGCCGACCTGTCTGCCGCCGAGGTGGCGGAACGCGTGGAATTGTCACAGTCACCCTGCTGGCGGCGTATCCACCGTCTGCAAGAGGAAGGGCTGATCGAGCGCAAGGTCGCCCTGCTCAACCCGAAAAAACTCGGCCTCAATGTAGTGGTGTTCGTCAATGTGCGGCTGTCGGGCCACGGCCGTCGCCATCTGACCGAGTTTGAAGAGGCGATTACCGATTACCCCGAAGTGATCGAGTGCTACACCATGGCCGGGGACATGGACTACCTGCTCAAGGTGGTCACCCACGATATCGACAGCTACGAACGTTTTTTGCGCGATCACTTGCTACAGAAACCACACGTACAGGAAGCCCACTCCAATATCGCCATGAGTGAGGTCAAACGCACCACGGAACTGTTACTCGATTAGGTCTGCAGGCCGCTGGATAGAGCATTGGGCCGGGGAGCGAAAAATTAATTTCGGAAAAGCGCGGGAAATAGCTTGATTTGCAAATGATAATGATTATTATTATTGCATGCAGCTGGTCGCGAGATCAGTCGATAATTCAAGGGACCTTAGGTCGGTCTTTTGAATTACCTCCTCATCAGGCTAATCACGGTTATTTGACCCGGCTTCTGGCCGGGTCTTTTTTTTGCGGCCAGTTATCTGGCTCTGCGTGCTTCAGGCTAATGAAGTCTGGTGTGCAGCCATTTTCTTGGGTGGCCGTCACGATAGGGTGATGATAGCAAAAGAACATCGAGAAACGGAAGCCTGAAGTCTAGGACTATAGCCGTAATGGCAATCTAGCACTTGAGAATCAATCGCAAAAACCCTACAATTGCGATGCGTCAAGGATGACGCCCCCCTTCGCTATTTCCTTCTTCCTCCCGCCTAAAATTCTGTATTGGCCTATCGCCATAGCACGGTACAGTAACGTCCACAATTATCAGATTTCGGGATTTGGACGATGACCGTGGCGCCCTCTTCACTTCATATCAGCAGCGACTTCGACAGCGGCAATATCCAGGTGCTGGATACCAGCAACCCGTTGCAGGTAAAACTTGCCATCAAGCCGGACACCAAGAGCCCGCATTTTCAGTGGTTCCATTTCAAGGTCGATGGCCTGACACCCGGTCACACCCACCATTTCCAATTGAGCAACGCCAGCCAGTCTTCCTACAATAAAGCGTGGGATGGCTACCAGGCAGTGGCGTCTTACGATCAAGAAAACTGGTTCAGGGTACCGAGCGATTTCGACGGCACATCCCTGAATATTCATTTTGCAGCCGAGCAACCTCAGGCCTGGTTTGCCTACTTCGAACCCTACAGCCGCGCACGTCATGATCAGTTGATCAAAAATGCCCTGCAGTGGTCAGGTTGCGAGCTGCTGGCCACCGGCAAGAGCGTTGAAGGTCGCGACATCCAGTTGTTGCGCAAAGGTAGCGGCGCCAGCCACAAGCGCAAGATCTGGATCATCGCCCAGCAACATCCCGGCGAACATATGGCCGAATGGTTTATGGAAGGCCTGTTGGAGCGTCTGGAGCAAGGCAGCGACCCGCAAATGCGCAAGCTGCTGGACTACGCCGATCTTTACCTGATTCCCAACATGAACCCTGATGGCGCCTTCCACGGGCACCTGCGGACCAATGCCAACGGTCAGGACCTGAACCGCGCCTGGCAAAACACCAGCCCGCAGGTCAGCCCCGAAGTGTTTTTTGCCCTGGAGCAGATGAGCCAGTACGGCGTCGATCTCTTCCTGGATATCCACGGCGACGAAGAAATCCCCTACGTGTTTACCGCAGGCTGCGAAGGTAACCCGGGCTACACCCAGCGCCTGGCAACTCTGGAAGAACGCTTTCGCACGCACCTCAGCGCCCTGACCAAAGATTTCCAGACCACCCACGGCTACACCCGCGACGAACCCGGGCAAGCCAATATGACCCTGGCCTGCAACAGCGTTGGCCAACGCTTCGACTGCCTGTCGCTGACCCTGGAGATGCCGTTCAAGGACAACAACGATGCGCCGGACCCGCAGACCGGCTGGGATGGCAAGCGTTCTAAGCAATTGGCCAAGGACGTGCTGACCACCCTTTCGACGATGGTCAGAGAGCTGCGTTAAAAGCTGCATAAGCAGTACCGGGCCCGACCAAGGGCCCTTTACCGCTGACTGGCCAGAGCCCAGGTGCATCACGTTTTGCGCTCATAACCCGCCGACAAATCCTCGGCCCCAAGCCGATAAATCGCTATCATGCGCGACACTTTTTGTCCTGCTTACGAGTCCCGACCCTGCATATGGATACCCTCGCTAAACTGCGCGCTGGCCAACTGGCGGGCCTCAAACGTCTTGATCTGTCGTGCGGGCTGACCGAGTTTCCGGCCGAGATATTCCAGTTGGCCGACACCCTGGAAATCCTCAACCTCAGCGGCAACGCCCTGAGCAGCCTGCCCGCTGACCTGCATCGCCTGACCCGGTTACGCATCCTGTTTTGCTCGGACAATCAATTCACCGAGCTGCCGGTTTGTCTTGGGCAGTGTGCGCAATTGAGCATGATTGGTTTCAAGGCCAACCGGATCGCCAACGTACCCGGTGCGGCACTGCCTCCTTTACTGCGCTGGCTGATCCTGACCGACAATTGCATCGAGCAACTGCCCGAAGAGCTGGGCCAGCGGCCACTGCTGCAAAAGCTGATGCTGGCAGGTAACCGCTTGCAGCAACTGCCCGCCAGTCTGGCCAAGTGCGAACGCCTGGAGCTGATCCGCCTGGCTGCCAACCAGTTCAGCGAACTGCCCGACACCCTGCTGGCCTTGCCGGGCCTGAGCTGGCTGGCGTATGCGGGCAACCCGCTGCGTGAAGATGCCAGCACCCGGCACCAGCCCGACACCACGCCAAATATTGACTGGTCGCAGCTCGAGCTTGAGCAAAAGCTGGGCGAAGGCGCCTCCGGGATCATTTATCAGGCTCAGTGGCGCGCACCGGGGCAATCCCTGCAACCGGTGGCGGTCAAACTGTACAAGGGCAGCATCACCAGTGATGGCTCGCCGCTCAATGAAATGAATGCCTGCATCGCGGCAGGCCAGCATCCAAACCTGATCAAGGTACTGGGCCGCGTCACGGGTCATCCCGACGATCAGGCCGCATTGGTGATGGAACTGATCGACCCGTCCTTTATCAATCTCGCGGCCCTGCCCAGCTTCGACACCTGTAGCCGCGACGTGTATGCCGACAGCACCCGTTTCACCCGCGACAGCGCCTTGCGCATTGCCCGCGGTATTGCCTCGGCGGCCGGCCACCTGCACGCGCAGGGCATCTGCCATGGCGACTTGTACGCGCACAATATTTTATTCAATGCCCGGGGTGACTGCCTGCTGGGCGATTTCGGTGCCGCGTGCTTCCATGCCCTGGACGACAGCCCGCAAAGCCGGGCGCTGCAACGCATCGAAGTGCGAGCGTTCGGGATTTTACTGGGCGAATTGCTGGAGCGGATCGACTCGGGCTTGAGCGATCAACAGCGCATTGAGCTGCAAGGGTTGCAACAGCGCTGTATTCAGCCAGAGGTACTGGCACGGCCGGGATTTGCCGAGGTTATACGGGCATTAGAGTAAGTCCTGTAGCAGCTGCCTTCGTTCCTCGGCAGCTGCTACGGGATAGGCTCGATGGCTTACGCCAACGCTACAAACATGTCCTGCACGTCGTCCTGCTCTTCCAGCTTGGCCAGAAACTCTTGTACTTCGGCCATTTGCTCGTCCGTCAAACCGCTTACCGGGTTCTTCGGCTGGTAGCCCAGCTTGGCTGAAACCACGGTAAAACCTTGCTCGGGCAATGCTTTCTGTACAGCGTCGAGGTCAGTCGGCTCGGTGATGAACAAGGTCGTGCCTTCTTCTTCGCCTTCTTCGAAATCCTGGGCACCGGCTTCAATCGCGGCCATTTCAGGGTCTGCGTCCGGGGTATCAGGCTTGGCCTCGATCATGCCGACATGATTGAAGTCCCACGCCACCGAACCCGAAGCGCCCAGTTGGCCCTTGCGGAAAGCCACGCGGATTTCAGCGACGGTACGGTTGATGTTGTCCGTCAGGCACTCAATGATCAGCGGCACCTGGTGGGGAGCGAAACCCTCGTAGGTAACGCGGTGGTATTGCACGGCCTCGGTGCCGATACCGGCGCCCTTGTTGATCGCGCGCTTGATGGTGTCAGCCGGCATCGAGGCTTTTTTGGCCTGCTCATAGACCAGACGCAAGTGCGAGTTCATGTCCGGGTCGGCGCCGTTGCGCGCAGCAACCGTCAATTCCTTGGCCAGCTTGCCAAAAATCTTGCCGCGGCTGTTGGCGGCGTCCGCTTTATGTTTAACCTTCCACTGTGCGCCCATTACTCACTCTCTCAATCTGGTGTGTCGCAGCCTGTCGGCCGTCGAATGGGCGCAAGTTTATACGGCAAGAAGTCGGCAATCGACCAAAAAATCCAATTGATACCTGCTTAACCCTTGTCAGCCTTGCCCGCCGCCGCGGCAAATCTGGCCAGGCGCACATCCAGATGCCGAGGCCGGCGACCATGATCTTCGGCCCGTTCCTTGCGCCGAATGGCGTTGCGCACCATCAGCGACCCCAGGTAACGAATGGGTTCGGGCGGGAAAAACCCCAACGGTCCGTTGACCAGCGGCGAGCGGGTCCAGTCGTTGGCCAGCCCCAACACCAGCGAGGTGAGAATCTGCCCGCCCATATGGCAAGGCCCCACCCCGCTGCCTGAATAACCAAAGCCATAAAACACATTGCCGTGGCTGCTCATCTGACCAAAAAACGGCAAACCGGTGACAGAGCGGTCTGAAGGACCATTCCATGTCGCCTCGATCCCAACCCCGGCAAACGCCGGAAAGAACTGCTCCAGGCTTTTGCCCAGCAGCCCGGCGTAGGGCGACGGCTGATCGAACACAGGCAGCATGCGCCCACCGTAGGCAAAGGTATTGCCACCCTTGCCCAACATGATTCGTCCGTCCGGGGTGTTGTGGTAGTAGTGCACGAATATTCTCGAATCGAGCACGGTGACACCACTGGTCAGGCCGATGTCCTGCAGCAGGTCCGGGCGCGGTTCCGTGATCAGCATATCGCTGGAGACAATCGCCACACTGCCCTCGAACTGCGGGAATGCCCGGGCCATCCAGGCATTCATCGCGAGCACCACGCGGTCAGCACGAATGCTTCCGCCAGGCGTGCGGATCAGCGCCGGCGCGCCCTCTTCCAGCCCGGTCATTGGCGTGTTTTCGTGGATTTTAACCCCCAACTGCAAGGCCACCCGACGCAAACCACGCACCAGTTTGCCAGGCTGTACGCTGGCAGCAGCGGGAGAAAACCAGCCCTCCAGATGCTGGGCAGAACCGGCCCGGCGCTGCACGTCATCAACCGCCAGCTTGCTGAACGAGTTGATGGCCTGGCGCTCCAGCGCAGCAATCACGCCATCCGTCGATCCGATCTGGGCCTGATTGGTCGCGGTGTATAACGTGCCATCGAGGCGGTAATCAGCCTCCACACCATAGCGCTCACAAAATGCACCGATTGCGTAAATGCTCTGTTCCGAGGCTTTGACCAGCCGCACGGCCTCCTCCACCCCGAACAACCGCTCAAGGGTGAAGTACTTGGCCGACCATGACAGCGCACAGCCACCGTTGCGCCCGCTGGCACCTGCGCCGCATATATCGGCTTCAATCAGCACTACATCCAGTTCAGGGCTTTGCTCCTTGAGCATGATCGCCGTCCATAACCCGGTATAACCGCCCCCCACAATGCACACCTGGGCACGGGTTTCACCCGCCAGCGCCTCGCAGGGTGCTTCATTTTCCAGGGCCAGTGCCTGTTCCAGCCAAAAAGGTCGCATGGGTCATTCTCCTGCTCAGGTGCGTAAAGGCTTGATCAGCAATGGATGATTGGGCACAAACGGGCACGCGGCTTTGAGCCCCGCAGGTCGGCTGTTCCAGTGCGGAATCAGCACCAGCGAGGAAAACAGCGCGCAGCAGGCAAATACGATAAACACCGTGACCGTGTCGAAATAACCGGGCAGCAGGCCGCCCAGAATCGCCCCGACCGAGCCGCAGCCATTGACGAACCCCGCCGCCGTGGCTCCGGCCTTGGCGGTGCCGAAATCAATGGCTGCAGCGCCGCTGATCATGGAGTCAGGCCCATACAGAGTCAGGCCCATGACAAACAGCAAGGCCACCACCAGCACCACGCTGCCGGAATGCAGTGCACCCATGAAAAACGCCAGGGAAACGGTCAGCGCCAACAGGCTCAAAATGCAGGCGGGCATGCGCCGGGCACCGAACAGCTTGTCGGAGGCCAGGCCGATCATGATCGGCCCCAGCAAACCCGCCAACTCAAAGGCCGTAGGAATAATCGCGGCGCCGACCTTGCCCACTTGCGGCATTTGCTCGAACACAATCACCGGCCCCCACAGCAGAATCGCGTAGCGTGCCGGCTTGAGCATGAAGTACGCCAGACCCAGGGTCAGCACCGTGCGATTGCGCATGATCTCGCGCAGCGGCGCCCAGATGCTGATGCGTTTTTCGGCAGCGATTTCCTCAGCACTCATGTCGGGCTCTGGCTCGACAGCGGGCAGGCCAACATCTTGCGGCGTATTGCGCTGGAAGATAAAGAACAGCACCGCCACCAGCGCCACCACCGCCGCGCTGGAAATAAACGCCGCATGCCAGCTGCCGATCAGCGTATACGCCCACCACCCGGCAAAGGGTGAGGCCACCAGCCCGCCAAAGGCGTAGCACGAACTCCACAGTCCCAGCACCCGACCACGTTGCTGCGCCGGGAAAAAGCTGCCGATGTTTTTGCACAGCCCCGACCAGCCGGTGGATTGCGCCAGACCCTGGATCAGCATGCAGGTGGCAAAGATCGGCAAGGTGGCGTAAGTGCCCATCACCAACGCCGCCAGTGCAGAGATGATCAAGCCGCCCAGCACCACAACCCGCGGGCCGAAGCGATCGGCGAGAATGCCCCAGGTAAATTGCCCTACGGCGTAGGCTGCCAGGTAGATGGCATCGAGGTTGGCCATTGCCATCTTGTCCAGATGGAAGCCGGGGTCATCAGCAATCCCCAGTTTGGCCACGGAAAAGGCTTTGCGAGTGAAGTAAAAGGCCGCGTAGGCCAGCCAGGTGATGGCAAAAATCTGCACGCGCCAGCGCTTGATGGTGGCAAAGGAGTTGTTCATGTCGGGTCTGACCTCAGAGGTGGAATGTGCCGGCAGAATCAGAAGAGAACGCCTGTTTTTTTATTGTGTTGAGCACTTCAATACCGCCCTTCAGACAAGAGCCGTATTTGACAGACACACCCTGAACGGCCCTTTTTTTGTTGGAGTTAGGGGCTGCACATCAGTGTGTCGCGACCCACCGTTATCGAGGACATAACGCCGGGCTGAGGTCGATCAAAGCAATTACTGACTAATAGGTAAAATCGATTTATCGTATTTCACTCATAAGCTCAGCTTGTAAGAGGTTTTTCAATGTCAGTTTCCCATGCGCAGTTGAAGGCCTTTCATGCCGTCGCCGTTCACGGCAGTTTCACACGGGCTGCCGAACGTCTGTTTTTAAGCCAGCCGGCCATCTCCGATCAGGTCAGAAAACTTGAAGAACGCTTCGGGGTGTTGCTGTTCCACCGCAACAAGCGCTCGGTGCGCCTTACCGACCTGGGTGAGCGGTTGCTGAGCATCACCCAGCGCCTGTTCGGGGTACAGGCCGAGGCCCAGGAGTTACTGCAGGACTCCCAGGCCCTGCAAACCGGGAGCCTGATCCTGGCCGTGGACGCCCCTGTTCATGTGTTGCCGCAAATCGCCCGCTTTTGCCAGCGCTACCCCGGGATCACGGTAAAAATCGAAACAGGCAACACCGACGAATGTCTGGCGCGGCTGTTCAACTACCAGGCAGACCTGGCCCTGCTGGGGCGCGATGTGAATGATGACCGGCTGCTGAGCGTGCCCTTGCGCAGCGACCCGATGGTGGCGTTTGTAGCACGCACGCACCCTTGGGCAAGCCGCCGTTCGATCTGCCTGGCCGACCTGGATGACACACCGCTGGTATTGCGCGAAGTCGGTTCGGTAACCCGGCAAACCCTGGAAGAAGAAATGAGCCAGGCCGGCCTGCGCATCCGCGCCGCGATCCAGGTAGAGGGTCGTGAAGCTGCGCGTGAAGCAGTGGTGGTCGGGATTGGCGTGGGGGTGGTATCGGCGGCGGAGTTTGGCTCGGACTCCCGGGTGTGCGCCCTGCCCATCATCGACTGCAAAAGGCGCCTGACCGAAACCCTGGTGTGCCTGCAGGAGCAGAGCTCACGGCGGGTAGTGGCAACGTTTCTGGAGATTGTGCGGGCAGACCTGTAACACACCATTCGTAGCAGCTGCTACGCGTGTTATTCCCGCACAAATCACACCGCCAGCTCCATAAACGCCTTGATCAACCGCAACTCGGCCCGCCGTTCCATGCAGCCGAGCATATGCAGATTGACCAGCCCCGCGCCGTTGATCGGTACCGCACGCACGCGGGGGTCATGACTGACTTCCACCGACGACACAATGCCCACACCCAACTGCGCAGCGACGGCTTCGGTCACCGCCTCCCGGCTGTCCAGTTCCAGTAATACCCGTGGATTGACTCCAGCCTGCTCACAGGCATTGTCGAAAGTGCGACGGGTAATCGAGGTTGGTTCACGCAGCACCATGATCACCTGATCCAGTTGCCCGATCGCGATGCCATCAGGCAAGGCCAGCCACGGGTGGTTGGCGGGAACCAGCGCACAAATCCGCGACTCGTTCAGCGCACGCAAGGCCAGGCCCTTGCGCGGCTCCACTTCGGTCAGCACCGCCACATCGGCATGCTCCGACAGCAACGCCGCCAGGGTTTCCTGAGCGTTGCCCAGGCGCAAATTCACGGTAACCCCCGGATAACGTGCGCGCAGGCTTGCCAGCATCGGCATCACCAGATGCGGACCATCGGCCGCCACCTCAAGTCGCCCGGTGAGCAACTGGCGGTTGGCCTCCAGCATGACCTGCGCTTCATCCACCAAACCGAACATGGCCCGGGTGATGGCCGCCAGCTTGGTGCCTTCTTCAGTCAACTCCACCCGCCGCGCCGTACGCCGCAGCAAGGTGATCTGGTAGTGCTCCTCAAGCGCCTTGATATGCCCGGTCACCGCCGGCTGGCTGATAAACAGCCGGGCCGCAGCCCGGGTAAAACTGCCCTCGCGGGCCACGGCATCAAACGCACGGAGCTGGAATAAATTCATTTATAAGCCTCACTGATGGCAGGCATAACAACAAACAATTTGATTGATATCAACACAAACTGCAATTTATGTCCTGTACCAAGTAGCCATCCCATGCTTGTGAGGAATTCAGAATGAGTACTGCCGCGCCGATCCTGCTGACCCCTGGCCCACTGACCACCTCGGCGCGTACCCGCCAGGCGATGATGGTTGACTGGGGCTCATGGGATGACAGCTTCAACCAGCTGACTGCCAGCCTGTGCCAGCAACTGCTGGCCATTATCAACGGCGCCGACAGCCATCACTGCGTGCCCCTGCAAGGCAGCGGCACCTTTGCCGTCGAAGCCGCCATCGGCACCCTGGTACCACGGGATGGCAATGTACTGGTGCTGATCAACGGTGCGTACGGCAAACGCCTGGCGAAAATCTGCGAAGTGCTGGACCGTCGCTACAGCACCTTTGAAACCGCTGAAGACGAGCCCACCACGGCGGCAGACGTCGACCGCCTGCTGCATGCAGACCCGAGCATCACCCACGTGGCGTTGATCCACTGCGAAACCAGCACCGGCATCCTTAACCCGCTGCCCGACATTGCCGCAGTGATCGCTCAGCACGGCAAACGCCTGATCATCGATGCCATGAGTTCCTTCGGTGCCCTGCCGATCGATGCCCGGCAAGTCCCTTTTGATGCATTGATCGCTGCCTCCGGCAAATGCCTCGAAGGTGTGCCCGGCATGGGCTTTGTATTCGCCCGCAAAGAAGCCCTGGGCAATGCCGCCGGTAACAGCCATTCACTGGCAATGGACCTGCACGATCAGCACGTTTACATGAGCAAAACCGGACAATGGCGCTTTACCCCGCCGACCCATGTGGTAGCCGCCCTGCACGAGGCACTGCTGCAATACAACGAAGAAGGCGGCTTGCCTGCCCGCCATCAGCGTTACGCCAACAACTGCCAGGCCCTGCTCGACGGCATGGCCAAACTGGGCATTAGCAGTTTTCTGCCCGAAGCTATCCAGGCGCCGATTATCGTCACCTTCCATGCGCCAAAAGACCCCCGCTATCAGTTCAAGGAGTTCTACGAGCGGGTCAAGGCCAAGGGTTTCATCCTGTATCCGGGCAAATTGACCCAGGTTGAGACTTTTCGTGTGGGCTGCATCGGCCACGTCAATCAGGCCGAGATGCAGGCAGCCGTAGACGCCATAGGCCAGGTGCTGCAGGAAATGGAAGTCTTCGATATTTGATGGTGCAGGAACAGGCTAGAACAACCCTATTTACTTCGTGCGGCACAGCCCGCTCTTACAGGATTAACAGACATGAGCTACACCAACCCGAGCAAGCTGCAAGCCGCCATCCTCGACTGGGCCGGCACCGTGGTCGATTTCGGCTCGTTCGCCCCAACCCAGATTTTTGTCGAAGCCTTTGCCGAGTTTGACGTGCAGGTGTCCATCGAAGAAGCTCGCGGGCCGATGGGCATGGGCAAGTGGGACCACATTCGTACCCTGTGTGATCAGCCGCAGATAACCGAGCGCTATAAAAAAGTGTTTGGCCGTGCACCGACCGACGATGACGTCACCGCGATTTATGAGCGCTTTATGCCGCTGCAGATCGAAAAGATCGCCGAGCATTCGGCCCTGATTCCCGGCGCACTGGACACCATTGCCCAACTGCGTGAGCAAGGTATCAAGATCGGTTCCTGCTCGGGCTACCCCGCGCAGGTCATGGCCAAAGTGGTTGAACTGGCCGCCACCAATGGCTATGTGGCCGACCACGTCGTGGCCACCGATGAAGTCCCTAACGGTCGCCCCTGGCCGGCCCAGGCACTGGCCAACGTGATCGCGCTGGGCATTGATGATGTGGGTGCCTGCGTCAAGATCGACGACACCGTACCGGGCATTCTTGAAGGTCGCCGCGCCGGCATGTGGACCGTGGCGCTGGTGTGCTCGGGCAACGCCCTGGGCCTGACCTGGGAACAATACAAGGCACTGGCCCCGGCAACCCTGGACAGCGAACGCAACCGCATTCACGCCCTGTTCGCCGGCTCTCGCCCCCACTATCTAATCGACACCATCAGCGACCTGCCCGCAGTGATTAGCGATATCAACCAGCGCCTGGCCAAGGGCGAGATGCCGCAGAGCAGCTGATAGCTACAGGTTGATAGCTGCAAGCTGCAAGTTTCTGACTTGCGGCTTGCGACTGCTGTAGTCCTAGCGCTCTACCCACCCGGCAAACTGATCGATAAATTTCTGCAAAAACGGTCGGGTTTTATCCGACAGTTTACCGGATGCATCAAACGCATCACCGGCTCCTCCCAGATAGGCCTCAGGCTGCTGCATGCACGGCACATCGAGAAACACCAGCGACTGGCGCAAGTGATGGTTAGCCCCAAAGCCACCAATGGCCCCAGGCGAAACGCTGATCACCGCGCCCGGCTTGCCACTGAACACACTCTGCCCATAGGGTCGCGAACCGACATCAATGGCGTTTTTCAACACGCCTGGCACCGAGCGGTTGTACTCGGGGGTCACAAACAGGATGGCATCGGCCGGGCGGATCTGATCGCGAAAAACCGTGTATGGCGCAGGTGGCGACGCACCATCAATGTCTTCGTTGTAAAGCGCCAGCTCACCGATTTCGACAATAAACAGTTTCAGGCTTGGCGGAGCCAACTCTGCCAGAGCCTGAGCCACTTTTCGATTGAGGGAATCCTTCCTCAAACTGCCAACCAACACTGCAACGCTGTAGACCTTGCTCATGGAAAACCCCGAGTCAGTAGCTGTAGGAAGAGTAGTTATAGATGATCGGACGGCTTTCTTGCACCCCAGTTCACCCTATCGGCCTGCAAGCCTGTAAAGTAGGGGGACTATTTTTTTCACATGGTTAAACTTCCCCTGCTGAACAACGGTCTACAGAACCGCAAATTGGGTGTTTATCTCCAGAGGTTCTCTACAAATGGCGGCAGTTCTCGTTGGACAATTTCATGCAAGAGATGCGGAAGGTCGCGTCTATTCCGTGCATGAGTTTGAAGATTCACAAGCAACCGGCGATCAACCCGTAATGACCTACAAACTGGCCATTGGCGATCGTGTCAAAAAGAACGATGACAACAACTTCGAGCTGGTGCAGTCGGGTGTCATCCTGGTTCGCGACCCGTCGCCCGTCGTCGCAGCCTGACCTGCCACTCAGGGCGTACAGGTTGAAGTCAAAGGATGAGAGACGGATCAGGCTTCGCAACGCTGAAACCTCATCTGCCGGGCACTGGTGTCCGGCCTCATGATTACGATCCTTTTTGACGACAACAGACGCCGTCAAAAAGGATCAGTATTTGCGAGACAGGACACCAGTATGCGTCTACGCCACATCGAAGTGATTCAAGCCATCTTGCAAACCGGCAACCTCGGCCATGCTGCCGAATTGCTGCAATTGCCCACGGCCACCCTCAACGCAACGCTGCAGGAAGCCGAACAGCAATTGGGCTTTATGCTGTTTGCCAGTATTCGCGGGAGGCTGCAAGCCACCCGCGACACCCTTGTGCTGCAACCCCTTATCAATCAGCTGTACCAGGCACTTGAGCCTCTGCGCCAGCTGGGCAACGAGCTGCGCCAGCATCAGGAACCGGCCTTGCGCATAGCCTGCAGCGAAACCCTGGCCCAACCGCTGCTGCCTCATTGCATAGGCGCTCTCAGACGGCGCTTTCCCGATACCCCGACAACCTTGAGCAGCCAGCCTTGCGCCGAAATTGTGCGCCGTCTGTTAATGGACGAATGCGATCTGGGCTTGAGCCTGCAGCAATCGGAGCAATCCGGGATCGAATCTCAGCCACTGGTTCAAGGCAAGGTGCAGTTTCTGGCGCCTCATGGCTGGTTGTCACCCAAGCACAAATACATCGCACTGCAAGAGCTGGCGGGACAGGCAATGATCGGCCTGCATCAGCACGACCCGTTGAGCCGCCTGCTCGACAGCAAGCTGCAAGCCTTGCGTCCGGCACCGGTGGTGCAGATTCAGGTGCAGAGTTACCAGATGATGCGCAGCATGGTCGAAGCGGGAGAAGGACTGGCGCTGGTCGACCCGTTCACGGCAGTGGGTGCCAGGGCAAGCGGGCTGGATGTGTGCCCGATCTCACCGGCGATCCCGGTGACGCTCTATGCGCTTACACGCAAAGGCACCCGGCACGGGCTGGCACTGGATGCCTTGCTGGAGATTGTGCGGCAAAAGGCCGAGGCATTGCTGGCGGATCAGGGCTTGGTGGTGCTTTAAAACACGATCCCTGTAGCAGCCGCCGAACGCAGCCTCGCAGAGCCCGACAACTGCTACAGATCCCTGCGCTCAAATATCAAATACCAGAAAATAGCCACTTCACGGGTCTGCGGGTCAATACCGCGATAGCGCAAATCATCGATGCCCCCTACCTGATAACCGCAACGCTCATACAACCGGCAGGCGCCCAGGTTGTTGTTCTGGGTCTCGAGCATGATCCCCGGCAGGTTTTTTTTATGGCTCCAGAACCTCACCACTTCCAGCAATGACCTGGCCACACCGTGGCGACGGGCGCCCGCGATAACGGCCAGTTCATCGACATGGGCAAAGCCGTTCCAGTGGGTGCTTACCACCACATGCCCCACGGGCTGGTTGTCCAGGTACGCCATAAAGATGTCGCTGCCCTTGCCACCGCGGTAGCTGGCGAACTCATCCGGGTCGATGCCGTAGCACTTGCGATAGGGCGTAATCAGCTCCAGCGGCCAGTGCTCGACCTTTTTATACCGGTCGGCACGGGCATAGGCACGAACTTCAAAGCTGAAATCGTTGCACCAGACATAGGGCGCAAAACCCTCGTCGGCCAGGCGTACCGAGACTTGAGGGTCTTGGGGGTTGATAACCAGATGCATGAAAAATCCTTCTTTCCTGTCGTCGACGCTGACAATAAGCGGCAGCGGCAGTCAGGTAGGCGCCAGGTTACTGCAGCGTCTGCCCTTTCGCGTCGAGGAGTTGCGCCCACAACGACGGGCCGCCAGCCGATTTGGCAATGGCTTCAAGTCGAGCCGCATGCTCGGTCAAGTCGCTTTCACTTGCACGAATAATCCGGCCCGGTTGACGGTCCGCCGACAGGCGGCGAATTTCGCTGGCCTGATTGCCCGACCCCTCACCCGAGCCATTACCGTCAGAAGCATTCCCGGCCAACGACAGGCTGGTCTGGCCACCGGTCATGGTCAGGTAAACGTCGGCCAGGATCTCGGAGTCGAGCAAGGCGCCGTGCAGCTCACGGCCCGAGTTGTCGACACCATAGCGTTTGCACAGCGCATCGAGGCTGTTGCGCTGGCCCGGGTGACGGGCCCGTGCCATGGCCAGGGTATCGAGGATGGTGCAGTGCTGAGTCAGGTCGGCGCGATCGGTCTGGCCGATCAGGGCAAACTCGTTGTTGAGGAAGCCCACGTCAAACGCAGCGTTATGAATAATCAGCTGTGCGCCCTTGATGAATTCGAAAAACTCATCGGCGACTTCAGCAAAACGCGGCTTGCCCACCAGGAATTCATTGGTAATGCCGTGGACGCCAATGGCGCCTTCGTCACTTTCACGGTCGGGTTGCAGATACACGTGAAAATGGCGACCGGTCAAACGGCGCCCCATCAACTCGACGCAACCGATCTCGATCACCCGGTGGCCGTCGGTGACCGGCATACCGGTGGTTTCGGTATCGAGTACAACACTACGCATGCTTGATTCCCCGTACCTGATCGACCCCACGATTGGCCAACTGGTCGGCGCGCTCGTTGCCGGGATGGCCGATGTGACCGCGTACCCACTGCCATTTCACGGTGTGACGACTGACCTGCTCATCGAGCAGCTTCCACAGGTCGGCATTTTTTACCGGCTCCTTGGAGGCGGTTTTCCAGCCGCGTTTTTTCCAGTTGACCATCCACTCGGTGATGCCTTTCATCACATACTGCGAGTCAGTCACCAGCAGCACCTCACACGGACGCTTGAGCTCTTCAAGCCCGCGAATGGCGGCCATCAGTTCCATGCGGTTGTTGGTGGTATTGGCCTCGCCACCCCAGAGCTCTTTCTCGACACCCTGGCAGATCAGCAAGGCACCCCAGCCACCCGGGCCAGGATTGCCCTTGCAGGCACCATCGGTGAACATTTCAACGCTATCAATCATTGCAAACTATCCAGGTAAGGCTGCTTATGGCCTGACCATCAGCAATGGCCAGCACCTGAGCCGGGCAAACCCGGCCCAACATAAATTTAGGAGTCTGTGTGGCGCCGATTGACCTTGGCCATCTGCAAGGGAATCAGCTTGCCCATCGGTTCCCGGCGCATCGGGTTGACAGGGCGCAAGCCCACCACCATTTTGCGAGCAACCAATACATAGAAGCCGCCACCTGCCAATTGCCAGCTACCGGCCTTGCGTTCCCAGCCGGACAAGCGGCTTTGCCACACTTTGGAAGCAAGCGGCGGACGATAGCACCCGAAGCGGCGTTTCTCCAGCGCAAAGCCCAGCAGGTTCAGCCAGTCGGCGACCCGTGAAGGTGAGATACAGCGTGCCTTGCGCAGGGCATCCTTGGCGAAGACATGGCGCAAGCCCCAGCTGCTCCAGGGGTTGATCCCGACAATCAGCAGGTGCCCGCCAGGGCGTACGCTGCTGGCCGCTTCGCGCAACAGACCGTGGGGCGACAGACAGAAATCCAGCCCGTGCTGCAGCACCACCACGTCGGCAGCGTGCTCGCACAATGGCCAGGCCTGTTCTTCGCAGATGATTTCAACACCCGGTAATGGCGCGCCCAGGCGTACGTTGCGCTGAACCTGCGGGGCCTTGGGCGGGGTGTCGGCAGCAGGGCCGTAATGCACCAGATAGCCGCCGAAAAAGCGTCCCAGCTCGTCCTCAAGCACCCGTTGCTCATCTTCGAGCAACAACTGCCCATGGGGGCCAGACAGCCACTCACGCGCCGAACTGATCAGTGCCAGCCACTCAGGATCAGCCTGAGCCAATGCTTTATCGGTCATTGCTCCTCCAACTCGCCCTTTATCTGTCGCAAGCCCTGACGACGCGACTCGCAATAAAACGTCAACAGCCCCTAAGATGCGCCATTGTTTCACACTTGGGAATTGCACCATGTTACAGATCGACGCCCTGCCCGCCTTCAACGACAACTACATCTGGTTGTTACAGGACACTACCCAAAAGCGCTGCGCCGTGGTCGACCCGGGTGATGCCGCGCCTGTTCTGGAGTGGCTGGCCAGGCACCCGGACTGGGTCCTCAGCGACATTCTGATCACCCATCACCATTTCGATCATGTAGGCGGTGTCGCGCAACTTCACGCACACACTAACGCGAAGGTCTGGGGGCCGGCGCTTGAGACCATACCGGCCCGACAAGTGGCACTCAACGACGGCGACCGCATCGAGGTACTGGGCCTGGAGTTCCAGATCCTGCTGGTACCCGGCCATACGCTTGGGCATATCGCCTACTATCACCAAGACCCGACAGCGCCCCTGCTGTTCTGTGGCGACACCCTGTTCGCCGCGGGTTGCGGCCGACTGTTCGAGGGCACCCCGGAACAGATGCATCACTCCCTGACTCGCCTGGCCGCGCTGCCCGCCCACACCGGCGTGTACTGCACCCACGAATACACCTTGAGCAACCTGCGCTTCGCCCAGGCCGTGGAACCGAACAACCCGGATATTGCCGCGCGTGTAGCGCAAGTCACGCAGTGGCGGGCTGAAGGTCGTATCAGCTTGCCATCATCTATGGCACTGGAACTACGCACAAATCCCTTTCTGCGAGTCCACGAAACATCTGTTAAAGAAAAAGCTGACGAGTGGAACTCCCGCGACAACGACTCGCCCAGTGCGGTCTTTGCCAGCCTGCGCAGCTGGAAAGACAGGTTCTAAAACCGGCCGCGGTCAGAACAAAAATTCTCAACAGTTGACCGCGCCCCCCCTGCTTTCTAGAATCCCCCGACATTTTTTCCTGACTTTTTTCAAAACAATGTCGTCATTTAAAGGTAACTCCATCAATTCAGACGCATTGACGCGCATGGTCAAAGCCATTGCGGTGGCTGTCTGCGCCACGCTCGCGGGCTGCCAGTCCATGGATCATTCGGCGCAGACCACGGAGCGGGCCAGCCTTAAAATCGCCAAACGCATTCCCCAGGATCCACTCTGGCTCAGCCAGAAGCCCAGCCCCCTCCCCCCTCAAGATGTGTGGGAGCGCATGCGCCAGGGTTTCAAGTTGCAGGACGGCCAGAACGTCAACCCCCGAATTGAACAACAGCGCCTGTGGTTTGCGAGCAACCCGTCGTTTCTCGAGAATGCGGGCGAGCGCGGCAGCCTTTATATCCACTACATTGTAGAGCGCCTCGAAGAACGCAATATGCCGCTGGAACTGGCCCTGCTGCCAGCCATTGAAAGCGCCTACAACCCAATGGCGTATTCCCACGCAAATGCGGTCGGGCTCTGGCAGTTCATTCCGTCGACAGGCCGCTACTTCAACCTGCGTCAAACCCGTGCCTACGATGGTCGCCGTGACATTACCGCCTCGACGCTGGCAGCCCTGAACTACCTGAACCGTCTGCATGACATGTTCAACGGCGACTGGCTGCTGGCCCTGGCGGCCTACAACGCTGGCGAAGGTACCGTCAGCCGGGCCATCGAGCGCAACGAAAAGCTCGGCCTGCCGACCGACTACTGGAACCTGCCACTGCCGCAGGAAACCAAAGACTACGTGCCAAAACTGCTGGCCCTGTCACAAGTGGTTCTGGCCCCTGAAGCCTACGGCATCAACCTGAACCCGATCGCCAACGAACCCTACTTCGAAATGGTCGAGATCAAACAGTCCATGGACCTGTCCCGCGTGGCAGCCCTGGCCGAAATCGACGAAGACGAAATGTTCCAGCTCAATCCGGCCTACAAACAGCGCGCCACCACCGATGGCCCCCAGCATCTGCTGGTACCTACGGCCAAAGCCCAGCTGTTGACTGCCAGCCTGTCCAATCTCAGCTCCGACCAACTGGTCAGTCTGCGCCCCAACAAGCCGGTATTTGACAAGGTTGCAAGCACATCCCCAGCTCGCCTGAACCGCAAGTACCGGGTCAAGAGCGGCGACAACCTGACCCTGATTGCCAAGGCCAACAAGGTCAATGTCAAAGACTTGCAACACTGGAACAAGCTCAGCGGCAACAACCTCAAGGCCGGCCAGGTCCTGGTGATGCAGGACACACGCAAGCCCTCGGGCAAAAAGCCGACCCAATACAAGGTCCAGAAAGGCGACTCGCTGTATATGGTGGCCAAGCGTTTCAACGTTGAAATGCAGCATCTCAAGCGCTGGAATCCAAACAGCGCAAAAGCCCTCAAGCCGGGGCAAATGCTGACCGTTTCCAAACCCCGATAAGCACAGCGCTGACATCCCCCGCGGGCAAGCTGATTCCTACACAAAAGTAGGCCGCAGCTTGCCCGTCGTGCTTACCAGCGTGGCCTTTTTCCTACAGATACAAGCTGTTACTGTACGGAAACCTTAAGCCCAATGCCTGGATCGGATCTCTGACTTGACGCATCCCCTCCTTACGCTATTTATCTGCCTGGCCTTGAGCTTCACCGCCAGCGCAAACCTGAGCGAAAGCCACGGTTATGCGCAGTTCGGCACACTCAAGTACCCCGCCACCTTTACCCATTTCGACTGGGTAAACCCTGACGCCCCCAAGGGCGGCACCTTGAAGGTCATGGCGTTCGGCACGTTCGACACGCTCAACCCCTACACCTTCAAAGGCACCAGCCCGGTTTCGACTCCCAACTTCCTGCAGTACGGGGTCAATGAACTCAATGAAACCCTGATGGCCGGTACGGGCCAATATGCCCCCTCCGGCGATGAACCAACATCCAGCTATGGTTTGATCGCTCAATCAGTGGAGTACAACGAGGACCGCAGCTGGGTCGTCTTTAACCTGCGACCCGAAGCCCGCTTTCATGATGGGACGCCGATCACTGCCTACGATGTTGCCTTCTCCTACGACCTGTTACTAAAAGAAGGTCATCCGCAGTACCGCACCAATCTTCAGGAAGTCCAGCGGGTCGATATCCTGGGCCCCAAACGAATTCGTTTTGTCTTCAAGCGCTCAGGCAACCCGTTGCTGATTTTGCGCCTGGGCGAACTGCCCGTGTTGCCCCAGCATTACTGGGTAAAGCGCGACTTCAAAGCCACCACCTTCGAGCCACCGCTGGGTAGCGGCCCCTATCGCATTACCCGGGTTACCCCCGGGCGCCAACTGGTCTTTGAGCGCGTCAAGAACTGGTGGGGCGCCAACCTGCCGGTCAACCGCGGCAAATACAACTTCGACCGGGTTGAAGTGGAGTTCTACCGCGACAGCGATGTCGCCTTCGAGGCGTTCAAGGCCCGCGAGTTCGACATTTACATCGAGCACCAGGCCAAGAACTGGGCCAATGGCTATAACTTCCCGGCGGTACGCCGCGGCGATGTGATCAAGGCCGAAATTACCCACCAGATCCCGACACAAACCCAGGGGCTGTTTATGAACAGTCGCCGCGCCACCTTTGCGCAAAACAAAACCCGTGAGGCCCTGGGCCTTATGTTTGATTTTGAATGGACCAACCGCACCCTGTTCAACGGCGCCTACCAGCGCGCCGTGAGCCATTACCCCAACAGCGAATTCTCGGCCAGCGGCATTCCCCAGGGGCATGAGTGGCTGATGCTGTCACCCTGGCGCAGCCAACTACCGCCCGAACTGTTCAACCAGGCCTTTACCTTGCCGCAAACCGACGGCCGCGGCATCCCCCGCGCAACTCTGCGCCAGGCACTGGCACTGCTGGATGAAAGCGGCTGGAAACTGTCGGGCCAGCGCCTGGTCAATAGTGAAGGCAAACCCCTGCGTTTCGAAATATTACTGGTAAACCCGAACCTTGAGCGCATCCTGCAACCCTATGTGGAGAACCTGGCCAGCATTGGCGTCGATGCCCGGCTGCGCACCGTGGATCGCGCGCAATACAAGCAGCGCCTGGACCAGTTCGACTTTGACATGATCCTGATGACCCTTGACCAGACCCTGAGCCCCGGCCTTGAACAGTGGCAGTACTTCCACTCCAGCCAGGCCAACGTCAAGGGCAGCAAAAATTATGCAGGGGTAGCCAGCCCGGTGGTGGACCAACTGCTCGAGCGCCTGCTGGCCGCACGGACCCGCGACGAGCAATTGTCTGCCGGCCAGGCCCTGGACCGCGTGTTGCTTTGGCAGCACTACATCATTCCCAACTGGTATCTGAACTATCACCGCCTGGCGTACCGCAACCGGTTCGCCTTTGTGACTACGCCGCCCTACACCCTGGGCCTCAGCGCGTGGTGGCTTAAGCCTACGGAGAAAAAACAATGATGCCTTTGCGTACATGGCTAAAGCCCCTTGCCAGCTTGTTGTTTGCCGGTTTTGCCTGCACGGCCATGGCCGCTCCCCAGCATGCCTTGACCCTCTATGACGAGCCGCCGAAATATCCTGCCGACTTCAAGCATGTCGACTACGTCAACCCGCAAGCCCCCAAGGGCGGTACCTTTCGCAAGTCTGCGCTGGGCAGCTTTGACAGCCTCAACCCGTTTATCAATAAAGGCGTGCCAGCCGACGACATTGATCTGACCTTCGATACCCTGGCCCGGCAAACCCTCGACGAGCCTTTTACGTCCTACGGCCTGATTGCCGGGAAAATCGAGAAAGCCCCGGATAACAGCTGGGTGCGGTTTTACCTGCGCCCGGAAGCGAAGTTCAGCGATGGCCATCCGATTCGCGCCGAAGATGTCGTGTTCAGCTTCGATACCCTGATGAAAAGTGGCTCGCCGCTGTACAAGGGTTATTACAGCGATGTCGACCAGGCCATCGCGGAAAACCCACTGCAAGTGAAATTCACCTTCAAGCACAACAAAAACCGTGAACTGCCGCTGATTCTTGGCCAGCTTCCGGTTCTGCCCAAGCATTGGTGGGAAACCCGCGACTTCAACAAGGGCAACCTTGAAGTCCCGCCCGGCAGCGGCCCCTACACCATCGCCGAGATCAAGCCCGGGCGCTCGATCCGCTACGAGCGCAACAAGGACTATTGGGGCAAGGACCTGCCCATCAACAAGGGCCTGTACAATTTTGATGCCATCACGGTCGATTACTTTCGCGACAACAGCGTTGCCTTCGAAGCCCTCAAGGCCGGTCAGTTTGATTACTGGCTGGAGATCAGCGCCAAAAACTGGGCCGGAGCCTACAACTCTCCGGCATTTACTCAGGGCCGCCTGAAAAAAGAAGAAATCCGCAACCACAATCCAACAGGCATGCAGGGATTTGTCTTCAACCTGCGCAGGCCAATGTTCCAGGATGTGCGCGTACGCGAGGCACTAAGCCTGCTGTTCGACTTTGAATGGGCCAACAAGCAACTCTTCAACGGTGCCTATGCGCGCACTGGCAGCTACTTCGAAAACTCGGAAATGGCCGCCAAGGCGCCGCCGACCGAAGCTGAACTGACCATTCTGGAGCCCTTGCGCGGCCAGATTCCCGAGCAGGCGTTCAGCCAGGTGTTCAAGCCCAGCGTCACCGACGCCAGCGGCATGATTCGCGAGCAACAGCGCCGCGCCTATCAACTGCTGCAAGACGCCGGCTGGCGCATCGTCGATGACAAGATGGTCGACGCCCAGGGCAAGCCGGTGAAGATCGAATTCTTGCTGGCACAAACCGAATTCGAGCGCATCCTTCTGCCGTTCAAGCGCAACCTCAGCGACCTGGGCATCGATTTGCAGATTCGCCGGGTCGACACCTCCCAATACCTCAACCGCCTGCGCTCAAGGGATTACGACATGATTGTCGGCAGCTTCCCGCAGTCCAGCTCACCCGGCAGCGAGCAGCGCGAGTACTGGGAATCACAAAGTATCGACAAACCCGGCAGCCGAAACTTTATCGGCCTCAAGGACCCGGCCATCGACCAGTTGACCGAGGGCCTGATCAACGCCGAGTCACGGCAAAGCCTGATCAACCATGCCAGGGCGCTGGACCGTGTGTTGCAGTGGGGCTTCTACGTGATCCCCAACTGGCATATCAAAACCTGGCGCGTGGCCTACTCGAACCATATCGGCCATCCCGAAGTTACGCCCAAATACGATATCGGCACCAACACCTGGTGGGCCAAACCTGACGCAAAACCTGCACCCTCTACCAAACCTTCAAGCGCGAGCCAGGAGCCTTAAATGCTGGCTTATATTTTCAGGCGACTGCTGCTGATCATTCCGACACTGTTCGGGATTCTGTTGATTAACTTCATCATTATCCAGGCGGCCCCCGGCGGCCCGGTTGAACAGATGATCGCCAAGCTCGAAGGCTTTGACGGCGCCACCAGCCGCATCGCCGGTGGTGGTTCGGAAGTGTCGGTGGCGGGCTCCAACTACCGTGGCGCCCAAGGGCTGGATCCGGAACTGATCAAGGAAATCGAAAAGATGTACGGTTTCGACAAGTCGGCGCCGGAACGCCTGTGGATCATGATTAAAAACTACGCCCGACTGGACTTCGGCGAAAGCTTCTTCCGCGACGCCAAGGTCATCGACCTGATCAAGGAGAAAATGCCGGTCTCCATCTCGCTGGGGTTGTGGAGCACCCTGATCATGTACCTGGTGTCGATCCCCCTCGGGATCGCCAAGGCCACGCGCCACGGCAGCCACTTTGATGTCTGGACCAGTTCACTGATCATCATCGGCTACGCCATCCCGGCCTTTCTGTTTGCCATCCTGCTGATCGTGCTGTTTGCCGGGGGCAGTTACCTGGACTGGTTCCCTCTGCGCGGCCTGACGTCCAACAACTTTGACGAACTGAGCCTGGGCGGCAAGATTCTCGATTACTTCTGGCATCTGGCATTGCCCGTTACGGCACTGGTTATCGGCAACTTCGCCACCATGACCCTGCTGACCAAAAACAGCTTTCTCGACGAGATCAACAAACAGTATGTCGTCACTGCCAAAGCCAAGGGCCTGACCAACCACCGGGTGCTCTATGGCCATGTGTTCCGCAATGCCATGCTGCTGGTTATTGCCGGTTTCCCGTCGGCCTTTATCGGAATTTTCTTTACCGGCTCACTGCTGGTCGAAGTGATTTTCTCCCTCGATGGCCTGGGCCTGATGAGTTTCGAGGCTGCTATCAATCGCGACTACCCGGTTGTCTTCGGCACCCTGTTTATCTTTACGCTGGTCGGGCTGGTGGTGAAGCTGATCGGTGACCTCTCATACACCCTGGTCGATCCGCGTATCGACTTTGAAAGCAGGGAGCATTGAGATGAAGCTATCCCCCCTCAATCGACGCCGTTTTGCCCGTTTCAAAGCCAACAAGCGTGGCTGGTGGTCGCTGTGGATCTTCCTGGTGCTGTTCGGGCTGAGCCTGAACGCCGAGTTCATTGCCAACGACAAACCCTTGGTGATCAATTACGACGGGGAGTGGTATTTCCCGGCGCTCAAGCGCTATCCAGAGACCGACTTCGGCGGTGAATTCCCCCTCGAAGCCAACTACAAAAGCCCGTATATCCGTGAACTGCTGGCCAAGAAAGATGCCTGGGTTGTGTGGCCACCCATCCCCTACAGCTATCAAAGCATCAACTACGACCTGAAAGTCCCTGCCCCTGCCCCGCCCTCCGCCGAGAACTGGCTGGGCACCGACGACCAGGGCCGCGACGTGCTGGCCCGAGTGATTTATGGCTTTCGCATATCGGTGCTGTTCGCCCTGACCCTGACGGTACTGAGCTCCATCATCGGCGTGATCGCCGGGGCCTTGCAGGGCTTTTATGGTGGCTGGGTCGACCTGGCCGGTCAGCGCTTTCTGGAAATCTGGTCAGGCTTGCCCGTGTTGTACCTGCTGATCATTCTCGCCAGTTTTGTGCAGCCCAATTTCTGGTGGCTGCTGGGCATCATGCTGCTGTTCTCGTGGATGAGCCTGGTGGACGTCGTGCGCGCCGAATTCCTGCGTGGGCGCAATCTGGAGTATGTGCGCGCCGCCCGCGCCCTGGGCATGCAGGACATGGCCATCATGTACCGCCACATCCTGCCCAACGCCATGGTCTCCACCATGACCTTTATGCCGTTTATCCTCACTGGCGCCATCGGCACCCTCACTGCCCTGGACTTCCTGGGCTTCGGCCTGCCCCCGGGCGCGCCGTCGCTGGGCGAACTGGTGGCCCAGGGCAAGTCCAACCTGCAAGCGCCCTGGCTGGGCATCAGTGCATTCGCAGTGCTGGCCATCATGCTCAGCCTGCTGGTGTTTATCGGTGAGTCCGCTCGCGATGCCTTCGACCCGAGGAAATAAGATGACGCAGGACAATCTGATCGAAGTGCGCGACCTCAGCGTCGAGTTTGTAGCGGGTGACACACCGCAGCGGGTGGTGCAAGGCGTCAGTTTTGATATCAGGCGCGGCGAAACCCTGGCCCTGGTGGGCGAAAGCGGTTCGGGCAAATCGGTGACCGCGCACTCGATCCTCAGGTTGCTGCCCTACCCCCTTGCACGCCACCCCAGCGGCAGCATCGCCTACGGCGGCGAGGATTTGCTCAGCGTGGACGAGAAAAAGCTGCGCAACATTCGCGGCAACCGCATTGCGATGATTTTTCAGGAGCCCATGACCTCCCTGAACCCGCTGCACAGCATTGAAAAACAAATCAATGAGGTGCTCGGCATTCACAAGGGGATCACAGGCAAGGCCGCTACCCTGCGCACCCTGGAGCTTCTGGAGCTGGTAGGCATACCCGAGCCTCACAAACGCCTCAAGGCGCTGCCACACGAGCTCTCAGGGGGCCAGAGGCAGCGCGTGATGATTGCCATGGCCCTGGCCAATGAACCCGAACTGCTGATTGCCGACGAACCTACCACCGCCCTGGACGTGACCGTTCAGCTTAAAATCCTCGACTTGCTCAAGGATCTGCAAGCCCGCCTGGGCATGTCGTTGTTACTGATCAGTCACGATTTGAACCTTGTACGAAGAATTGCGCATCGCGTATGTGTCATGCAGCGCGGTTTAATCGTCGAACAAGCATCGTGCGAGCAGCTGTTCCGTTCGCCGCAGCATCCTTACACCCGGGAACTGCTCAGCGCAGAGCCCAGCGGAGGCCCGGCCAGCACCATTGCCGGTCCGCCATTGCTGCAAGTCGAGGACCTGAAGGTATGGTTCCCGATCAAGAAAGGCCTGCTGCGCAAGACCGTCGATTACGTGAAAGCGGTGGACGGTATCAATTTCAGCTTGCCCCAGGGGCAGACCCTGGGAATTGTGGGTGAAAGCGGATCGGGCAAATCAACGCTGGGCTTGGCGATTTTGCGTCTGATTGCCAGCAAGGGCCTGATCAGCTTTGAAGGCAAACGGCTAGACTGTCTGTCACAGAAAGAAGTCAGGCCATTGCGACGGGAAATGCAGGTGGTATTCCAGGACCCGTTTGGCAGTCTCAGCCCGCGCATGAGCGTCAGCGAGATTGTCGGTGAAGGGTTGCGCATTCACCGTATGGGCACCGAAGCGGAACAGGAAAGTGCAATTATTGAAGCCTTGCGAGAAGTAGGTCTGGATCCGGAAACCCGGCACCGTTACCCTCACGAGTTTTCAGGCGGACAACGGCAAAGAATCGCCATTGCCCGCGCACTGGTGTTAAAGCCGGAGTTGATATTGCTGGACGAGCCAACCTCTGCGCTGGACCGCACAGTACAACGCCAGGTTGTTGAACTGCTGCGCTCACTGCAAGCCAGGCACAACCTGACGTATTTGTTTATCAGCCATGACCTGGCTGTCGTCAAAGCGCTGAGCCACCAGTTGATGGTGGTCAAGCATGGCCAAGTGGTCGAACAGGGTGATGCGCAAAGTATCTTTGCCTCACCGCAACATCCATATACACAACAGCTGCTGGAAGCCGCCTTTTTGGCACCAGTGGCTGTCGATTAACCTGATAGAGGAACAACACATGGGTTTTCTCACCGGTAAGCGCGTACTGATCGTTGGTGTCGCTAGCAAATTGTCCATCGCTTCTGGCATTGCTGCCGCCATGCACCGTGAAGGCGCCGAGCTGGCTTTCACTTATCAGAACGAAAAGCTGAAAGGTCGTGTTGAAGAATTCGCCGCAGGCTGGGGTTCGAACCCTGAGCTGTGCTTCCCTTGCGACGTTGCCAGCGATGAAGAAATCGCCAAGGTCTTCGAAGACCTGAGCAAGAAGTGGGACGGTCTGGACTGCATCGTTCACTCAGTAGGTTTCGCTCCTGGCGACCAGCTGGATGGCGATTTCACCGACGCCACCACCCGTGAAGGCTTCCGCATCGCTCACGACATCAGCGCCTACAGCTTCGTGGCCCTGGCCAAGGCTGGTCGCCCGATGATGAAAGGTCGCAACGGCAGCCTGCTGACCCTGTCCTACCTGGGCGCCGAGCGCACCATGCCTAACTACAACGTGATGGGCATGGCCAAGGCCAGCCTGGAAGCCGGTGTACGTTACCTGGCAGGCAGCCTGGGCCCTGAGGGTACTCGCGTTAACTGCGTATCGGCAGGCCCGATCCGTACCCTGGCAGCGTCGGGCATCAAGAACTTCCGCAAAATGCTGGCGGCCAACGAAGCGCAGACGCCACTGCGTCGCAACGTGACCATCGACGAAGTCGGCAATGCCGGCGCCTTCCTGTGCTCCGATCTGGCATCGGGCATCAGCGGCGAAATCATGTACGTAGACGGTGGCTTCAACACTACCGCCATGGGCAGCCTCGAAGAGTAAACCCTTCGTTACAAGCGCTACTCAAAAACGCCCGGTGCAGAGATTGCATCGGGCGTTTTTTTGCCTCGCGACAATCTCTGGGAGATGATCTGTGGGAGCGGGCTTGCCCGCGATACGTCAGACAGAGCGCATGGATGCCATCGCGAGCAAGCCCGCTCCCACAAAAAAACCAGCGCAAAAAAACGGCCGCTCAATGAGCGGCCATTTTTAGCGAAGCAGGCTGAACTTAGTAGCGCTCAACCTTGGCTTCGTTTTCCAACTGCTTGCGGTAGGCAGCAAAGTCTTGCTGGCCAACACGCGAAGCGAGGAAGCGGCGATACGACGCTTTCTCTTCTTCAGTCGGCGCTACTGCATCGTTGACGCCGTTCAAACGCAATACAACCACAGTGCCATCTGCCAGGGTGACACTGCTGAATGTCGGCTTGTCCTTGGCTGCAGGTTTCGGCATGCGGAACACCGCTTGCAGCACGGCAGGATCAATACCTTCCTGACCACGAGCAACCGCTTCCTGGACCTTCCACGCCTGACCATCAACCGGCTGGTTCAACGGCAGCTTGCCATCGCGCAGCTCTTTGATGATTTCTTCGGCACGGGCTTTGGCCGCAGCACTGGCGTGCTCCTTGACCAGTTGCGCACGAATGCTCGAGGCAACAGCCTCCAGCGGCAACTGCTCAGGCTTGCGGTGCTCCTTGACGCGCAACACCACTACGGTCTCAGGGTCCAGCTCCAGGGCTGTACTGTTCGCGCCCTCATCCATCACTTCGGTGCTGAATGCGGCCTGAATCACAGCGCGATTGGCGGTGACACCCTCGCCCCCCTCGCGACCAAATGGCGCAGAGGTATGCACAGTCAGCTTAAGCTCTTGAGCTGGCTGAGCCAGATCGGACGCTTCAAATGCCGAGTCTTCCAATTGCTTGGTTGCATCGACAAACAGGCGTTCAACCTGCTGGGTTTTCAGGTCATGGGTCAGCTTGTCTTTCAGGCTGGCAAAGCTCGGCACTTCAGGTGCTTCAACACCCAGCAGCTTGATCAGGTGATAACCGAAGCTGGTGCGTACCGGCTCCGAAACCTGGTCCTGCTTCAACCCGTAAACAGCCGTTTCGAACACAGGATCGTAAACACCAGGGCCTGCGAAGCCCAGGTCACCGCCATTGGCAGCCGAACCCGGATCCTGGGAGAACTCCTTGGCCAGAGCTTCGAAGCTTTCACCTTTGGCCAGACGCTGCTGAATCTCGGCGATCTTGGCTTTGGCCTGCTCGTCGCTGACCTTGTCGTTCACTTCGATCAGGATATGCGCAGCGCGGCGCTGTTCGGCCAGGTTGGCGATTTCCTTTTGATACAACGCTTGAAGCTCATCATCCTTCACGGCTACCTGGTCAAAGAAAGAAGATTTCTTCAACTCGATATAGTCGATCACGACCTGATCAGGGGTCATGAATTCCTTGGCGTGCTCGTCGTAGTAAGCCTTGATTTCGTCATCGCTCAGTTTCACCGCAGCCGGGTCGGCCTTGATGTTCAGCGAAGCGAAATCACGGGTTTGTTTCTCAAGACGGGCGAACGCATTCACCTGTTCGTCGGTCACGAAACCACTGCCCGCCAGACCGGCACGCAGCTGACCAATCAGCATTTCTTCGCCCAGCATGTTACGGAACTGCAAGCGACCGTAACCCAGTTGACGGATCACCTGGTCGAAACGCTCAGGGCTGAATTTGCCGTCTTCCTGAAATTCAGGAGTCAACAGAATGACTTGGTCCAAAGCGGCTTCAGAAAACGAAAACTTCGCGTCTTTGGCGCCTTGCAGCAACAGCTTGCGATCGATCAACCCTTTGAGGGCCGCTTCACGCAGCATTTTTTCATCCAGCAACGACGAGTCGAAATCCTTGCCCAACTGCTGCAGCAGCTGCCGGCGTTGCATATCGACGGCCTGGCTCAGTTCAACCTGGGTGATTTCTTCACCGTTAACCTTGGCAGCATCCTGGCTGGTAGAGGTGGCTTGAAAAATGGCATCGAAACCGGTCAACGCCATTAACGCGACGATGACACCGATGATGGTCTTGGCAATCCAGCCTTGTGAATTGTCCCTGATATTTTGCAGCATGCTTCCCCCAGAAACGGTCTTGCATAATGAGCAACCGTGGAGCGTGGGTAGAGTCCGGATAGAAGAAAGGCGCATCCGAGGATGCGCCTTCTCGTAACTGGCGGAGCGGACCGGGCTCGAACCCGCGACCCCCGGCGTGACACATCGATGTTGCCACCGACTGCACTACCGCTCCGCTGCCAAGCCTGGCGTGCGCCTGACCCGGTTGGGTAAAAGGTGTTACAGAAACTTAGTTAACCGCTTCTTTCAGTGCTTTACCGGCTTTGAAGCCTGGCTTTTTGGCAGCAGGAATTTCCAGCGTTTTACCGGTCTGTGGGTTACGACCAATACGGGCAGGACGATCGGTTACAGAGAAAGTACCAAAACCAACCAGTACCACAGAGTCGCCAGCCTTAAGAGCGCCAGTGACGGATTCGATTACTGCGTCCAGCGCACGGCCAGCTGCAGCTTTCGGGATATCAGCAGATGCAGCGATAGCATCAATCAGTTCCGACTTGTTCACTCTAAGTCCCCTTATATCTGTCTGAGTATGTTTCTAAAGTTTTTTGGTAAAAGCAAAACGACTGCTGAAGCACTTACGGACACTTATAGAGCCGCTTTATAACAAGGGCTCTAAAAAGCGTCAAGAAAGCCCGTCAGGCGAATCCGTATTAATGCGTGCTAATTCTTTCCTTAGAGTCAGATTCTCGTTTGTCGTCCTTGGCAACAATCTCGGGAGCCACATCCGGCAAGGGCTCCGGGGCGTATTGCAGCGCAATTTGCAGGACTTCGTCAATCCATTTAACCGGTTTAATCTGAAGATCCTGTTTGATGTTGTCAGGAATTTCCTTCAGGTCACGAACGTTCTCTTCAGGAATAATTACAGTTTTGATGCCACCACGGTGAGCAGCAAGTAATTTTTCCTTCAGGCCACCAATCGCCAACACCTGACCACGAAGGGTAATTTCACCGGTCATGGCAACATCGGCGCGTACCGGAATCAGGGTCAATGCAGAGACCAGGGCAGTACACATTCCCACACCAGCACTAGGGCCATCTTTAGGCGTAGCGCCTTCGGGCATGTGAATGTGAATATCGCGTTTTTCGTGGAAATCCAACGGGATACCCAGGCTCTTGGCGCGGCTGCGCACCACCGTCAATGCAGCGGTGATGGACTCTACCATCACGTCGCCCAGCGAACCGGTCTTGATCAGCTGGCCTTTGCCAGGAACAACGGCCGCTTCGATGGTCAACAACTCGCCACCCACCTGGGTCCAGGCCAGGCCGGTCACTTGACCGATCTGGTCCTGAACTTCAGCCAAACCGTAGCTGAATTTTCTTACGCCCAAAAAGTGCTCAAGTAGCTCCGGCGTGACGGTGACCGCAAAGCGTTTTTCCAGCGCATGCTCTTTGACCGCCTTGCGGCAGATCTTCGCAATCTGGCGCTCAAGGCCCCGCACACCGGCTTCGCGGGTGTAGTAGCGGATCATGTCGCGGATGGCTTCGTTATCAAATGCCAGCTCGCCCTTCTTCAAGCCATTGGCTTCAATTTGTTTCGGGGCCAGGTATTTGACAGCAATGTTGATTTTTTCGTCTTCGGTGTAGCCAGGCAGACGAATGACTTCCATCCGGTCCAGCAAGGCTGGCGGGATGTTCATCGAGTTGGACGTACACAGGAACATCACATCGGACAGGTCGTAATCAACCTCGAGGTAATGGTCGTTGAAATTGTGGTTCTGCTCGGGATCGAGCACTTCAAGCAGTGCAGACGCCGGATCGCCGCGCATGTCACTGCCCATCTTGTCGATTTCATCAAGCAGGAACAGCGGGTTGCGCACACCAACCTTGGTCATCTTTTGAATCAATCTTCCTGGCATCGAACCGATGTACGTACGGCGATGGCCACGAATTTCCGCTTCGTCACGCACGCCACCCAAGGCCATACGCACGAATTTGCGATTTGTTGCGTGGGCAATGGACTCAGCAAGCGAGGTTTTGCCTACACCCGGAGGACCGACCAGGCACAGAACCGGACCACGAATTTTCTTCACACGCTTTTGCACGGCAAGATATTCGAGAATCCGCTCTTTGACTTCGTCCAGACCGTAGTGATCTGCGTCCAGAATGTCTTCAGCACGCTTGAGATCCAGGCGCACCTTGCTCTGAGCCTTCCACGGCACCTGCACCAGCCAGTCGATGTAGGAGCGCACCACGGTGGCTTCTGCGGACATTGGCGACATTTGCTTGAGCTTGTTCAGCTCCGCCTGGGCCTTGGCCATTGCATCTTTCGGCAAACCGGCAGCATCGATGCGTTTTTTCAGCTCTTCGATTTCATTGTGACCTTCGTCACCATCACCCAGCTCTTTCTGAATGGCCTTCATCTGCTCATTCAGGTAGTACTCGCGCTGGCTGCGCTCCATTTGCTTTTTGACGCGACCACGGATGCGCTTTTCGACTTGCAGCAAGTCGATCTCGGCATCCAGCAGGGCCAGAACGTGCTCGACACGGGCCTGCAGATCGATGATTTCGAGGATTTCCTGCTTCTGCTCGATCTTGAGTGCCATATGGGCAGCCATGGTATCGACCAGACGGCTTGGCTCGTCAATGCTGTTAAGCGATGACAGAACCTCGGCCGGGACTTTTTTGCCCAGTTGCACGTATTGCTCAAACTGCGAAAGCAGGCTGCGCACAAAGACCTCGGATTCGCGATCCGGGGCAGCCACTTCGTCAATCAGGGAGACTTCGGCACTCAGATAACCATCTGCCTGACCAAAATGCTCAACCGCACCGCGCTGCTCACCCTCAACCAGCACTTTGACCGTGCCGTCCGGGAGCTTGAGCAGTTGCAGAACAGTTGCAATGGTACCAACGCGATACAGGGCGTCTTCGCCCGGATCGTCGTCAGCCGGATTCTTTTGAGCCAACAGCAAAATTTGCTTGTCGCCCGTCATCGCAGCCTCAAGGGCCTCGATCGACTTCTCGCGTCCCACGAACAGTGGGATCACCATGTGCGGATACACAACAACATCACGCAACGGCAGGAGAGGCAATTCGATGGTTGTCTTCATGATTTCGCCTCTACGGCGGCCATAAGGCCGTAATCAGATGGATGTAAGCTTGAAGCCAAGATGGGGGCAGTCTTGAAAAAAAACAAGCGTTGAACGACAGGAAAAACAAAGGGGCCCGAAGGCCCCTTCTTTAACACGCAATGTGGAATGCCAGCATTACATTTACGCGTCAGGTGCAACCTTGGCAGTCGCTTCGTTGTTTTCATAGATCAACAACGGCTTGGACTTGCCTTCTATAACGCTTTCGTCGATCACAACTTTACTCACCTCGGATTGCGAGGGGATTTCATACATTGTGTCGAGCAGCACGCCTTCAAGAATCGAACGCAGGCCACGAGCGCCCGTTTTGCGCTCCAGAGCACGCTTGGCCACGGCCTTCAAGGCGTCGGCACGGAACTCAAGATCTACACCTTCCATCTCGAACAGCTTGCCGTACTGCTTGGTCAAGGCGTTCTTCGGTTCGGTGAGGATCTGCATCAAGGCAGCCTCGTCCAGCTCGTCCAGGGTTGCCAGCACAGGCAGACGACCCACGAATTCCGGGATCAGGCCAAACTTGACCAGATCGTCAGGCTCGACTTCACGCAGGGATTCGCCAACCTTCTTGCCCTCTTCCTTGCTGCGCACTTCGGCACTGAAGCCGATGCCGCCGCGAGTCGAGCGCGCCTGTACAACCTTCTCAAGGCCCGAGAACGCACCACCGCAGATAAACAGGATGTTGCGGGTATCAACCTGCAAGAACTCCTGCTGCGGGTGCTTGCGGCCGCCTTGAGGCGGTACGGAAGCCACGGTACCTTCGATCAGCTTGAGCAATGCCTGCTGCACACCTTCACCGGAAACATCACGGGTAATCGAAGGGTTGTCAGACTTGCGCGAAATCTTGTCGATTTCATCGATGTAGACAATGCCCATCTGGGCTTTTTCTACGTCGTAATCGCATTTCTGCAGCAGCTTCTGAATGATGTTTTCAACATCTTCGCCCACGTAACCGGCTTCAGTCAGCGTGGTTGCGTCAGCGATGGTGAAAGGTACATTCAACAGGCGTGCAAGGGTTTCTGCCAGCAGGGTCTTACCCGAACCGGTAGGGCCGATCAGCAGGATGTTGCTCTTGCCGAGTTCGACGTCGTCGTTTTTCTTGTCACGCTGGTTGAGGCGCTTGTAGTGGTTGTACACCGCTACAGCCAAAACCTTTTTGGCACGTTCCTGACCAATGACGTATTGATCAAGGATGCCGCTGATTTCTTTTGGCGATGGTAATTTATGCGCGCTGCTCTCGGCCTGGGCTTCCTGCACCTCCTCACGGATGATGTCATTGCACAGGTCAACGCATTCGTCGCAGATAAAGACCGAGGGGCCGGCAATCAATTTGCGCACTTCATGCTGGCTTTTGCCACAGAAGGAGCAATAGAGCAATTTGCCGTTGTCCTCGCCGTTGCGGGTGTCAGTCATTCGATCGATCCAAATCCGATAGGCTTGCAACACAAGATGAAGGCAACTGCGGGCTTTTTCAAGCCCGCAGGTGGTCGGTTAACCCAACCACCCACATTTGAGCTGCTTAAGCGGGCATTTGACGCTTGCTGAACACAGAGTCGATCAAACCGTATTCGGCTGCACGCTCGGCGCTCATGAAGTTGTCACGCTCGGTGTCGCGCTCGATGGTTTCGAGAGTCTGGCCCGTGTGGTGAGCCAGCAGCGAGTTCAAACGGTGACGGATGTTGAGGATTTCCTTGGCATGAATGTCGATATCCGACGCCTGGCCCTGGAAACCGCCCAGTGGCTGGTGAATCATCATGCGCGAGTTCGGCAGGCAGTGACGCTTGCCCGGTGCGCCACCGGCCAACAGGAAGGCACCCATGCTGCAGGCCTGGCCGATGCAGATGGTCGACACGTCAGGCTTGATGAATTGCATGGTGTCGTAGATCGACATGCCTGCAGTCACCGAACCGCCCGGCGAGTTGATGTACAGGTGGATGTCCTTGTCCGGGTTCTCGGCTTCAAGGAACAGCAGCTGCGCAGCCACCAGGTTGGCCATGTAGTCTTCTACGGGGCCGACCAGGAAGATGATTCGCTCCTTCAGGAGGCGCGAGTAGATGTCGTAAGCGCGTTCGCCACGGGCGGACTGCTCGACAACCATCGGGACCAGGCCGCCAGCGGCGTGGATATCAGAGTTCTGCTGAATATAAGAATTGCGGGACATGTCCGGCAGTCACTCCCAAATAGTCTTGTCTGGATACGCATAAGCCAGCTCGAGGCTGGCTTATGGTTGTGTTTTCTAACGAGTCAGAAATCAGTCGGCTTGTGGAGCTTCCACCGGCTTGACAGCTTCTTCGTAAGAGACCGCTTTATCGGTCACCTTGGCCTTCTGCAGAACAGTATCCACAACTTGCTCTTCCAGCACAACCGAACGAACCTCGTTCAATTGCGCGTCGTTTTTGTAGTACCAGGCTACAACCTGCTCTGGCTCCTGGTAAGCGGAAGCCATTTCCTGAATCATTTCGCGAACGCGATCTTCGTCAGGCTTGAGGTCGAACTGCTTGACCACTTCAGCCACGATCAGACCCAGCACTACACGGCGGTTGGCTTGCTCTTCGAACAGCTCTGCCGGCAGTTGATCAGGCTTGATGTTACCACCGAACTGCTGAACAGCCTGCACGCGCAGACGGTCAACTTCGTTGGCCAGCAGCGACTTCGGCACTTCGATCGGGTTGGCAGCCAGCAGGCCGTCCATTACCTGGTTCTTGACCTTGGACTTGATGGCCTGACGCAGTTCACGCTCCATGTTCTTGCGAACTTCGGCGCGGAAGCCTTCCAGACCGGTTTCCTTGATACCGAACTGGGCGAAGAACTCTTCGTTCAGCTCTGGCAGCTTAGGCTCGGAAACAGTGTTCACGGTTACGGTGAACTCGGCTTCTTTGCCAGCCAGGTCCAGATTCTGGTAGTCAGCAGGGAAAGTCAGTTTCAGAACGCGCTCTTCACCGGCTTTGGCGCCTACCAGGCCTTCTTCAAAGCCAGGAATCATGCGGCCCGAACCCAGCACCAGCTGAGTACCGGTGGCGGAGCCGCCAGCGAATACTTCGCCGTCTACCTTGCCAACGAAATCGATGTTCAGCTGATCATCGTTCTGGGCAGCACGGTCAGTCACTTCAAAGCGGGTGTTCTGCTTGCGCAGCACGTCCAGCATCTTGTCCAGGTCGGCATCAGCCACTTCGGCGCTCAGGCGCTCGATAGCGATGGTGTCCAGACCGGTCACTTCGAATTCAGGGAATACTTCGAAAGTAGCAACGTATTCCAGATCTTTGCCTTTTTCGAAAACCTTAGGCTCGATCGAAGGAGCACCAGCCGGGTTCAGCTTCTGCTCAACCACAGCTTCGTAGAACGAAGACTGGACTACATTGCCCAGCGCTTCCTGGCGCGCATCAGCTTCGTAACGCTGACGGATTACGCTCATTGGCACCTTGCCTGGACGGAAGCCCGGGATCTTGGCCTTTTGGGCAGTCTGTTGCAGACGCTTGTTGACTTCAGCCTCAATACGCTCAGCTGGCACGCCAATGGTCATGCGACGCTCAAGAGCGGAAGTATTTTCAACAGAAACTTGCATGGATATTCCTCGTTGCACAGACATTAGCCGGCCGTTTCCGACCCCATAATCAAGGGCAAGCATTCTAGTGGGTCAAACTCAAGAAGTCACCCTACCGCAAACACCCTAAGAAACGGCCGACAGAAATTAAGTAAAAGCAGCCATCCGCCTCGCCTTCTATATAGATAGAAGACTGCACTGATCAATTGGCGATAACGGGCAGCCTTTGGAGCTACCCCGATCTGCGCGCATTGTCACACAAATCACAGAGGACGCTAAGCATGCGGGAAACAAGGCGCCGAACGACACCCCTATACGCGATTCTCAAACCGCAGATACAAAAAAACGCCAGAGGGTTAGTCTGGCGTTTTCTTTTAATATGGGGTGGACGAAGGGGATCGAACCCTCGACAACGGGAGTCACAATCCCGTGCTCTACCAACTGAGCTACGCCCACCATAGTGCGCTTACAACGCTGCCTGCTCCTGGAAGCCGACAGTTACAACCAAAGAAAAAGCCGCTACAAGCGGCTCTATCAAAATTTGGTGCGGACGGAGAGACTCGAACTCTCACACCTTGCGGCGCTGGAACCTAAATCCAGTGTGTCTACCAATTCCACCACATCCGCATTTCAAACTCTTGAAGCAAAGACGCCAGACTTTTAATCTGGCGGCTTTCTAAATATGGGGTGGACGAAGGGGATCGAACCCTCGACAACGGGAGTCACAATCCCGTGCTCTACCAACTGAGCTACGCCCACCATATTGCCTGTACTGCTTTACTTGTGCCAAAGCTGCCTAATGGCGCACCCGGCAGGACTCGAACCTGCGACCATCCGCTTAGAAGGCGGATGCTCTATCCAGCTGAGCTACGGGCGCATTGTTAGCCTGTATTCTTTGACGACTACAAACCAAGTGCTTTCAGTATCACCAAGCTGGACAACAACTTCGCTCTACCTTCTTAACCAGTGCTAGGCTGTGCCCGACAAGTGCGACGAATGTTATAGGTGAGCCCGTAAGTCGTCAACTGTTTTTTAAAAAAAGTTTAGAAATATAAAGGAGTTAGGGCAATAAACAGACCAGGCGCCTTTGCCCTCGCGCCGCGGCATGCGAGAATGCACGTCCTTTTTCCACCCTTTACGATGGTTAATCACGCGTAATGACTGCACAACTAATCGACGGCAAAGCGATCGCCGCCAGCCTGCGCCAGCAGATTGCCAAACGTGTCGCCGAGCGCCACGAGCAAGGCCTGCGCACCCCTGGTCTGGCAGTGATTCTGGTCGGCAGCGATCCTGCTTCCCAGGTTTATGTTTCGCACAAGCGTAAAGACTGCGAAGAGGTAGGCTTTATTTCCCAAGCCTATGACCTGCCCTCCGACACTACCCAACAGGACCTCACCGACCTGATCGACCGTCTCAATGACGACGCGAACATCGACGGCATCCTGCTGCAACTGCCTCTGCCTGCCCATCTGGATGCCTCCAAACTGCTGGAGCGTATCCGTCCGGACAAAGATGTCGACGGTTTCCACCCCTATAACGTCGGTCGTCTGGCCCAACGCATCCCGCTGCTGCGCCCATGCACCCCCAAAGGCATCATGGCCCTGCTGGAAAGCACCGGCCAGGACCTGTACGGAATGGACGCGGTCATTGTCGGCGCCTCCAATATCGTTGGACGCCCGATGGCCATGGAATTGCTGCTGGCTGGCTGCACCGTGACCGTAACCCACCGTTTCACCAAGGACCTGGCCGGCCACGTTGGCCGCGCCGACCTGGTGGTGGTAGCTGCCGGCAAGCCTGGCCTGGTCAAAGGCGAATGGATCAAGGAAGGCGCCATCGTCATCGACGTGGGCATCAACCGCCAGGCTGATGGCAAGCTGGTGGGCGACGTGGTGTACGAGACCGCCCTGCCCCGCGCGGGCTGGATCACCCCGGTACCGGGCGGCGTAGGCCCGATGACTCGTGCCTGCCTGCTGGAAAACACCTTGTACGCAGCCGAAGAATTGCACGGCAGCTAGTGCAAAGCGCTGCAAAAAAACGGCACCTTCGGGTGCCGTTTTTATTGGCGCCGCTAAAATCCGGGCAAACAAAAGCCCGCACTTGGCGCAATGCCATGACCTCAATTGTGGGAGCGAGCCTGCTCGCGAAAGCCCACCCGAGACCTTCGCGAGCAGGCTCGCTCCCACAAAATCATCAGCATCACGCCCCGTACGGGCTTTTGTTCACACAACGGGCAATCTAGTCAGCCAAGCGCCAGGTTGTCCCGCCTTTACTGTCTTCCAGCACCACACCCATTGCCGCGAGCTGATCACGGATACGGTCAGACTCCGCCCAGTCCTTGGCAGCGCGGGCAGCCAGACGCGCATCGATCAAGGCCTGCACCTGAGCGGCATCGATCTTGCCTTCAGCACCGGCCTGCAGAAAGTCATCCGCTTCAAGCTGCAACACACCCAGCACATCGGCCAATTGCTTGAGACGTGCCGCCAGACCGGCAGCCGCCTGCAGATCGGTTTCGCGCAACCGGTTGATCTCGCGAACCATCTCGAACAGCACCGCACAGGCTTCCGGCGTACCGAAGTCGTCGTTCATGACCTGGGTAAAGCGCTCAACAAAGGCTTCACCACCGGCCGGAGCAACCTTGGGCAACCCTTTCAGTGCGTTATAGAAGCGATCAAGGGCTGCCTTGGCATCCTTGAGATTGTCTTCCGAATAGTTGATCGAACTACGGTAGTGGCTCGACACCAACAGATAACGCACAACCTCCGGGTGATACTTCGCCAGAACGTCGCGAATGGTGAAGAAGTTGTTCAAGGACTTGGACATCTTCTCGCCATTGATGCGAATCATCCCGCAATGCATCCAGGCATTGGCGTAGGTTTTACCCGTAGCCGCCTCGCTTTGGGCGATTTCGTTCTCATGGTGCGGAAACTCCAGGTCGCTGCCGCCGCCATGAATATCGAAGGTCTCACCCAGGCAGCAGGTAGACATCACCGAGCATTCAATGTGCCAGCCCGGACGACCCGGGCCCCACGGCGACTCCCAGCTCGGCTCGCCAGGCTTGACGCCTTTCCACAACACGAAGTCCAGCGGATCGTCCTTGGCCTCGTCGACCTCGATGCGCGCGCCGATGCGCAGATCTTCGATCTTTTTGCGCGACAGCTTGCCGTAGCCCATGAACTTGGCAACGCGGTAGTACACGTCACCATTGCCCGGGGCATAGGCGTAACCCTTGTCGATCAGGGTCTGGATCATCGCGTGCATGCCAGGGATATGATCCGTGGCACGAGGCTCCATATCCGGCTTGAGGATATTGAGCCGCGCTTCATCTTCATGCATGGCCGCGATCATGCGCTCGGTCAGCACCTCGAAAGGCTCGCCGTTTTCACGCGCACGATTGATGATCTTGTCTTCAATGTCCGTAATGTTGCGCACGTAGGTCAGGTTGTAGCCGCTGAAACGCAACCAGCGGGTCACCAGATCGAAGGCAATCATGCTGCGACCATGGCCGATGTGGCAGTAGTCGTACACGGTCATGCCGCACACGTACATGCGCACATTGTTGCCGTCCAGCGGCTTGAAAACTTCTTTGCTCTTGGTGAGCGTGTTGTAGATCGTAAGCACGGCTTGTTCCTTCAAAACTTGATCACTGGCCCCACGAATCACGCAGGGTCACGGTACGGTTGAATACCGGGTGACCGGGTTTCGAGTCCTTGATATCTGCGCAGAAGTAGCCTTCGCGCTCGAACTGGAAACGGTCTTCCGGCTGTGCATTGCCCAGCGAGGGTTCAGCACGACAACCGGTCAGTACCTGCAGCGAGTCAGGGTTGATGTTTTCCAGGAAGCCCGCGCCGTCTTCGGCCTTTTCAGGGTTCGGCGAGCGGAACAGACGATCATACAAACGCACTTCGCATTCGACGCTGGCAGCCGCCGGCACCCAATGCACAACACCCTTGACCTTGCGACCTTCAGGGTTTTTACCCAGGGTCAGCGGATCGTACGAGCAATGCAGTTCAACGATGTTGCCATCGGCATCCTTGATCGCTTCGTCGGCACGGATCACATAGCTGCCGCGCAAACGCACTTCGCCCGCAGGCTCAAGACGCTTGTAGCCTTTTGGCGGCTCTTCCATGAAGTCTTCACGGTCGATGTAGATTTCACGGGCAAACGGCAGCACCCGTACACCCATGTCTTCTTTCGGGTGGCAAGGCAGCTCGAGGTTTTCGACCTGACCTTCCGGGTAGTTGGTAATAATCACCTTCAATGGACGCAGCACGCACATGGCACGCGGCGCGCTGTGATCAAGGTCGTCACGGATGCTGAATTCCAGCATGCCGAAGTCAACAACACCGTCAGAACGGTTGGTGCCGACCATGTCACAGAAATTACGAATCGATTTAGGCGTGTAACCGCGACGGCGGAAACCCGACAGCGTCGACATGCGCGGGTCATCCCAGCCGTTGACGTGCTTTTCATCGACCAGCTGCTTGAGCTTGCGCTTGCTGGTGATGGTGTAGTTGAGGTTCAGACGGCTGAACTCGTACTGACGCGGGCGCGCCGGTACTGGCAGGCTGTCCAGGAACCATTCGTACAGCGGACGATGGCTTTCGAACTCCAGGGTGCAGATCGAATGGGTGATGCCTTCAATGGCATCCGACTGACCGTGGGTGAAGTCATAGTTGGGGTAGATGCACCACTTGTCACCGGTCTGGTGGTGATGGGCATGACGGATGCGGTACATGATCGGGTCGCGCAGGTTCATGTTCGGCGAGGCCATGTCGATCTTGGCGCGCAGCACACGCTTGCCGTCTTCAAACTCACCGGCGGTCATGCGGGCGAACAGATCCAGGTTCTCTTCAACGCTGCGGTCGCGGAACGGGCTGTTCTTGCCGGGCTCGGTCAGGCTGCCACGGTATTCCTTGGCTTGCTCGGGCGTCAGGTCGCAGACGTAGGCCTTGCCTTCTTTGATCAGGTAAATCGCCCACTCGTGCAGTTGATCGAAGTATTGCGACGCGTAACGCACTTCACCGGCCCACTCGAAGCCCAGCCACTTGACGTCGCTTTCGATGGCGTCGATGTATTCCTGGTCTTCTTTTGCCGGGTTGGTGTCGTCAAAACGCAAATGCGTCACGCCGCCAAACTCTTGAGCCAGCCCAAAGTTCACACAAATGGATTTGGCATGACCGATGTGCAGATAGCCGTTTGGCTCCGGCGGAAAGCGGGTCACGATCTGTGTGTATTTACCCGAGTCTAGGTCCGCCTGAACGATTGGACGCAGGAAGTTAGCCGGGACAGCAGGGCCAGCCTTTGGATTCAGAGTGGGGTCGACAGTGGGCTTGCTCATAGGATCCTTGAACGTAACAGGGTGCGCGGCCTGGGTCGGCCGACTAAATCAAAGCGCCTATCATAGCCGATGCCGCCAAGTCACTGACAGAGCAGGTGCTCAATCAAAGCGATTGAAATGCCGGCTTTTAGTCCCCATATGGGAAAAACACCATCGAAATGCCGTGCGAGCACGCTAAACTCCGCCCGCGGCTGTATCTACCCAGCCAGCCCGGGAGATTGAGGTGTGTTCACCCCGCTCCCCGGCCCGACGAATTCCCTGATAGAGCGATACGACCATGACCCAAGTAAAACTGAGCACCAACCACGGCGACATCGTGATCGAACTGAACGCTGAAAAAGCACCGATCACCGTAGCCAACTTCATCGAATACGTAAAAGCCGGCCACTACGAAAACACCGTTTTCCACCGTGTAATCGGCAACTTCATGATCCAGGGCGGCGGTTTTGAGCCAGGCATGAAAGAAAAGAAAGACAAGCGTCCAAGCATCCAGAACGAAGCCGACAACGGCCTGCCGAACGAGAAGTACACCGTGGCCATGGCTCGCACCATGGAACCGCATTCGGCTTCCGCCCAGTTCTTCATCAACGTGGCTGACAACAGCTTCCTCAACCACAGCGGCAAAACCGCTCAGGGCTGGGGCTACGCCGTATTCGGTAAAGTCGTTGCAGGCCAGGACGTAGTAGACAAGATCAAAGGCGTTGCCACCACATCCAAAGCCGGCCACCAGGACGTGCCTAAAGATGACGTGATCGTCGAGAAAGCAGAGATCATTGAGTGATACTGCTGATTTCAGATTTGCATCTGGAAGAGGAGCGCCCGGACATTACCCGGGCGTTTCTGGATTTCCTGACCGGGCGTGCGCGCTCGGCTCAGGCGCTCTACATCCTGGGCGACTTTTTCGAAGCCTGGATTGGCGACGATGCCATGACCCCCTATCAGCGCTCGATCTGTGCAGCGCTGCGCATCCTGAGCGAGACCGGCACGCAGATCTTTCTGATGCACGGCAACCGCGACTTTTTACTGGGCCAGGCCTTTTGTAAAGCGGCTGGCTGCACCCTGATCAAAGACCCCAGCGTGGTCGACTTCTATGGCGAACCGGTTTTGTTGATGCACGGCGACAGCCTGTGCACGCGCGACGAAGCCTATATGCGCCTGCGACGCATCCTGCGCAACCCCGTCACTTTGTGGGTCCTGCGCCACCTGCCGCTGAGCACCCGGCATAAACTGGCGCGCAAGCTGCGCAGCGAAAGCCGCGCCCAGACCCGCATGAAAGCCAACGACATCGTTGACGTGACCCCCGAGGAAGTACCCCGGATCATGGCGCACTTTGGTGTGCACACCCTGATTCACGGCCACACCCACCGCCCGGCGATACACAAACTGCAGATCGGCGAACAGACCGCCCGGCGCATTGTGCTGGGTGACTGGGACCGCCAGGGCTGGGTACTGCAAGTGGATGAGCAAGGCATGCAGCTGACGCCGTTTGATTTTGCTCCGCCTGGCGCACAGTAAACTCGTGGGAGCGAGCCTGCTCGCGAAGGTTTCTGCACAACATCACAGATAAACCGCATGCCGACTTTCGCGAGCAGGCTCGCTCCCACAAGGGACTTGCAGGGCTCCAGCCCCTCTACCTCTAATGCCCGCTAGTCGCCGGCCCCGCCTTGGCTATAAACGGTGGTTTCGCCAGCCACACCAGCAGAATCAAGCCCATAAACAGCCAACCCATCATGGTGAAGTAATCCACGGTGGAGAACATATAGGCCTGACTGGTCAGAATCTTGTCCATCTGTGCATAGGCGGGCGTGCTGGCGCCCCCCAGGCTTTCGAGCGTATGCCGGGTCACAGGGTCATAGGCGCTGATGCTTTCGCTCAAGTAGGCATGATGCTGATCCGCCCGGCGAATCCAGATCCAGGTGGTCAAGGACGCCGCAAAGCTGCCGCCCAGTGTGCGCAGGAAGGTCGCTAGCCCCGCGCCATCAGCAATCTGATGCGGCGGCAAATCCGACATCAAAATGGTCAAGGTCGGCATAAAGAACAGGGCCACGCCAATCCCCATGAACAGCTGCACCATCGCGATATGCTGGAAATCCACCTCATTGGTGAACTCGGCACGCATAAAGCAGCTCAGGCCAATAGCCAAAAAGGCCAGCCCGGCCAACAGGCGCAAGTCGAATTTATTCGCGTACTTGCCCACAAAGGGCGACATCAAAACCGGCAAGATCCCGATCGGTGCCACCGCCAGACCGGCCCAGGTAGCGGTATAGCCCATCTGCGTCTGCAGCCATTGCGGCAAAATCAGGTTGATACCAAAGAACCCGGCATAACCCAACACCAGCACAATGGTGCCAATCCGGAAGTTACGGTGAGCAAACAGGCGCAAGTTGACGATCGGATGCTTGTCTGTCATTTCCCAAATGATAAAGGCCGCCAGTGCCACTACCGATAACGCCGTGCCCGAGAGGATGAAACTGGACTCGAACCAGTCCAGATCATTGCCCTTGTCGAGCACGATCTGCAACGCACCCACACCGATGATCAAGGTGATTAGTCCCACGTAATCCATCGGTTGACGGGTAATCACCACCGGGCGCGCCTTGAGTTGCTGGCGAACCACCATCACGGCAAAAATACCGATCGGGATATTGATAAAGAAGATCCACGGCCAACTGTAACTGTCGGTGATCCAGCCGCCCAAAATAGGCCCGGCAATCGGTGCAACCACCGTGACCATTGCCAGCAATGCCAATGCCATCCCCCGTTTTGCCGGGGGATACACCGCAATCAGCAAAGTCTGGGTCATGGGATAAAGCGGCCCTGCCACCAACCCCTGGAGCACGCGAAACCCGACCAGCTCTGGCATCGAGGTGGAAATACCGCACAAAAACGAGGCCAGAACGAACAGCATCGTGGCCCACAGAAACAACTTAACCTCACCAAAACGCCGGCTGAGCCAGCCGGTTAACGGCAAGGCAATCGCGTTACTGACCGCAAATGACGTAATGACCCAGGTACCCTGCTCCGAACTCACTCCAAGATTACCGGAGATGGTGGGCAAGGCGACGTTGGCGATGGTGGTGTCCAGCACCTGCATAAAGGTCGCCAGCGACAGGCCGATCGTGGCCATTACCAGGCTGGGAGGGGAAAATGACGCGTTTGTACTCATCGCAAATCCTTTAAAACCGGGGATGCAGCCCCACCCTTGCGGCGGGGCTCATGGATTGGCGAATCAGCGTTGGGCGGCCATGTCGCCAGTGCCAGCGCTGTTGCTGTCAATCAAACGCGTAATCAGGGCTTCGGCATCGACCAATTGCTGCGCATACACCGTGGTGGAGAACGAAGCTTTTTGCGGCGGTTGCTGAGCCAGAACCGGACCACTTTGGTCACGCAGGTTGACATCCACAGTCGTCGACAAGCCGACCCGCAACGGGTGCTCGGCCAGCTCATCGGCATTGATATGAATACGCACCGGCACACGCTGGACAATCTTGATCCAGTTGCCCGTGGCATTTTGCGCGGGCAACAGAGCAAATGCACTGCCGGTACCGGCACCGATACTGTCGATGGTGCCGCTGTATTTCACGCCGCTGCCGTAGATATCAGACTCAATATCCACCGCCTGCCCGATACGCATCTTGTGCAACTGGGTTTCCTTGAAGTTGGCATCGATCCACAGCTGGTTAAGCGGAATGACCGCCATCAACGCCGTGCCCGGCTGAACCCGCTGGCCCAGCTGCACGGTGCGCTTGGCCACATAACCGGTGACCGGCGCAATCAGGGTGGAACGGGCATTGGCCAGGTACGCCTGGCGCAGTTGCGCCGCTGCAGCCTTCACATCCGGGTGGTTGGCCACCGTGGTGTTATCGACCAGCGCCAGGGTGGTGTCGAGTTTTTGCTCGGCATTGCGCAAGGCGCTTTGCGCCGAAGACAGATCATCCCGGGCATGGGACAACTCTTCCTGAGAGATCGCCCCGCCTGCTGCCAGGCTTTTACGGCGGCTGTAGTTATCCTGGTTTTTCTGCACTTCAACTTTCTGCGCAGCCACCTGGGCTTTCATGCCCTTCACATCACTGAACAGGCCGCGTACCTGGCGCACGGTACGGGCCAGATTGGCTTCAGCGCTCTGCAGGCCGACCTGGGCATCGCTCGGATCGAAGTCAATCAGCACCTGCCCTTCATGCACCAGATCGCCATCATCGGCGCCGATACTCACCACCGTACCGGTGACCAACGGGGTGATTTCAACCACGTTGCCATTTACATAGGCATCGTCGGTGCTTTCATTCCAGCGACCATAGAGCTCTTCCCAGGCCCAGACACCCAGCCCGAGCAGGATGACCAAAATTGCCAGGCCGCTCAGCCAGAGCTTGCGTTTGCGCTGGCTGGCAGCGTCCTGGGGTTGTTGCGTTTCATTCGGTGTTTGCACAGTGGCCATGACGGGTACCTAAATTATTCTGCCAGCGAGGGCTTCAGCGGGAGCGGCCGCAGCCGGATTGCCGGGCTCAAGTCCGCCGCCCAGGGCTTGCATCAGTTGAATCGAAAGGTCGATCTGCTCGGCATTCAGGCCCGCCAGCTGGCGCTGCGCCTGCAACAATTGCTGCTCGATGCTGAGCACGTCGAGGTAGTTGCCGACACCCGAGCCGTAGCGCTGCAAGACGGTATCGAACGACTCCTGAGCGATCTGGGTGGCCCGTTGCTGGGCGCTTATCTGCTGGCCCACGGCACTTAACTGCGCCAGGGTGTCACTGACATCGCCCAGGGCGCCGACCAGGATCTTGTTGTATTGCGCCACCGCCAGATCGTAATTGGCGTCCTCTGCGTCCAGCCCGGCACGCAAACGCCCGCCATCAAAGATCGGCAGCGAAATCGCCGGGGCAATATTGAGGAAGCGACTGGCAGAACCGAACAGCGCATCACCCAGCAACGACTGGGTTCCCGCCGCTGCACTCAAATTGAGATTGGGATAAAAACGCGTCCGGGCGGCGGCAATATTCTTGCTCGCTGCCTCTACCCGCCAGCGCGCAGCCACCAGATCGGGGCGACGCCCCAGCAGTTCAGCTGGCAAGCTGCTCGGTAACGCCACGGCGCCCGGGGCGAGGGTTTTCGGGCGAGCGATATCCATCCCGCGGTCCGGCCCCTTGCCCAACAACACCGCCAGCGCGATGCGTGCACTTTTGAGTTGTTTTTCAGCATTGATCAACTGCTCCTGGGAGCTGGCCTCAAGGCTTTCGGTTTGCTGGTACTGGTAATGGCTGTCGATACCGGCTTGCAGGCGGCGCTTGCTCAGGTCCAGCATTTTACCGGTGCGTTCCAGGTCATCCCTGGCCAGGTCGCGCACGATAAAGGCATGTCCCAGGCTGCTATACCCCCGCGCTACATCGGCAGCCAGGGTCAGGCTCGCGGCCTGAGTGTCGACTTCGGCAGCGCGGGCCTGGCCCAACGCCGCTTCCCAGGCCGCACGCTGGCCACCCCATAGGTCGAAGGTGTAATTAAATGTCAGGCTGGCGTTACGTAGCGTGTCGTAACGGCCACCCTGGCCGGTCGGATCCTGGGAACGCGACAGGCGCGAACGCGAAACATCGGCCTCGGCATCCAGGGTCGGCATGCGTGCGGCATCTGCAGCCCCGGCTGCAGCCGTTGCTTGATGGGCGCGGGCACTCGCTATTTGCATATCAGGGCTGTCGCGCAACGCTTGTTCGATCAAGCCATCCAGCTGAGTGTCGCCCAGGCGCTTCCACCAGTCCTTTTCAGGCCATGCCGCCGGGCTGACGGCAATGCCTGCAAGGGTCCTGGCCGCTTCCAGGTTTTTCCCGTCCTGGCTCACGCCCTCGGTGTTCAGCCCGCTGTAGCTGGCACAACCGGCCAGCAGCATCGACGTAAAAACCAGGCTCAGGCCTGTACGCAGTGTCTTGTGGCTCATTTTTCACCTAAACGCATGACAGTGATGGGATCACCCGCTGCCAACAGTATTTTCTTGAGGATCTGTTCCAGGCTTTGCAGTTCTTGCGGGCTGATGGCGCCGGCCAGCTGGTTCATCGCATCGGCACCGACCTTCGGCAGAAGGCCTGCCAGGGCCTTGCCGTCTTCGCTCAGTACCAGCCGCACCTGGCGACGGTCAGCCTCGGAACGCTGGCGCACCAGCAGGTTTTTCTGCTCAAGACGATCGAGCATGCGCGTCATCGAGCCGCTGTCCAGGCACAGATGGCGGCAAAGCTCAGCCGGAGTGTCGACGTCGAACTGGGCCATGATGATCAGCACCTTGAACTGCGCCGCGGTGATGCCGTAAGGCTCCATATGGCGGTCAATGATCTTGTCTTTGAGCATGGCCGTGCGCCCCAGGAGCAAACCCAGGGTGCAGTTTTGAAAGTTATCGGGGTGAAAATGCTTCATCAGGGCACCAGGAAGCTGCCTAGGCAGTAATGTTTCTAAATATTACTGTCTAGGCAGCTAATGTCAAGCCGATTATTAGGTGGCTATCTATCTGGTTTTTCAGCGGGCACGCAAACCGGTGCCTAAGAGAGCAACTATCTAGATAATGGCGGGATTGTTGTGGGAGCGGGCTTGCTCGCGAGGGCATCGCCCTGCCTGCATGACAGACCGCAGCGTCTGTATCGCGAGCAAGCCCGCTCCCACAGTAGATCTACAGAAGACTCAAGAAACTGCCGGCACACCACTATGAAAGCGGAATTCAACATCCGGCGACTCAATCAGCTCCTGCTCCGCCGCCCTCACCCGCTCGATCACCTGGGCGATATCCTTGGCGTCGCCATACTGGTAGGCCAGCTTCAGATAACCCTGGAAATGTCGGGCCTCGCTCTTGAGCAGACCGAAGTAGAACTTGCCGAGCTCTTCGTCCAGATGCGGCACCAGCGCCTCGAAACGCTCGCAGCTGCGGGCCTCGATAAACGCCCCCACCACCAGGGTATCCACCAGTTTGACCGGCTCATGGTTGCGCACCACCTTGCGCAGCGCCGAGGCATAGCGCCCGGCCGATAGCTGGCGCAGCTCGATCTTGCGCTTTTTCATCAGACGCATGACTTGCTCGTGGTGCACCAGCTCTTCACGAGCCAGACGCGACATCATATTGATCAGGTCAACATGGGAGTGATATTTGGCGATCAGGCTCAGCGCCGTGCTGGCGGCCTTGAACTCGCAGTTTTTGTGATCGATCAGCAGGGTTTCCTGATCAGCCAGTGCCGCTGCAATCCAGCCGTCAGGCGTTCGGCAACCCAGGAACTCATGAATTTCAGGAAGATTCACGCGCACACTCCCAGACATTGGGAATTGCACGGCAGACCGGCAGTGATTTGAACAATTGCTGACATGGGACTCACAAAGACTGAATTGAGGCGAGCCGGTGATTATACGGGCCCCGGCGCGCAGCACCAACGACACAACTTGATATGCATCAACGCAGGTTCAACTGCCGACCAACTATAGTGAATGCACGCCTTTTCTATTACATGTGGAGTCACCGGTCATGCACAGCATTAACAGCCTGTTGGTCGTCATCGAGCCTCACCTGATGGAAAGCCTCGCACTCAAGCGGGCCAAGCACATTGCCAGTCACACCAAGGCGCATCTGCATCTATTGATCTGCGATAAAAAAAATGACCACTCAGCCCTGCTGAGCGTGCTTGAAAGCAGCCTCAAAAGCGAAGCCTACAGTGTGAGCAGCGAGCAGGCCTGGCACGAAAGCCAGCACGCCACCATTATCAAAGTGCAGCAGGCGCACAACTGCGGGCTGGTGATCAAACAGCATGTGCCCGACAACCCGCTAAAAAAAGTCCTGCTGACCCCTGAAGACTGGAAACTGCTGCGCTATTGCCCAAGCCCGGTGCTGCTGGCCAAAACAGCACAGAGCTGGGAGCACGGCGTGATACTGGCAGCCGTCGACGTGGGCAATAACGACCCGGAGCATATGGCCCTGCATACCAGCATTGTCGACCACGGCTTTCGCATCGCCAGCATGGCCCATGCCGAACTGCATGTGGTCAGCGCCCACCCGGCGCCAATGCTCGCAACAGTCGACGCGGTCTACCCGCTGGATACCGAGCTGGAACAGACCTACCGCGCAGAATGTAAAGTCTTCCAGCAACAATGCGAAATTGACGACAGCCGCCTGCATATTGAAGAAGGCCCGGCGGACGTGATCATTCCGCGGGTAGCCAAAAACCTGGACGCCGTGGTCACCGTGATGGGCACCGTCGCCCGTACCGGTTTTTCCGGGGCCCTGATCGGCAATACCGCCGAAGTGGTGATCGACAAGCTGGAAAGCGACATTCTGGTGCTCAAGCCCGATGACATCGTCGAGCATCTGGAGCAACTGGCGAGCAAGCTCTGAGCGCTTACTCGCCAAACGCATCCTTCAGAAAGCCCGGGGCGATATAGCGCTGATAATGCGCTTCGGACAGGAGGAAAAATTCCCGATCAATGGCATCGCGCAGATCGGTCAGCGGCCAGCCGCGAAACTCCGGCAACAGCACCATGCCGTACAGCTCCAGCTGGTTGATCACCCGCGCCCCGCGGGCAATCAGCTGGTAGGCCCAGCAATACTCGGACTGGGCAGGCACAAAGCGGATTTTGCGCGCCACCAGCTGGTCACGCAGCGTGGCCCGGTCGAACACTTCGACCTTGCCGGCCATCACCTGCACCAACAACTGCTCGAGCCGACGCCACACGGCACGCTTTTCTTCCTCGTTGTAACCGTTCCAGTTGATCACTTCATGATGGAAACGCTTGCAACCACGGCACACAAGGTCGCCGTAAACCGTTGAGCAAAGGCCTATGCAGGGGGTCTTGATGGTTTGATTGGACATGGCGAAATAGAGCACTGCAGAACGAAACAGGTGGCCATGTTAGCCCTTTGTCTAACGCAGATCACCCCTCAACCTTCAGGGCCTAACTTACCTTTAACAAGTTTTTACCGTAGAATCGGCCTGCCTTTTAAGGCGCCAATGTCCGTTAGAAGCTGTTTTCAAAGCGTCACGAGCACAGTTGATCCCGAAGAACGGTGTTGGTGAGGGGTGTTTGCACTGCAGATACCCCCACCGACATTCATCATCTCCCCCGTTCGGAAGGCGTAAAACTTTGAAAACAGCTTCTGTTGGGAATCCTTGAAACTCTGGCCAAGCGGCTCATAAAGCCGCGCAGCGCATGAGTGCTCGGCATTCCTGGATGAGCGTCCCGGACACCCATTTGGGACCAATGATGAGGGTAATAACTGTGCTTGAAGCCTACCGCAAACATATCGAAGAGCGCGCAGCACTGGGTATCGTTCCCCAGCCGCTTAACGCCGAACAAACCGCAGGCCTGGTTGAGCTGCTGAAAAACCCGCCTGCCGGCGAAGAAGAATTCCTCGTAGACCTGATCACCAACCGCATTCCGCCGGGTGTTGACGAAGCTGCTTACGTAAAAGCCGGCTTCCTGGCCGCGATTGCCAAAGGCGAAGCGACCTCTCCGCTGATCAGCAAAAAACGCGCTGTTGAACTGCTTGGCACCATGCAGGGCGGCTACAACATCGTGACCCTGGTTGACCTGCTGGACGACGCGGAGCTGGCTCCGGTTGCCGCCGAGCAACTCAAGCACACCCTGCTGATGTTTGACGCCTTCCACGACGTTGCAGAAAAAGCCAAGAACGGCAATGCCCACGCCAAAGCCGTGGTGCAGTCCTGGGCTGACGGCGAGTGGTTCAAGAACCGCCCTACCCTGGCTGACAAAATCAGCCTGCGCGTGTTCAAGGTAACCGGCGAAACCAACACCGACGACCTGTCGCCGGCACCGGACGCCTGGTCGCGCCCTGACATCCCGCTGCACGCCCTGGCCATGCTGAAAATGGCCCGTGACGGTATCGTGCCGGACGTGCAAGGCTCCATCGGCCCGATGAAGCAAATCGAAGAAATGCGCGGCCAGGGCTTCCCTATCGCTTACGTCGGTGACGTAGTCGGTACCGGTTCGTCGCGCAAGTCGGCAACCAACTCCGTACTGTGGTTCTTCGGCGACGACGTTCCTTATGTACCGAACAAGCGTGCCGGCGGTTTCTGCTTCGGCAGCAAAATCGCTCCGATCTTCTACAACACCATGGAAGATGCTGGCGCACTGCCAATCGAATTTGATGTTTCCAACATCAACATGGGCGACGTGATCGACCTGTACCCGCACGCAGGCAAAGTCTGCAAGCACGGTACTGACGAAGTCATCACCACTTTCGAACTGAAAACCCCGGTTCTGTTGGACGAAGTACGCGCTGGCGGCCGTATTCCGCTGATCATCGGCCGCGGCCTCACCGAGAAGGCTCGCGCCGAGC